>NZ_CP075566.1:5068298-5421596 GCF_018502625.1 Pseudomonas hormoni
ACTGTAATAGATATTTTCTGCGAAAGGACTCGCCCACTTACGCCCACGGCGCCCACGACCAGACGTCTGCCGCTCGGCGAGCACAAGGAATGGCGCTGTTTGGCCACGATCAATTGCACGTAACGCCTCAGCATTAGTGGAGTCAATTGAATCGAAAACAAGAATGGGCCAATCACAAGAAGGCGCCTGCCCTGCTATCGCGACAGAATCAAGCAGTGTCAACGGCGAAGCCAGCTGATAACCGCGCCCTCGCACCTTGTGAATAGACAAGCCAAGCTCAGCTTCTAAAAGCTGAAGTTGTTTCCATACAGCGCTACGACTGACACCCAAAGCGGCGCCCAGGGCCTGACCTGAATGGAATCGGCCATCCTTAAGAAGCTTTAACAATGTCAGCATGCAAGTCTCGCCTCACAATGAGGCCCGCATAATAGCCACGCCTTGATCTGTTGCATAGAAACCGTCTTGGGCAGATTTTCCTGCGGGCAAAACAAAACCCCTACCTGCATACGCAGATAGGGGTTTCGGAATTTAATCTTGACGATGACCTACTCTCACATGGGGAAACCCCACACTACCATCGGCGATGCATCGTTTCACTGCTGAGTTCGGGATGGGATCAGGTGGTTCCAATGCTCTATGGTCGTCAAGAAATTCGGTAGCCAGCTCGTGTACCTTACGGTTCACGCTCCAGCGAATGGGTATGCGATAGTTTGTGTGTTTGTTTCTCGAACTTTCGGTTCGTTTCGTCTTCACACACCGCAATCTGATGCTCTTTCGAGTAGTCAAATTACTTGGGTGTTATATGGTCAAGCCTCACGGGCAATTAGTATTGGTTAGCTCAACGCCTCACAGCGCTTACACACCCAACCTATCAACGTCGTAGTCTTCGACGGCCCTTCAGGGGACTCAAGGTCCCAGTGAGATCTCATCTTGAGGCTAGTTTCCCGCTTAGATGCTTTCAGCGGTTATCTATTCCGAACATAGCTACCCGGCAATGCCACTGGCGTGACAACCGGAACACCAGAGGTTCGTCCACTCCGGTCCTCTCGTACTAGGAGCAGCCCCTCTCAAATCTCAAACGTCCACGGCAGATAGGGACCGAACTGTCTCACGACGTTCTAAACCCAGCTCGCGTACCACTTTAAATGGCGAACAGCCATACCCTTGGGACCGGCTTCAGCCCCAGGATGTGATGAGCCGACATCGAGGTGCCAAACACCGCCGTCGATATGAACTCTTGGGCGGTATCAGCCTGTTATCCCCGGAGTACCTTTTATCCGTTGAGCGATGGCCCTTCCATACAGAACCACCGGATCACTAAGACCTACTTTCGTACCTGCTCGACGTGTCTGTCTCGCAGTCAAGCGCGCTTTTGCCTTTATACTCTACGACCGATTTCCGACCGGTCTGAGCGCACCTTCGTACTCCTCCGTTACTCTTTAGGAGGAGACCGCCCCAGTCAAACTACCCACCATACACTGTCCTCGATCCGGATAACGGACCTGAGTTAGAACCTCAAAGTTGCCAGGGTGGTATTTCAAGGTTGGCTCCACGCGAACTGGCGTCCACGCTTCAAAGCCTCCCACCTATCCTACACAAGCAAATTCAAAGTCCAGTGCAAAGCTATAGTAAAGGTTCACGGGGTCTTTCCGTCTAGCCGCGGATACACTGCATCTTCACAGCGATTTCAATTTCACTGAGTCTCGGGTGGAGACAGCGCCGCCATCGTTACGCCATTCGTGCAGGTCGGAACTTACCCGACAAGGAATTTCGCTACCTTAGGACCGTTATAGTTACGGCCGCCGTTTACCGGGGCTTCGATCAAGAGCTTCGCGTTAGCTAACCCCATCAATTAACCTTCCGGCACCGGGCAGGCGTCACACCCTATACGTCCACTTTCGTGTTTGCAGAGTGCTGTGTTTTTAATAAACAGTCGCAGCGGCCTGGTATCTTCGACCGGCATGGGCTTACGGAGCAAGTCCTTCACCCTCACCGGCGCACCTTCTCCCGAAGTTACGGTGCCATTTTGCCTAGTTCCTTCACCCGAGTTCTCTCAAGCGCCTTGGTATTCTCTACCCAACCACCTGTGTCGGTTTGGGGTACGGTTCCTGGTTACCTGAAGCTTAGAAGCTTTTCTTGGAAGCATGGCATCAACCACTTCGTGTTCTAAAAGAACACTCGTCATCAGCTCTCGGCCTTAGAATCCCGGATTTACCTAAGATTCCAGCCTACCACCTTAAACTTGGACAACCAACGCCAAGCTGGCCTAGCCTTCTCCGTCCCTCCATCGCAATAACCAGAAGTACAGGAATATTAACCTGTTTTCCATCGACTACGCTTTTCAGCCTCGCCTTAGGGACCGACTAACCCTGCGTCGATTAACGTTGCGCAGGAAACCTTGGTCTTTCGGCGTGGGTGTTTTTCACACCCATTGTCGTTACTCATGTCAGCATTCGCACTTCTGATACCTCCAGCAAGCTTCTCAACTCACCTTCACAGGCTTACAGAACGCTCCTCTACCGCATCACCTAAGTGATACCCGTAGCTTCGGTGTATGGTTTGAGCCCCGTTACATCTTCCGCGCAGGCCGACTCGACTAGTGAGCTATTACGCTTTCTTTAAAGGGTGGCTGCTTCTAAGCCAACCTCCTAGCTGTCTAAGCCTTCCCACATCGTTTCCCACTTAACCATAACTTTGGGACCTTAGCTGACGGTCTGGGTTGTTTCCCTTTTCACGACGGACGTTAGCACCCGCCGTGTGTCTCCCATGCTCGGCACTTGTAGGTATTCGGAGTTTGCATCGGTTTGGTAAGTCGGGATGACCCCCTAGCCGAAACAGTGCTCTACCCCTACAGTGATACATGAGGCGCTACCTAAATAGCTTTCGAGGAGAACCAGCTATCTCCGAGCTTGATTAGCCTTTCACTCCGATCCACAGGTCATCCGCTAACTTTTCAACGGTAGTCGGTTCGGTCCTCCAGTTAGTGTTACCCAACCTTCAACCTGCCCATGGATAGATCGCCCGGTTTCGGGTCTATTCCCAGCGACTAGACGCCCTATTAAGACTCGCTTTCGCTACGCCTCCCCTATTCGGTTAAGCTCGCCACTGAAAATAAGTCGCTGACCCATTATACAAAAGGTACGCAGTCACCCAACAAAGTGGGCTCCCACTGCTTGTACGCATACGGTTTCAGGATCTATTTCACTCCCCTCTCCGGGGTTCTTTTCGCCTTTCCCTCACGGTACTAGTTCACTATCGGTCAGTCAGTAGTATTTAGCCTTGGAGGATGGTCCCCCCATATTCAGACAAAGTTTCTCGTGCTCCGTCCTACTCGATTTCATTGATAAGAGATTTTCGCGTACAGGGCTATCACCCACTATGGCCGCACTTTCCAGAGCGTTCCGCTAATCTCAAATCAACTTAAGGGCTAGTCCCCGTTCGCTCGCCACTACTAAGGGAATCTCGGTTGATTTCTTTTCCTCAGGGTACTTAGATGTTTCAGTTCCCCTGGTTCGCTTCTTAAGCCTATGTATTCAGCTTAAGATACCTAACTTATGTTAGGTGGGTTCCCCCATTCAGACATCTCCGGATCAAAGTCTGTTTGCCGACTCCCCGAAGCTTTTCGCAGGCTACCACGTCTTTCATCGCCTCTGACTGCCAAGGCATCCACCGTATGCGCTTCTTCACTTGACCATATAACCCCAAGCAATCTGGTTATACTGTGAAGACGACATTCGCCGAAAATTCGCGATTAAACTCACAAATTTTACCTTAGCCTGATCCGTTACCAGTGAAAGTAACGTTCAGTCTATCTTTCTATCACATACCCAAATTTTTAAAGAACGATCTAGCCAAAGACTAGAAATCAACATTCATCACCATCACGATGGAATGCTCATTTCTAAGCTTTATACAATCAGAAGCAGTAGTGGTGGAGCCAAACGGGATCGAACCGTTGACCTCCTGCGTGCAAGGCAGGCGCTCTCCCAGCTGAGCTATGGCCCCGTATTGCTACAGGATCCCACACAAAAATTGGTGGGTCTGGGCAGATTCGAACTGCCGACCTCACCCTTATCAGGGGTGCGCTCTAACCAACTGAGCTACAGACCCAATTTCGGGCTGCTTCTTATCGTCTTCTTCAATGAATCAAGCAATTCGTGTGGGAACTTATGGAGCAGCTGATGTCGTCGATTAAGGAGGTGATCCAGCCGCAGGTTCCCCTACGGCTACCTTGTTACGACTTCACCCCAGTCATGAATCACACCGTGGTAACCGTCCTCCCGAAGGTTAGACTAGCTACTTCTGGTGCAACCCACTCCCATGGTGTGACGGGCGGTGTGTACAAGGCCCGGGAACGTATTCACCGCGACATTCTGATTCGCGATTACTAGCGATTCCGACTTCACGCAGTCGAGTTGCAGACTGCGATCCGGACTACGATCGGTTTTCTGGGATTAGCTCCACCTCGCGGCTTGGCAACCCTCTGTACCGACCATTGTAGCACGTGTGTAGCCCAGGCCGTAAGGGCCATGATGACTTGACGTCATCCCCACCTTCCTCCGGTTTGTCACCGGCAGTCTCCTTAGAGTGCCCACCATTACGTGCTGGTAACTAAGGACAAGGGTTGCGCTCGTTACGGGACTTAACCCAACATCTCACGACACGAGCTGACGACAGCCATGCAGCACCTGTCTCAATGTTCCCGAAGGCACCAATCCATCTCTGGAAAGTTCATTGGATGTCAAGGCCTGGTAAGGTTCTTCGCGTTGCTTCGAATTAAACCACATGCTCCACCGCTTGTGCGGGCCCCCGTCAATTCATTTGAGTTTTAACCTTGCGGCCGTACTCCCCAGGCGGTCAACTTAATGCGTTAGCTGCGCCACTAAGAGCTCAAGGCTCCCAACGGCTAGTTGACATCGTTTACGGCGTGGACTACCAGGGTATCTAATCCTGTTTGCTCCCCACGCTTTCGCACCTCAGTGTCAGTATCAGTCCAGGTGGTCGCCTTCGCCACTGGTGTTCCTTCCTATATCTACGCATTTCACCGCTACACAGGAAATTCCACCACCCTCTACCATACTCTAGCTTGTCAGTTTTGAATGCAGTTCCCAGGTTGAGCCCGGGGATTTCACATCCAACTTAACAAACCACCTACGCGCGCTTTACGCCCAGTAATTCCGATTAACGCTTGCACCCTCTGTATTACCGCGGCTGCTGGCACAGAGTTAGCCGGTGCTTATTCTGTCGGTAACGTCAAAACAGCAAAGTATTAATTTACTGCCCTTCCTCCCAACTTAAAGTGCTTTACAATCCGAAGACCTTCTTCACACACGCGGCATGGCTGGATCAGGCTTTCGCCCATTGTCCAATATTCCCCACTGCTGCCTCCCGTAGGAGTCTGGACCGTGTCTCAGTTCCAGTGTGACTGATCATCCTCTCAGACCAGTTACGGATCGTCGCCTTGGTGAGCCATTACCTCACCAACTAGCTAATCCGACCTAGGCTCATCTGATAGCGCAAGGCCCGAAGGTCCCCTGCTTTCTCCCGTAGGACGTATGCGGTATTAGCGTCCGTTTCCGAGCGTTATCCCCCACTACCAGGCAGATTCCTAGGCATTACTCACCCGTCCGCCGCTCTCAAGAGAAGCAAGCTTCTCTCTACCGCTCGACTTGCATGTGTTAGGCCTGCCGCCAGCGTTCAATCTGAGCCATGATCAAACTCTTCAGTTCAAACATCTTTGGGTTTTTAAGAAACCCTAAACTTGGCTCAGCAATCGTTGGTTACATCTTTGATTTCTCGCGGAGTAACTTGTGATGCTGATAATCTTGTTGACTATCAGTCTGACTCCACAAGCACCCACACGAATTGCTTGATTCAGTTGTTAAAGAGCGGTTGGTTAAGATCTTTCGTCTCAACCGAGGCGCGCATTCTACAGCGTCCTCTGTATCTGTCAAGCGGTTATTTTCAGAAGTTTTCAAAGTTTCCTTTGCAACTTCAACCACTTGCGCTTCCGATCTCTCGTTAGCGGGAGGCGAATTCTACAGCGTTGTTCGCTGCTGTCAACACCTCTTTTTCTCCGCTTTCGACCGAGACGATCGAACCGTCAAAAGAGCCCAACAACACCGCTCTTTCAACTCCTTCCAGGCCTCGATGAACTGAAGCAACTCGCTGTCGAAAACTGCGTAACTCTTTGTTTACCAAGGAGTTTTCCGTTTCGACTGCGCCGGAAGTGGGGCGAATTATAGACTTCCAGAATCTGCCGTCAACCCTTAACTTCAGCTTTATTCGGTTTTAAGCGAAATACGCGCAAACGCCTTCTTTCCAGCCTGGCAAACATGGGTCGCGCCCAGTGCGTATATAAAGGTGCGATCGACAACCTCACCATCTATACGAACACCGCCAGAATTCAGGAGATCACGCGCCACCGCCGAGTTCTTCACGAGACCGGCCTTATTAAGGACGGCAGCGATCGGCATATCTTCGGTAGCGGTCAATTCGATTTCCGGCAAATCATCCGGCAGCTCGCCATCCTTCATGCGGTTACCCGCGGCACGGTGAGCATTGGCTGCAGCCTCTTCACCATGGAAGCGTGCAACGATCTCTTCGGCCAGCTTGATCTTGATGTCACGCGGATTGGCACCTGCCTCGACATCAGCACGGAATGCATTGATCTCGTCCATGGAGCGGAAGCTGAGCAATTCGAAGTAACGCCACATCAGCGCATCCGGAATGGAAACCAGCTTGCCGTACATCACACCCGGCGCCTCCTGGATGCCGACGTAGTTGCCCAACGATTTGGACATCTTCTTCACGCCATCCAAGCCTTCGAGCAATGGCATAGTCAGAATGCACTGAGCCTCCTGCCCGTAACCACGCTGCAGCTCACGCCCCATCAGCAGGTTGAACTTCTGGTCGGTGCCGCCCAACTCGACATCCGCGCGCAAGGCGACCGAGTCGTAACCCTGAACCAGCGGATAGAGGAACTCGTGAATGGCGATTGGCTGATTGGTCGTGTATCGCTTGTCGAAGTCGTCACGCTCGAGCATGCGTGCAACGGTGTACTGCGATGTCAGGCGTATGAAGTCGGCCGGCCCCATCTGGTCCATCCAGGTGGAGTTGAACGCCACTTCGGTTTTCGCCGGATCAAGAATCTTGAAGACTTGAGTCTTGTAGGTCTCGGCATTCTCGAGAACCTGCTCACGGGTAAGCGGTGGACGCGTTGCGCTCTTGCCGCTCGGATCACCGATCATCCCGGTGAAGTCACCTATAAGGAAGATCACCTGATGCCCCAGCTCCTGGAACTGACGCAGCTTATTAATAAGCACGGTGTGACCCAGGTGCAAATCCGGCGCAGTCGGATCGAAGCCTGCCTTAATACGCAGCGGCTGGCCACGCTTGAGCTTTTCGATCAGCTCGGACTCGACCAACAGTTCTTCCGCACCACGTTTGATCAGCGCTAGCTGCTCTTCAACCGACTTCATAACAGACCCGCAAGGCTCGAATTCAAAGGGGACCAACCATACAAGATCACGCGTCAAATACAAAGTTTGGCCGGCGCAATGACGCCAATCCGCTGGCAGAGTGACCACGGACTTGCTTCAGAGATGATTTGGTTATATTTTATACAGTTATTTCATCTTCATCATGTCATTCATCTTTTCCAATTCATCTTTTTTCAAAGTCAAAATTACCTATGACCAAAGAATCGTCTAAAGCGCCACCGCTTTACCCGAAGACCCACCTGCTCGCAGCAAGTGGCATCGCCGCCCTTCTGAGCCTGGCGCTTCTGGTATTTCCTTCCAGTGATGTAGAAGCCAAAAAGACGACCCTGAGTCTTGAACTGGATAGCCCTGCTGAACAACTGACACAAGATCAAGACGCTGCCGACGCGGTCCAAGCCACAAATGAACCGGCAACTTCCCCTTTCGCGCAGATCGAAAGCAGCGCCGAAGACACCCCGGAAACCGCTCAGGCCGCACCTGCGCCGGTTGTCGAAGAAAAGAAGGCACCCAATCACAGGGAAGTGATCGTCGCCAAAGGCGACACGCTCTCTACCCTGTTCGAGAAAGTCGGTCTTCCAGCCGCGTCGGTGCATGAAGTACTGGCCAGCGACAAGCAGGCCAAGCAGTTCAGCCAGCTCAAACATGGCCAGAAACTCGAGTTTGAACTGAACCCAGAAGGCCAGCTAATCAACCTGCATAGCAAGGTCAGCGACCTCGAAAGCATCACACTGACCAAGAATGACAAGGGTTATGCATTCAACAGAATTACCGCCAAGCCTACTGTGCGTTCTGCCTACGTTCATGGCGTGATCAACAGCTCGCTGTCGCAATCCGCCGCTCGCGCCGGCCTGTCCCACAGCCTGACCATGGATATGGCCAGCGTGTTTGGCTATGACGTCGACTTCGCCCAGGATATTCGCCAGGGTGACGAATTCGACGTGATCTACGAACAGAAAGTCGTCAATGGCAAGGCCGTCGGTAACGGGCCGATCCTCTCTGCGCGCTTTACCAACCGCGGCAAGACCTACACCGCCGTGCGTTACACCAACAAACAAGGCAACAGCAGCTACTACACCGCTGACGGCAACAGCATGCGCAAGGCGTTTATTCGCACGCCGGTAGACTTCGCCCGCATCAGCTCCAAGTTTTCCATGGGCCGCAAGCACCCGATCCTGAACAAGATCCGCGCCCACAAAGGTGTCGATTACGCAGCTCCTCGCGGCACGCCAATCAAGGCGGCCGGCGACGGCAAAGTGTTGTTGGCCGGTCGCCGCGGCGGCTACGGCAATACCGTGATCATTCAACACGGCAACACCTATCGCACGCTGTATGGCCACATGCAGGGATTTGCCAAAGGCGTCCAGACCGGTAGCTCTGTAAAGCAGGGTCAAGTCATTGGCTACATCGGCACCACTGGTCTGTCTACTGGCCCGCACCTGCACTACGAGTTCCAGGTCAATGGTGTGCACGTCGATCCGCTGGGTCAAAAGGTGGCGATGGCCGATCCGATTTCCAAAGCAGAACGCGCTCGCTTCCTCGCGCAGAGTCAGCCGCTGATGGCGCGCATGGACCAAGAGAAGTCCACCCAACTGGCTTCGAGCAAGCGCTAAGCCATGACGCTCTATATAGGTGTGATGTCCGGTACCAGCCTCGACGGCCTGGACATCGCGCTGGTCGAGGTGGCACCGGCGATCAAGCTGATCGCCACGCACTACATCCCCATGCCTGACTCCCTGCGCACTGAGCTGCTTGGCTTGTGCTCCAGCGGCCCGGACGAAATTGCCCGCTCAGCCATTGCGCAGCAGAACTGGGTAAAGCTGGCGGCGCAGGGCATTCATACCCTTCTTGATCAACAAAACCTGAAACCCGAAGACATTCGCGCGATTGGCAGCCACGGCCAGACCATTCGCCACGAACCGGCGCGCGGCTTCACGGTGCAAATCGGCAACCCTGCCCTGCTGACCGAATTGACCGGCATCACCGTGGTCAGCGACTTCCGCAGTCGCGACGTTGCGGCTGGCGGGCAAGGTGCACCATTGGTTCCAGCGTTTCACGAAACGCTATTTGAAGAACAGGCCGGCAACCGCGCGGTACTGAATGTTGGCGGCTTCAGCAACCTCAGCCTGATCGAGCCCGGCAAACCTGTGGCGGGCTTCGACTGCGGCCCGGGGAACGTGTTGCTGGACGCCTGGATTCATCAGCAACGCGGCGAGAACTTTGATCGCGACGGTCAATGGGCCGCCAGCGGCAAGGTCGAACCTGCCCTGCTGAAAGCGCTACTCGGCGATCCATTCTTCGTGACTAAAGGCCCGAAAAGTACTGGTCGTGAAGTGTTCAACTTGCCATGGCTGACACAGCACCTGTCAAAACTGCCGGCCTTCGCCGCCGAAGACGTGCAAGCAACGCTGCTTGAGCTGACCGCACTGACCATCACCGAATCACTGCAAAGCGCTCAATCAGATACCCGGGAGTTGCTGGTCTGCGGCGGCGGCGCACACAACGCCACATTGATGAACCGCCTGGCCAGCCTGCTGCCTGACGCCAAAGTCAGCAGCACAGCCACTCACGGCGTTGACCCCGACTGGGTAGAGGCCATGGCCTTCGCGTGGCTGGCCCACTGCTGCCTCGAAGGCATCGCCGCCAACCGCCCAAGCGTCACCGGCGCCCGCGGCCTGCGCGTACTCGGCGCCATCTACCCCGCCTGAAGCAGAATCCCGGACAGCAAAACGCCGCAGGCCCCTGAGGTCCTGCGGCGTTTGTTTATGCGGTAAGCGCGATCAGATCGAGAACGAAGAGCCGCAGCCACACGTGGTGGTAGCGTTCGGGTTCTTGATGACGAAACGCGAACCTTCCAGACCTTCCTGGTAATCCACCTCGGCGCCTGCCAGGTACTGGAAGCTCATCGGATCGACGACCAGACTCACACCCTCGCGCTCGACGATGGTGTCGTCATCAGCCACTTCTTCATCGAAGGTAAAGCCGTACTGAAAACCTGAACAACCGCCGCCCGTAACGAATACGCGCAGCTTCAAGCGATCATTCCCCTCTTCATCGACCAGGCTCTTCACCTTGTGCGCGGCACCGTGGGTGAATTGCAAAGCCGTGGGGGTGAAGGATTCGACGCTCATGCTAACTATCTCCCGGCGTTACGCCGCCATAATGCGTGATGACGCGCATTATCCGCTTCTCCTAGAAAATCGGTCAACTATTGTTACGGTATATCAATAAACCCGATTGCCGGCCAGAAATGCAAAAAGGCCCGTTTGACGGGCCTTTTTGCTGAGCGGGCTCTAAAGCCTTACGGCAGCATGCCGGCGTGGGACAGGCCCAGACGCTCATCCAGCCCAAACAGGATGTTCAGGTTCTGCACTGCCTGACCTGACGCGCCTTTGACCAGGTTATCGATCACCGACAACACCACCACCAGATCACCGTCCTGCGGACGATGCACGGCGATACGGCAGACGTTGGCGCCGCGCACGCTGCGGGTTTCCGGGTGGCTGCCTGCTGGCATCACATCAACGAACGGTTCGTTGGCATAACGCTTTTCAAACAGCGCCTGCAGATCCACCGAGCGATCCACGACCGTCGCGTAGAGCGTCGAGTGAATGCCGCGAATCATCGGGGTCAGGTGCGGAACGAAGGTCAGCCCGACGTCCTTGCCTGCAGCACGACGCAGCCCCTGGCGAATTTCCGGCAAGTGACGGTGACCTTTGACGGCATAGGCCTTCATGCTTTCCGATGTCTCGGAGTACAGCGAACCTACGGAAGCGCCACGACCGGCACCGCTCACGCCGGATTTGCAGTCAGCGATCAAGCGAGTGGTATCGGCCAGGCCAGCTTCGAGCAATGGCAGGAAACCCAGTTGCGTAGCGGTCGGGTAGCAACCTGGCACGGCAATCAGGCGAGCCTTTTTGATCTGCTCGCGATTGACCTCCGGCAAGCCGTAGACCGCTTCATCCAGCAGTTCCGGCGCACCGTGAGGCTGGCCGTACCACTTGGCCCATTCGTCAGCGTCTTGCAGACGGAAGTCCGCCGACAGGTCGATGACCTTGGTCCCGGCCGCCAGCAGTTCACCGGCCAGCGCGTGGGCGACACCGTGAGGCGTGGCGAAGAACACCACGTCGCAGGCGCCCAGGGTCTTGATGTCCGGAACGCTGAACGCCAGGCCATCGTAATGACCGCGCAGGTTCGGGTACATATCAGCCACGGCCAGACCGGCCTCGGATCGGGAAGTGATCACCACCACTTCTGCCTGCGGATGCTGTGCCAACAGACGCAGCAGTTCGACACCGGTGTAACCCGTGCCGCCGACGATACCGACCTTGACCATAAACCTGCCCTCAACGAACCCACTGGAAAGCCGTCGATAATAGGGCCCGTATCGTCCTGCGACAACCGGCAAGGTGACGTGCGGACGCTCTACCCTCTACTATCTTTGCCACCGTGAACCTGGGAATAACTAAAAATGCTTTATCTGTGGCTCAAAGCGCTTCACATCATCAGCATGGTCTGCTGGTTTGCCGGCCTGTTTTACTTGCCGCGCCTGTTCGTCTATCACGCCCAAAGCGAAGACACTGTCAGCAAAGAACGCTTCAGCCTGATGGAGCGCAAGCTGTACCGCGGCATCATGGGGCCGGCGATGATCGCCACACTGATTTTCGGCATCGCGCTGATCGGCCTGAACCCGGCCATCTTCAGTCAGGGTGCCTGGATTCACGCCAAGTTGACGCTGGTGGTAATCCTGATCGGATATCACCACATGTGCGGCGCGCAGGTGAAACGTTTTGCCCGTGGCGAGAACACCCGCAGCCATGTCTTTTATCGCTGGTTCAATGAAGTACCGGTTCTGATATTGCTGGCTATCGTAATTCTGGTCGTCGTTCGGCCGTTCTAACTTCAATCAGCACCACTCATCGGGGTACTTCCAATGTCGCTGCCCGCTTTGCTCGAACAACGTTTGCGTCTGCCCGTCGTGGCGGCGCCGATGTTCCTGATTTCCAATCCACAATTGGTACTCGCCTGCTGCCGTAATGGCGTGGTGGGCAGCTTCCCCGCGCTGAACCAGCGTGAGAGCAGCGGCTTCAAGTCCTGGCTGGAAGAGATCGAAGCTGGGTTGGCGACACTGGAGAACCCGGCGCCTTACGCGGTGAACCTGATCGTCCACAACAGCAATCCAAGGCTGCAAGCGGACCTGGACATCTGCATCGAGCACAAGGTGCCGATCGTGATCACCAGCCTCGGCGCCGTGAAAGAACTGGTCGATGCCGTTCACAGCTATGGAGGCCTGGTTTTCCATGACGTGACGACCCGTCGCCACGCAGAGAAAGCCGCCGAAGCGGGCGTTGATGGCTTGATTGCCGTGGCCGCGGGTGCCGGCGGACACGCGGGCACCTGGAGCCCGTTTTCGCTGATTGCCGAAATCCGCCAATTCTTCGACAAGACGCTGCTGCTGGCCGGTTGCCTGAACCACGGCCACGAGATTCTGGCTGCGCAATTGCTCGGCGCGGATCTGGCCTACTTCGGTACGCGATTTATCGGCACCGCTGAAAGTCATGCACCTGACGCCTACAAAGAGATGCTGCTGACTTCCAGAGCGGCAGACATCATCCATACTCCGGCGGTGTCGGGCGTACCGGCGAGCTTTATGCGTCAGAGCCTGGAAGCGGCCGGTTTTGACATGGCGGCGTTGCAAAACAAGGGCGAAGTCAATTTCGGCTCCAAGCTCAAGCCATTGAGCGATGAAGCCAAGGCCTGGAAAACCGTGTGGTCCGCCGGCCAGGGCGTCGGAGAGATCGATGATTTGCCGAGCGTGGATCAATTGGTCGCCCGGCTGGACGCTGAATACCGCAAGGCGCTGGAACTGGCAGCACAGCTACCGAAACGCTGGCCGCGCTGACAGGAAAATTTGGCCAGCCATCCTCGGCTGGCCTTACACTCCGTGCTCGCAGCACTCTAAATACTCAAACACTCGCGACAAGGATGCCTCGCAATGAGCGACAACCGTTTCAAGATCGTATTCGACGGCGCTCTGCTGCCGGGAGTCGACATCACCTCTGCCAAACTCAATCTGGCGCAGTTGTACAAAAGCGAAGTGGAGGCCATCGAACGGCTGTTCACCGGGAAGACGGTTGCGCTCAAGCAAGGCCTGTCGCAGACCGAGGCGCAAACCTACCTTCAGGCGCTGACGAAAACCGGCATCGATGCCCGTATCGAAGCCGAACCCTCGATTGAACTGAACCTGGACGATGTTCAACACCACGCCCCTGCCAGCAGCCAACCGATCTTCGCAGACCCCGAGTCTCCCTACGCACCGCCGCGGGCCACCGTTGGTGAAAACCTGCCGCCGTTCGGCACGCTCAAGCCTTTTGGTGTAGAAGGACGCATCGGCCGTTTGCGCTACCTGGCCTGGACCATGGTCCTGACGCTGGTCATGCTCGGCATCGGGTCGGTAGTGGCGATTTTTGCCATCGCCCTGATCAGTAGTGATTCGACCGCAGGCCTGATTGTCGGAGGCCTGGTGGCATTTTTTCTGTGCATTGCCATTGCGGTCGTCAGCATTCAGATCAGCGTACAGCGCCTGCACGACATTGGCTGGTCCGGCTGGCTCTGGTTACTGAATCTTGTGCCGTTCGTGGGCAGCTTCTTTCCGTTCGTGATCATGTGCGTGCCAGGCACCAACATCGCCAATCGCTACGGCCCTCCACCACCGCCGAACACCACGGCGGTAAAAGTGTTGTCTTCGCTGTGGGTCGTTGTGATTGCCCTCGGCTTTATTGGTCTGTTGGCGGGCGGCTTCAGTGCGATCCAGCAAGAGTACGAAAACGCTGCCGAAACCAGCTATGACAGCGGCTCGGTAACCACCGACGAAGTGGAAGTCGAGCCTGCTGCAGAGGCCGAAGCAGCCCCCGATTCCGCAGACGAGGAAGCCGAAGAAGCCCCGGCCCCTGTAGACTCTGCGAAAGAATGAACAGCGCTCCCCGCCCGTGACACCTGCGTCGCCGGCGCGGAGCTGTTGCGATGGAGAACTGCATGACCCGTTACGCTCTGATCACTGGCGCTTCCAGCGGCATCGGCCTGGCGATGGCCGAAGCGCTGGCCCGCCGTGGCCGCAGCCTGATTCTGGTGGCCCGACAGCGTGATCAGCTGGAAAGTATTGCGATTGAACTGACTCAACGCTTTGGTGTGGAAGTATTGTTTCGCGCCTGCGACCTCGGCGAGCCACTGCGCCTTTCCGGGTTTTTGCTGGAACTGGAGGAAGGTGACCGGCAAATCGACTTGCTGGTGAACTGCGCCGGCATCGGTACCTGCGGCCCCTTCCTGGCGCAGGACTGGATGACCGAACAAGATCTGATCGAAGTGAACATCCTCGCGCTCACCCGCCTGTGTCACGCCATCGGCAACAGCATGGCGTTGCAGGGTGGCGGGCAGATCTTGAATGTCGCCTCGATCGCGGCCTTCCATCCCGGCCCCTGGATGAGCACTTACTACGCCAGCAAGGCGTATGTACTGCACTTTTCCGAAGGACTGCGCGTTGAATTGAAGAAATGCGCGGTCAAGGTCTCGGTGCTTTGTCCCGGCCCGACCCGCACGGCCTTCTTCCGCACCGCACAACTGGACACCGACAAGCTGGTCGACAGCAAACTGGTGATGAGTCCTGAGGAAGTCGCGCTCTATACCGTGAGGGCGCTGGATAAAAATCGCGCCATTATCATTCCGGGTCGCCTGAACCGCTGGTTCGCCTTCCTGCCACGGCTCGGCTCGCGCTGGCTGACCCGGACAATCGCAGGCATGGTCAACAAGGCTTACTGCCCGCGCTGAACTGTCCTACGGTAAAACACTGGGCTGGTGCATCTCCCATGAGTACACTCAGGCCAGCCCAAACAACGGAGAAAACAGCTGTGGATACTCTGTTCACCAAGATCATCAACCGGGAAATTCCGGCGAAGATCATTTACGAGGACGACCAGGTACTGGCCTTCCACGACATCGCCCCACAGGCACCCGTGCATTTTCTGGTGATCCCGAAGAAGCCGGTGCGCACCCTCAACGACCTCACCGAGGACGATAAGGCACTGGCCGGACATATTCTGTTCACCGCCCAGCGTCTGGCGCTGGAACTGGGCTGCGAAGAAGGTTTCCGTGTCGTCATGAACTGCAATCCACTGGGTGGACAGACCGTGTATCACATTCATATGCACGTGCTGGGTCAGCGCCAGATGCACTGGCCGCCGGGCTGATGCACCGCACTCCTTTGTAGGAGCGAGGCTTGCCCGCGAAGGCGGTTTATCAGACGACATCAATGGTGACTGTCAGATCGCTTTCGCGGGCAAGCCTCGCTCCTACAGATCACGGTGACATCCACATGACCCAGCGCAAACCTTCCCTGGCCGATTGGGTTAAACTGGCCGCCGAGATTCTTCCCGGAGGTCAGCATGACTACCCAACGTCACTACTCGCCGATTGACCGTCTTCTGCTGCAAGCCGATGCCGCGATGCGTACCCTGCTGCCCTTCAGTGGCCAGCCGTACCGTCCGTCCCCCGCGATCGTGCAGCCGGAAACGCAAATGAGCGACGAAGACACCCGGCACGTTGCCGGTTTGATGCGTATCAACCACACCGGCGAAGTCTGCGCCCAGGCGCTGTATCAGGGCCAGGCCCTGACCGCCAAGCTGCCGCAGGTGCGCGCGGCCATGGAACATGCTGCCGAAGAAGAAATCGACCACCTGGTCTGGTGCGAACAACGCATCAAGCAGTTGGGCAGCCACACCAGTATTCTCAACCCGCTGTTCTACGGCATGTCGTTCGGCATTGGCGCGGTGGCCGGGTTGATCAGCGACAAAGTCAGCCTGGGTTTTGTTGCAGCTACCGAGCATCAGGTGTGCAAGCACCTGAATGAACACCTTGAGCAGCTGCCGGCCGAGGACGAAAAATCCCGGGCGATTCTTGAGCAGATGCGGATTGATGAAGAGCACCATGCCGAAAGTGCGCTGGAGGCAGGGGGCTTTCGTTTTCCGGCACCGGTGAAGTTCGGGATGAGTTTGATGGCCAAGGTGATGACCAAGAGTACTTATCGGATCTGATTTCAGATTTTTTGTAGGAGCGAGCTTGCTCGCGATAAACCTGAGGGCAACGCGTTTATCCAGAAAACACGCGTTATCGTTAACGTCCATCGCGAGCAGGCTCGCTCCCACAAGGTGTTTTGTGACAGGCATAAAAAAGGCGACTGCCGTGAGGTAGTCGCCTTTTTTGTGTTCGAAGTCTTAGGTCGGCATGTTGCGCGCGTAGAAGATTTCGAGCATTTCGTGTTTCACACGGTCGGTCACTTGAGCACGCTGCTCAGGGGACAGGTTATTGGTCGCGTCGCCGAACAGGTAGTTATCCAGCTCGAAGTTCTTCAACAGCATTTTGGTGTGGAACAGGTTTTCCTGGTACACGTTCACGTCGGTCATCTGGTACGCGTCGCGGGTGTCGTCGGAGAGGTAGTTCTGAATCGAGTTGATCTCGTGATCGATGAAGTGCTTGTTGCCTTCGACGTCACGGGTGAAACCGCGCACACGATAATCCACGGTCACGATGTCCGAATCGAACTGGTGAATCAGGAAGTTGAGCGCTTTCAGCGGTGAAATGACGCCACAGGTAGACACGTCAATGTCCACACGGAAGGTCGCAATACCAGCGTCCGGATGGATTTCCGGGTAGGTGTGCACCGTGATGTGGCTCTTGTCGAGGTGGGCCAGGATGATCTCGGGCAATGGGCCCGGGGATTCTTCGATCTGGCTGTCGGTCGGGGTCACCGGCTCTTCCGAAATCAGAATCGTGACGCTGGCGCCCTGTGGGTCGTAGTCCTGACTGGCGATGTTCAGGATGTTGGCACCAATGATATCGACAACTTCTGTGAGGATCTGCGTCAGGCGCTTCGCGTTGTACTCTTCATTGATGTACTCGACGTAAGCCTGCTGGTCTTGCGGGGTTTCCGCGTAGCAGATGTCATAGATGTTGAAGCTCAAGGTCTTTGTCAGGTTATTGAACCCGTGGAGCTTGAGTTTGCTTTTCACCGTTAAAAACTCTCTATGTATTGCGGCCCGGGCCGCGTGATCAAGCATGCCCGTCAGATGCGAACGACGCACCTGCGTAGGACGGTTAACACCTCTTCGCGATGGCGATTTTGGTTGTCTGTTCGGGCAAGCGGTCGGTCGACTGACGGACCACTACCCTGAAAAAAGTGGCGCATTATGCAGACGTCAGCTTGGGATCGCCAGAGTCTGCACTGCTTTTATGATAGTTGAATGTCGATTCAACCGAGTTCGATGATTTCGTAGTCGTGGGTAATCGCAACACCGGCCGCGCCGAGCATGATCGACGCCGAGCAATACTTCTCGGCAGACAGCTCGATGGCGCGTTTGACCTGGGCTTCTTTCAGCCCGCGGCCCTTGACCACGAAGTGCATGTGGATCTTGGTGAAGACCTTCGGGTCCTCGGTCGCACGCTCGGCTTCGAGGAAGGCTTCACAGCTTTCGACGGCCTGACGGGACTTCTTGAGGATGCTGACCACATCGAAATTGCTGCAACCGCCGACACCCAGCAGGAGCATTTCCATCGGCCGGACACCCAGATTACGACCACCGGCATCGGGCGGACCGTCCATGACCACGACATGACCGCTACCGGATTCGCCGAGGAACATGGCTTCGCCAGCCCATTGGATGCGTGCCTTCATCACCAAGACTCCACTGTCTAAAAAAGGGTCGCCAGCTTAGCACAGGGCCCTGGATTGACAGCGCTCGCCTTCCTAGGACATAACCATCTGCTTCGTAGGTAAATTCTCGAATATTGCAGGAAGTGTCTGGTAAGCTGGCGCCAATTCGCTGGCGCATAGCCAGTTTCGCGGCAACCTCAGTGCCTCATAAAAAAACCAAACACACCGCGCAGTCTTTTCGGGATACAACCATGGTTGCTATTACCCCTACACCCAAAATCAAGAACGTCGACAAGCTGTTGATGCATTGCCAGCGTCGTCGCTATGCGGCCAAGAGCAACATCATTTGTGCCGGCGACCGCTCGGAGACGCTGTTCTTCATCATCAAAGGCTCGGTCACCATCCTGATCGAGGATGACGATGGCCGTGAAATGATCATTGCCTACCTGAACGCCGGGGACTTTTTCGGTGAGCTGGGTCTGTTTGAACAGGCCGGCCTGGAACAGGAACGCAGCGCCTGGGTGCGCGCCAAGATCGAGTGCGAAGTCGCGGAAATCAGTTATGCAAAATTCCGCGAATTGTCCCAGCAAGATCCAGACATTCTTTACGTTCTGAGCGGACAAATCGCACAGCGTCTGCGCAACACCACCCGCAAGGTCGGCGACCTGGCGTTCTTTGACGTCACCGGGCGCGTTGCGCGTTGCTTGCTGGAATTGTGCAAACAGCCCGACGCCATGACCCATCCCGATGGCATGCAGATCAAGGTGACTCGTCAGGAAATCGGGCGGATTGTCGGGTGTTCCCGGGAGATGGTTGGCCGCGTCCTCAAGGATCTGGAGGAACGCAACCTGGTCGACGTCAAAGGCAAGACCATGGTGGTCTTCGGTACGCGCTAAACCTTGAACATGTCCGCCAGCAACTGGCGATAGAGCGCGTCGAGCCGCTCCAGTGCATCGGGCGCCGCAAATTTTTCATGCAAGGCGATGTGGCTCTCGGCGCGAACCCGCTGATCCAGACCGCACGCCTCGTTGAAGCGATTGACTGCCGCGACCATCGATTCGCGCTCGTCATCCAACAACAAAGCACCATGCACCAACCCGACCGGACGTGAACCACCCTTGCTTTGACGCCAGCGCTGAGCGGTGCCGACCATCTTGCGTCCGTCGAGGTTGACGTTGAAACGGCCGTCGCAGAATGCGCCATCCACTTCGCCCAGAGACGAAACGCCGCCCAGTTCATCCAGCAACTGACAAATCGGGTCGCAGAGTCGGCGATAAGCGGTTTCGATGCGGTTCTGGTCGCCCTCGCTGCGTGGCGGCGCGTAGACCAGCGCGATGTTGATGGTTGATGCCGATTGCGGCACCGGTTCGCCGCCGGTTTCTCGCAACAGTACTGGCCAACCTGCGGCGGCAGATACTTCGCAGGCGGCGTCGAAACCAGGCAGGCGATTCAAGCGGCGTGGCATGACCAGTGCTTTGTCACTTGGCTGCCAGAACAGCAGACCGAATTCCGAGTCGCCGCTGCAGACTGAGGCCAGCAAATCCTGTTCGGCTTGCAGGCCGGCTTCGATGGTCAAGGAAATAGGAGAGGTCATAAGGTCTTCCATAGGACGGTCAGTCTGTGGTGCTTCTTATGCCGCCATCGCCGGCAAGCCGGTCTCGCTCCCACATTGGATCTTTGCCGTTAGCAAAACCCTTGTGGGAGCGAGACCGGCTTGCCGGCGATGGCGTCGACTCGGTCTGCAGGTTATCAGTCGAGTGTCGAACCACTCACAGCAGTCCCACGCTCAGGGAAGAACAGACGCTGCAGTTCGGTGCCCGGGCTTTCGGCGCGCATGAACGCTTCACCCACCAGGAATGCATACACGTCGCTGATTTCCATCAGCTCGACATCGGCCCGATTGAGAATGCCGCTTTCAGTGATGACCAGACGGTCACGCGGAATCCGCGGCAACAGGTCGAGGGTGGTTTCCAGGCTGACTTCGAACGTGTGCAGGTTGCGGTTGTTCACGCCGACCAGCGGAGTATCGAGGGTTTTCAAGGCCCGCTCCAACTCGTCGCCATCGTGGACTTCCACCAGCACATCGAGGCCGACGCTTTTGGCCACTGCCGCCAGTTCGGCCATTTTCACGTCATCCAGTGCGGAGACGATCAACAGCACGCAGTCAGCGCCCAACGCACGGGCTTCGACGATCTGGTATGGATCGATCATGAAATCCTTGCGGATCACCGGCAGTTTGCACGCCGCCCGGGCCTGTTGCAGGTACGCATCGGCGCCCTTGAAGTAATCGATATCGGTGAGCACCGAGAGGCAGGTCGCCCCGCCCTTCTCGTAACTCCTGGCAATGTCCGCCGGAACGAAGTTCTCGCGAATCACGCCTTTGCTTGGCGAAGCCTTCTTGATTTCTGCAATGACCGCCGGGTGTTTCAGCTTGGCCTGCGCGATCAATGCCTTGGCAAAACCACGGGGTGCATCGGCCGCCTTGGCCAGACTTTCCAGCTCCGCCAGGCTCACACGAGCACTACGCTCGGCGACTTCCTGGACTTTGCGCGCCAGAATGTTTTCCAGAACCGTCGGTACACTCATCCCTCATTCTCCACTCTGAATACCGCGGTAAATGCACCCAACTCCTCAAGTTTTTCCCGAGCGAGGCCTGTGTGCAGCGCATCGTGCGCCAGGGCAACGCCTTCTTTCAAACTGGTCGCCAGGTCGGCGGCGTATAGCGCAGCACCGGCATTGAGCACGATCATCTCGGCGGCTTTCTGACCACTCTCGGTCTTGCGCTTGCCAAGTGCATCGCGAATCAGCTCGAGCGAAGCGGCCGGGCTTTCCACCGCCAGGCCGTGCAGGCTCTGGCTCTTCATGCCCAAATCTTCGGGTTCGACCCAATACTCGGTGATCTGGTCATTCTTCAATTCCGCCACGTAAGTCGGCGCGGCCAGACTGAACTCGTCCAGGCCATCCTTCGAGTGCACCACCAGCACGTGTTTGCTGCCCAAACGCTGCAAGACTTCGGCCAACGGCCGGCACAGCGCCTGGCTGAACACGCCCACCACCTGATGTTTCACGCCGGCCGGATTCGTAAGCGGGCCGAGCATGTTGAACAAGGTACGCAAACCAAGATCCTTGCGCGGGCCGGCGGCGTACTTCATGGCACGGTGATGAGTCTGGGCAAACATGAAACCGATGCCGACGTTGTCGATGCAACGTGCCACCTGAACCGGGGTCAGGTTCAGGTAGATGCCCGCCGCTTCCAGCAGATCGGCGCTGCCGCTTTTGCCCGACACTGCACGGTTACCGTGCTTGGCCACGGTGCAACCGGCCGCCGCCACCACAAAGGAAGAAGCCGTCGAAACGTTGAAAATGTTGGCCCCGTCACCGCCGGTGCCGACCACATCGACCACGCCGTCGAGGGTCTTGAGTTCGACCTTGTCCGCCAGCTCGCGCATGACCGACACGGCGCCGACGATCTCGTCGATGCTTTCGCTCTTCATGCGCATGGCCATCATGAACGCGCCGATCTGCGCGTCCGTGCACTGCCCGGTCATGATCTCGCGCATCACATCGCGCATTTCTTCGGTGCTGAGGTCGAGGTGATCGACGATACGGCTCAGGGCTGTCTTGATATTCATGGAAAGTCCTTAGCGCGTGCCGCCGGTTTGTTTGAGGAAGTTGGCGAACAACTCGTGGCCCTGTTCAGTCAGGATAGACTCAGGGTGGAACTGCACACCTTCGATGTTCAACGTCTTGTGGCGCAGGCCCATGATCTCGTCGACCGAGCCGTCTTCAAGCTGGGTCCAGGCGGTCAGCTCCAGGCAATCCGGCAGGGTTTCACGCTTGACGATCAGCGAGTGATAACGCGTGACGGTCAGCGGATGGTTCAGGCCTTCGAAGACACCTTTGTCCTCGTGGAACACCGGGCTGGTCTTGCCGTGCATCACCTGACGGGCGCGGACCACGTCGCCACCAAAGGCCTGGCCGATGGACTGATGGCCCAGGCAGACGCCCAGAATCGGCAATTTGCCGCCAAAGTGTTTGATCACATCAATCGAAACGCCGGCTTCGTTCGGGGTGCAAGGACCGGGAGACACGACAATGCGCTCAGGGTTGAGGGCTTCGATTTCGGCGATGGTGAGTTCATCGTTGCGCACGACTTTGACCTGGGAGCCAAGCTCACCGAGGTATTGCACAACGTTGTAAGTAAAAGAGTCGTAGTTATCGATCATCAGCAACATGGCTTGAGAACCTCTTGAATTCACTGACTATAAAGACTGCCTTCGAATGAGTGACCCGCAGCGTCCAGCGCTTTGTCAGGCAAAGCGACATGGCATACGGGTCACGTTCATCGGTCAGCTTTCCGGGGTTTGTTCAGCCAGGGCGACTGCACGGAACATGGCGCGACGCTTGTTCAGGGTTTCTTCCCATTCCAGCGCCGGCACCGAGTCGGCAACGATGCCGCCACCGGCCTGCACATGCAGCTCGCCGTTCTTGATCACCGCGGTGCGAATGGCAATCGCGGTGTCCATGTTGCCGTTCCAGGCGAAGTAACCGACCGCGCCGCCGTAGACGCCACGCTTGACCGGTTCCAGTTCGTCGATGATTTCCATGGCGCGAATCTTCGGTGCGCCGGACAAGGTGCCCGCCGGCAGGATCGCCCGCAGCGCATCCATCGCCGTCAACCCGGCCTTCAGTTGCCCGGTGACGTTGGAAACGATGTGCATCACGTTGGAATAACGCTCGATGACCATCTTCTCGGTGAGCTTCACAGAACCGATTTCCGAGACGCGACCGGTGTCGTTACGGCCCAGGTCGATGAGCATCAGGTGTTCGGCGATTTCCTTGTCGTCGGACAGCAGGTCTTTTTCCAGTGCCAGATCCGCTTCTTCGTTGGCCCCACGCGGCCGGGTGCCGGCAATCGGGCGCACGGTGATCAGGTTGTCTTCGACCCGCACCAGCACTTCCGGCGAACTGCCGACGACATGGAAGTCGCCGAAGTTGAAAAAGTACATGTAAGGCGTCGGGTTGAAGCAGCGCAGCGCCCGGTACAGATCAATCGGCGCAGCCTTGAAGTCGATCGACATGCGCTGGGACGGCACGACCTGCATGCAGTCACCGGCGAGGATGTATTCCTTGATGGTGTCGACGGCTTTTTCGTAATCGTCCTGGGTGAAACTGGAACGGAACACCGGATCAGCCGATTGTTGCTTGCTGAAATCCAGGCCACGGCGCGGGGTGATGGGCTGGCGGAGTTTTTCCAGCAGCTCTTCCAGGCGCGCCTGACCTTGCTCGAAGGCATCGTCCTGCGACGGGTCGGCGAGGACAATCGCGTGCATCTTGCCGGCGAGGTTGTCGAACACCACCACCGCATCGGACACCATCAGCAAAATGTCCGGTACGCCCAACGGGTCCGGGTTCGGGCACTTGCCCAGACGCTTCTCCACATAGCGCACGCAGTCGTAGCCGAAGTAACCCACCAGACCGCCGTTGAAACGCGGCAGGCCGGGGATGGTCGGTACGTTGTAGCGGGCTTTGAAGGCTTCGACGAAGGCCAGTGGATCTTCCGCTTCGTGGCTTTCGATCTCGACGCCGTCATGAGTCACGCTGACGTGATGGTCATGAACGCGCAGCACGGTGCGGCACGGCAGGCCGATGATCGAGTAACGGCCCCACTTCTCCCCGCCCTGAACGGATTCAAGCAGATAGGAATTGGGCTCGTCAGCCAGTTTCAAATAGATCGACAGCGGCGTGTCGAAGTCGGCCAGGGTTTCGCAGGCAAGCGGGATGCGGTTATAGCCGGCAGCGGCCAAACGCAGGAATTCTTCGCGGATCATGGAGTAGCCTCGTGGCTTGAGGTGCTAACAGTCAGGTATGCAAACGCGCCGGTATACCGGCCAGGAACAAGTCAGGCGCGCCAACGCCAGCGGGCCAGGGCCTTGATGACTTTCATCCAGAGTTTGCGAGTGACCACCACGATGGCGTTTCCAGAAGGGGGTTGAACAGCGTCGGCCAACGTTATCTCAGCGGCCGGATCCAGGCAACCGGGAATTAGCTTGCGCAGGTCGTCGATGACCAGCGCCGGCGACTCTTCGGCAATCGGCCGACCATGGTTGTAGCCGTAACTGAGAGCGACACATTTGACCCCCGCCGCTTTCGCCGCCAGCACATCACTGCGCGAATCGCCGACGAACAACGACTGGGACGCCGGAATGTTGGCCATTTTCATCACGAAAAACAGCGCGGCCGGGTCGGGTTTCTTCTGCGGCAGGGTGTCGCCGCCGATGATCCATTTGAAATAGCGGCCGATCTTCATCTGATCCAGCAGCGGCGCGACGAAGCGTTCCGGCTTGTTGGTGATCAGCGCCATTTCCACGCCTTGTTTGTTCAGCCACTTGAGGGTGTCACGCACGCCGGGGTAAACCACCGTCAGATCGTGACCGTCCTCATAAAAGCCGTTGAACAATTCCAGGGCATGTTCGGCTTCGACCTCATCGACACCCTCGGCGTCGATGTGATTGGCCAGGGCCCGGCGCACCAGCATGTGCACGCCGTTGCCGACCCAGTCACGCACCGATTCGATGCCGACAGGCTGACGCCCGAGTTTGAGCAGCATGTTATCCACCGCCGCGGCGAGGTCAGGGACCGAATCGACCAGCGTGCCGTCCAGATCGAACATCACCAGCCGTGGCAGACGCCCCGGGAACAGCTGCTCAAAGCCGCTCATGGGCGGGCCAGCGCCAGTTCGGAACGCATCTTCTCGATGACTTCCTGGTAGTTCGGCGCATTGAAGATCGCCGAGCCGGCCACGAAGGTGTCAGCGCCAGCCGCCGCGATTTCACGGATGTTGTTCACGTTGACGCCGCCGTCGATTTCCAGGCGAATGTCACGACCCGAGGCATCGATCAATGCGCGAGCTTCACGCAGCTTGTCGAGGGTGCCAGGGATGAATTTCTGCCCGCCGAAGCCCGGGTTGACGCTCATCAGCAGGATCATGTCGACCTTGTCCATCACGTACTTGAGCACGTCCAGCGGGGTCGCCGGGTTGAACACCAGGCCCGACTTGCAGCCGCCTTCGCGGATCAGTTGCAGGGAACGGTCGACGTGCTGCGTGGCTTCCGGGTGGAAAGTGATGTAAGTCGCACCGGCCTCGATGAAGTCGCCAACGATGCGGTCCACCGGGCTGACCATCAGGTGCGCGTCGATCGGCGCGGTCACGCCGTACTTGCGCAGCGCGGCGCAGACCATCGGGCCGATGGTCAGGTTCGGCACGTAGTGGTTGTCCATGACATCGAAGTGCACGAAGTCGGCGCCGGCGGCCAGAACGTTATCCACTTCTTCACCCAGGCGGGCGAAGTCGGCGGAGAGAATCGACGGAGCAATTACGAAGGGCTGCATGACGCACCTTTTCTGAGCAAAATCACGATGGCGCGCATTGTATACCTCATGCTTTGGCGCGCGCACCGTGACAGCGATGATCAGTAAGCAGCTCGATAGATCTTCTCGATATCAATCGCGCTCAATTTGCGCGGATTGTTGCGCATCAGGCGCTCAATGCCTGCGGCTTCCACGGCCAGGGCCGGGATAGCATCCTCGGGAACGCCGAAACTGCGCAGGCCCGAAGGGATTTCCACGGCTGCGCACAACGCGGTCATCGCTTCGACGGCTTTGTCCGCGGCGTCATTGGCGCTCAGATGAGCGGTCTTCACCCCCATGGCTTCGGCAATATCCTGCATGCGCTCGACGCAGGCCATCTTGTTCCAGGTCATGACATACGGCAGCAACAAGGCGTTACTGACGCCGTGTGCGATGTTGAAACGACCGCCCAGCGGGTACGCCAACGCATGCACCGCGCCGACGCCGGCATTGCCGAATGCCATGCCCGCCATCAGGCTGGCGGTGGCCATGTCTTCGCGCGCCTGCAAATTGGAGGGATTGGCGTAGGCCTTGGGTAGCGCGTTGGTGATCAACTTGATCGCGCCGATGGCCAGCGCGTCGGTAATCGCTGAAGCATTGAGGGACAAATAAGACTCGATGGCATGCACCAGCGCGTCGACGCCACTGGCGGCGGTAACGCTGCGCGGGCACGTCAGGGTCATTTGCGGGCTGACCAGCGCCACGTCCGGCAACAGATAGTCGCTGACGATGCCCTTTTTCAGCTGCGCGACCTTGTCGGAAAGGATCGCGACGTTGGTCACTTCCGAACCGGTGCCGGCGGTGGTCGGGATGGCGATCAGCGGTGGGCCTTTGCGCGGCACCTGGTCGATGCCGAACAGATCTTCCAGGTCGCCGTGGTAACCGGCGTAGGCCGCGACGCTTTTGGCAATGTCGATCGCGCTGCCACCGCCCAGACCGATCAGACCGTCATGCCCGCCTTCGCGGTAAACACGCATGCAGTCTTCGACGATGGCGATTTCCGGGTCTGGCAGTACACGGTCGAAAATCTCGTAGCTTCGGTCCCCCAGCTGCGCGAGTGCCAGCTCGACCGTGCCGGACTTGACCAGCGCGGCGTCGGTGACGATCAGCGGGTTGTCGATGTCCAGGCGCGTGAGTTCGGCGGCCAGTTGCTCGATGGCCCCTGCGCCGGTGATCAGTTTGTGAGCGATTTTGAAAGAGGAAAGACTCATCGTGCGCAGCCTCTTATAGATAGGGGAGCTGGGCACAATAGTAGCTGGGGATTGGGGTTTGTCTGCTATTCAGGGTGTGAATGATCAAACATAGGAAACAACATAAATCTAATGTAGGAGCGAAGCTTGCTCGCGAAGGGGCCATGTCAGTCAACATCGATGCTGAATGTTATGGCCTCTTCGCGAGCAAGCTTCGCTCCTACAAAATCAAAAGCTCATCAGACTTGGGCTGTACGCAATTTTTCGCTGCGCCCACGCAGCCATTCCAGGGTCAGCAGCAGGATCACCGAGAAGGCGATCAGCAGCGTTGCCGCGGCGGCAATGGTCGGGCTGAGGTTTTCGCGGATACCGCTGAACATCTGCCGTGGCAAGGTCGCTTGCTCGGGACCGGCGAGGAACAGCGTCACCACCACTTCATCGAACGACGTCGCGAAGGCAAACAGCGCACCGGAGATCACGCCGGGCGCAATCAGCGGCAAGGTCACGCGACGAAACGCGGTCAGCGGCGAAGCCCCGAGGCTGGCAGCCGCACGCACCAGGTTCTGGTTAAACCCCTGCAACGTCGCCGACACCGTGATGATCACGAACGGCACACCCAACACCGCATGCACCACGATCAGCGAGAAGAAGCTGTTGCCCAGGCCCAACGGGGCGAAGAACAGATAGCTGGCCACACCAATGATCACCACCGGCACCACCATCGGCGAAATCACCAGCGCCATCACCAGCGGCTTGCCCGGGAAGTCGCCACGGGTCAGACCAATCGCCGCCAGCGTGCCGAAGATCATCGCCAGCACGGTTGCCGCCGGAGCAACGATGATGCTGTTCTTCAACGAACGCATCCATTCCGCCGACGCGAAGAAGTCCTGATACCAGTGAAGCGAAAAACCTTGCAGCGGATAGACCAGGAAACTGCCCGAGTTGAACGACAGCGGAATGATCACCAGCACCGGCAGAATCAGGAACAGCAGAATCAAGCCGCAGAGAATCCGCAAACTGTAGAACCACACCCGCTCGACGGGCGACATATAAGGACTCAGCATTTCATTCTCCCCTTAGCTCAGGCGCAGGCGACTGGCGCCCACCAGCCAGCTGTAAATCAGATAAAGCACCACGGTCGCCAACAGCAGCAGCCCACCGAGCGCAGTCGCCATGCCCCAGTTGATGCTGGTGTTGGTGTAGAAGGCGACGAAATAGCTGACCATCTGATCGTTCGGGCTGCCCAGCAACGCCGGGGTGATGTAGTAGCCGATGGCGAGGATGAACACCAACAGGCAACCGGCGCCGACACCGGCGTAGGTCTGCGGGAAGTACACCCGCCAGAAGCTGGCGAACGGGTGGCAACCCAGGGAAATCGCGGCGCGCATGTAGGTCGGCGAGATACCTTTCATGACGCTGTAGATCGGCAGAATCATGAACGGCAGCAGGATGTGCACCATCGAGATGTAAACCCCGGTGCGGTTGAACACCAGCTCCAGCGGCTTATCGATGATGCCCATGGCCATCAGGCCGCTGTTGATCAGCCCGCCCGATTGCAGCAAGACGATCCACGCCGCGACGCGCACCAGAATCGAGGTCCAGAACGGCAGCAGCACCAGGATCATCAACAGGTTGCTTTGCCGCGACGGCAGGTTCGCCAACAGGTAGGCCAACGGATAGGCGAGCACCAGGCAAATGGCGGTGATGATCAGGCCCATCCAGAAGGTGCGGGCGAAGATGTCGAGGTAAATCGCCTGATCGGGCGTGGCCGGGGCGATTTCGCCGAGGTCGTCGATGCGATGATCGACCGCCGCCAGCAAGTAGTAAGGCGTGATGCTGCTGACGTTGCGGCGTACTGCTTGCCAATAGGCCGGATCACCCCAGCGTTCGTCGAGCCCTTCCAGCGCTTCTTTATAAGAGGCAGGTTCAGTGGCGAACGGCAAGGCGCGGGCGGTCTTGGTCAGCAGGCTGCGGTAGCCGGCCAACTCCATGTTCAAGCGCTTGGACAGGTCGCCCAAGGTCTGATTCTTGCGCGCTTCAGCGAGGTCTTCGCTAGCCGCTTTGTACACCGGTTCAGCGGGCAGGCCGCGGCCGTCCCAACCGGCGATGGCCGCCACGGTGCGCGGCATGCCGCCGACCACTTCCGGGTTGCCCACGCTTTTGTAGAGCAGCGCCACGATCGGTACCAGGAACACCAGCAACAGAAACAGCACCAGGGGCGCGATCAAGGCTTGTGCTTTCCAGCGGTTGATCCGCTCGGCGTGCTTGAGCCGCTGCTTCAAGGTGGGGTCAGTGCCCGCGTTCAGGGGAATGGCGGTGGCCATGGCGTACTCCGGAAATCTTTGATCAATCGTTGAAGTGGGAGCGAACCTGTGGCGAGCGAGCTTGCTCGCGCTGGGCTGCGGAGCAGCCCCAAAATTCTGTTAACAACATCCAATTTTGTGAGTGCTGCGCACTCAAGCGGGAGCAAGCTCCCTCGCCACAAAAGCCCGCCCTCACAGGAGGGCGAGCCCTCTGGTTACTTCGCAGCCCAGGAATTGAAGCGCTGTTCCAGTTGCTCGCCGTTGTCAGCCCAGAAGCTGACGTCGATCTGCACCTGATTGGCGATGTTTTCCGGGGTGGTCGGCATGTCTTTCAGGACGTCCTTGGCCAGCAACGGTACGGCTTGGGTGTTGGCCGGGCCGTAGGCGATGTTTTCCGAGTAGGTCTTCTGCTGCTGCGGTGCCACCGAGAACGCGATGAATTTCTTCGCCGCTTCAGCACGCGCCTTGTCGAGGCCTTTTGGAATCGCCCAAGCGTCGAAGTCGTAGATACCGCCGTTCCACACGACTTTCAGATTGCTTTCTTTCTGTACCGCTGCAATCCGGCCGTTGTAGGCCGAGCTCATGACCACGTCACCGGAAGCGAGGTATTGCGGCGGTTGCGCGCCGGCTTCCCACCATTGAATGCTTGGTTTCAGCTCATCAAGTTTCTTGAATGCGCGGTCCTGACCGTCTTTGCCGGCCAGCACTTTATAGACGTCTTTCGGCGCAACGCCGTCGGCCATCAGTGCGAATTCCAGGGTGTACTTGGCGCCTTTGCGCAGGCCGCGCTTGCCCGGGAATTTCTTGGTGTCCCAGAAATCCACCCAGCTGGTCGGTGCGGTTTTCAGCTTGTCGGCGTTGTAGGCCAGCACGGTCGACCACACGAAGAAACCCACGCCGCAAGGCTGGATGGCGCCTTTGACGTAGTCTTCGGACTTGCCGAACAGCGCCGGGTCGAGTTGCTCGAACATGTCTTCGTCGCAACCACGGGACAATTCTGGCGATTCAACTTCCACCAGGTCCCAGGACACGCTCTTGGTGTCGACCATGGCTTTAACCTTGGCCATCTCGCCGTTGTATTCGCCGGCGACGATCTTGCCGTTACCCGCCGCTTCCCACGGTGCGTAGAAGGCTTTGACCTGCGCGGCCTTGTTCGCCCCGCCAAAGGACACCACGGTCAAGTCCGGGCCCGCCGCCATCGCGTGTGCCGCACCGATCATGCCCATGACCAGGGCGGTGAATTTCAGGGATCTCAACATTTATTGTTCTCTCCACGTGCAGGGTTGGTTGAAGCAGGGGGCGATCAGTTCGCCTCTAGAAGTGGGTCGAGCGCGCGAACGTGTTCGACCTGCCAGCCAAGCGGTACCACGTCGCCGACCGCGAGCGCAGGATCGAGCTCGGCAATCGGTTGTTTCACGAAGAAGTCGGTCTTGCCGCAGACTTCCAGGCGAACCCGGACGTGGTCGCCCAGATAGATGAATTCCGCCACCCTCCCTGAGAAGCGGTTGACGCAGGACTCGCTCGAACCGTTGAGGCTCACGCGCTCCGGACGAATCGACAGCGTGACGGGTTCGCCGGTCTTGCCGACGTTGACCGCCAGGGCTTCAACCTTTTCACCGCGACCGAGTTCGACGATGCAACGGTCGCCGGTGTGGCTGTGCAAACGGCCGTTGAGGCGGTTGTTCTCGCCGATGAAGTTGGCGACGAAGGTGTTCTTCGGTTCTTCATACAGGCTGCGCGGCGGGGCGATCTGCTGGATTTCGCCCTGATGGAACACGGCCACGCGGTCGGACATGGTCAAGGCTTCGCCCTGATCGTGGGTCACGTAGACCACAGTCACGCCGAGGCGCTGGTGCAGGTGTTTGATTTCCATCTGCATGTGTTCGCGCAGTTGTTTGTCGAGTGCGCCGAGGGGCTCGTCCATCAATACCAGTTGCGGTTCGAACACCAACGCACGGGCCAAAGCCACACGCTGCTGCTGACCACCGGACAGTTGTGCCGGATAACGCTGAGCAAAGGCATCGAGTTGGACCATGCTCAGGACTTTCTTGACCTTGTCGCTGACATCGCTCTTGTTCAAGCCGCGCACGGTCAGCGGAAACGCGAGGTTCTCGGCGACGGTCATGTGCGGGAACAGTGCGTAGTTCTGGAACACCATGCCGATGTCGCGCTTGTGCGGCGGCACGTTGTTGATGGCACGCCCGGCCAGGAGGATTTCGCCGGCGGTTGGCGTTTCGAAACCGGCGAGCATCATCAGGCTGGTGGTCTTGCCCGAGCCGGACGGCCCGAGCAAGGTGAGGAATTCGCCTTTGCGAATGTCCAGGTTGAGGTCTTTGACGATCAGGTTCTCGCCGTCGTAGCTCTTCTGCACTCCACGAAAGCTGACCAGAATGTCGCTGGCCCCTGCGTTTGAATCGACCTGGCTCATACCCACACCTTTGTTATTGATGACTGCTGTGGACTAAGCCTAGTGGACGCTGGTGACCACGCAAATCGGGGCGCAGGAGAGAATCGCCTCAGCCGGATGGAAGGTTGGGGGTAGGGATTGCCCTACAAGGATGGCGGGGATGGATAGGGACAGCCGCGGTTTTAACCTGCACGCCGCAGGAATGGGCAAAAGCGGTGCTGTAGGCATGTCGCAAATGGACATGACGACGCGTTATCCCTGTAGGAGCGAGGCTTGCCCGCGAAGGCGTCTTCATTGGCGCTAAAGGCTTCGCGGGCAAGCCTCGCTCCTACAGGGATTGCGTGCGGTTTAGAGGAGTTTGTGTTCCATCGCGTACTTCACCAGTTCCGCCAGCGAGGTGATGTTGAGTTTCTGCATCAGCCGCGCCTTGTGGGTGCTGATAGTCTTGCTGCTCAGGGCCAGTTGCTGGGCGATGTCGTTGACGTTGGCGCCCTGGGCCAAACGTTCGAACACCGAGAACTCACGCTCCGACAACAGTGAATGCAGCGGCCGCGAATCGGTCAGGCCGACTTCGAAGACCATACGGTCGGCCAGCTCCGGATCGATGTAACGCCCGCCCGCCGCGACTTTGCGGATCGCCGTCAGCAGCAGCGCCGGGTCGCTGTCCTTGGTCGCGTAGCCTGCAGCACCGACCTTCAATGCCCGTGCAGCCATTTGCGCTTCGTCGTGCATCGACAACACCAGAATGGCAGGCGGATTGTTCAACGCACGGATCCGCGGAATCGCTTCCAGGCCATTGACCCCAGGCATGGAGATATCCAGCAACACCACTTCGCAGGGAACATGACGCAAGGTCTCGAGCAACTGCTCGCCATTGCTCGCCTCGCCCACCACCAGCAAGTCCTTGGCCAGGCCGATCAGTTGCTTGATACCTTCGCGAACGATGGTGTGGTCTTCGGCTACCAGTACACGGATCACGTTCTTCTCCAGATTCAAGATCTATCGCGAGCAGGCTCGCTCCCACAGGGTGCTCACTGTACTTGTGGGAGCGAGCCTGCTCGCGAAGGCGTCAGTAAAACCAACACAAATTCTTCAGGCCCCATCCAACGGCACACGCACACTCAGGGTCGTGCCCTCCCCCGGCTCACTTTCAAGCGACAACTGCCCGCCCATGATCAACACCCGCTCGCGCATGCCGACAACCCCAAAGGATGTCGACCTACCGGTAGCGGCGACGAATCCTACGCCATCATCGCTGACCGTCAGACACAACTCATCACCTTCAAGCGACAACGTCAGTTCGACAGTATGCGCCTGGGCATGCCGCATGACATTGGTCAGCGCCTCCTGAAGAATCCGGAACAAGCCAATAGCCTTGGCATCACTGAGCACCGGCAAGTTGTCCGGCACCTGCACCAGACATGGAATCTGCGTGCGCGCCTCGAAACGCCGGGCCTGCCATTCGATGGCCGAGGCGATGCCGGCATCGAGAATCGGTGGGCGCAGCGCCGTAGCAACATCGCGCACCAGCTGGAACAACTGAGCGATCAAGCGCTTCATGCTGTTCAAACGTTCGTTCAGACCCGGGTCGAGCTGGGCGTAGGCCAATTCGCACATCGACGTTTCCAGCTTCAACACAGTCAACATCTGACCCAGCTCGTCGTGAACTTCCCGGGCGATACGGGCCTTTTCCTCTTCCCGCACGCTCTCCAGGTGCGCCGACAACTCACGCAACTGCTCACGGGAGCTGGCCAGTTCCAGCTCGATGCGTTTGCTCTCGCTGATGTCCCAGACAATGCCGTCCCAGACGTAGGCGCCATCTTCGAGGCGTCGAGTGATGGCTTTGATCTCGGCCCAGCGCTGCTCGCCCTGACGCGTGAGAATCCGCCCCTGCCACGACCAGTCGCTGTCGGTGTCCAGCGCGTGATCCTGCGTCCGGTGGTAGCTGGCCTTGTCGTCCGGGTGCACCAGGCTGCGCAGACCTTTGTCGCGATGGGCCAGGGTCGCCGGCGCGTAACCCACCAGACTCTCGCTGCCTTCGCTGATGTAGGCAAAGTCGATCTGTCCCGTCACCGGTGCCCGTTCCAGGCGAAAGACCAATCCCGGCACGTTGGCGGCGATCCCTTGCAGGCGCGCCTCGCTTTCCTGCAACGCGGCCAGGGCGCGACGGCGCTCGGTGACGTCATTGAGGTAGACCACCAGGTATTCGCCATCACGGAAACGCAAGAAGCTCAACGAAACATCCGTCGGCAAAAGGCTGCCATCAGCCCGCAGGCAATTGGTTTCGAAACTTTGCGGGCCTTCTTCGCTGGCGCGGGCGCGTTTCCACAGGTTCAGCCAGCGGTCCATGTGCAGACCGGGCTCGAAGTCGATCAGCGGCCGGTCGATGATGCCGCCCGCCGGATAGCCGAGCATCGTTTCGGCGGCCCGGTTGGCGTAGCGCACATGGCTGTCCCAGTTGACCCAGAGAATGCCGACGGTGCTCTGATCGATGGAAAACTGCGTGAGGCGCAACGCTTCTTCACTGGCGGCTCGCAAGGCAATGTCTTCCCGAGCCGCTAACAGACGATGCTCCAGGCTGTGTTGCTGCCGACGCTGCCAGAACACGATCGCCATGCAGCTCAGCATCAACACCGCCAACAGCAGACTGAGGTTCTGCCAGAAACCCGGGGACTCCGTCAGTCGCGGGTATTTGGGTTGCAGCCATTGATTGTGCAGTTGCTCCAGATCCTTGGCCGGGATCGCTCGCAACGCGCTTTCGACAATGCCGGCGAGTTCCGGCCAGTCCCGCCGCGTGGCCACGCGCAGCAGCTGTGGCAGACCGATGTCGCCGACCACCACCAACCCGGCAAACTCCGGCTCGACAGACAGACGCCCCAATTGTGCTTCGTCGACCACGGCGTAACTGGCCTGCTGACTCAGCAACAGTTGCAAAGCCTGGCGCTCGACCGGGACACCCTGGAGGTTCAGGTGCGGATAATTACCGCGCAGGTAATCGGCGGTGGCGCTGGGCATGCGTACGGCAACGCGGGTCTGGCTGTCGAGTTTTTCCAGCTCCACCCCACCGGCAGCCTTCTGGTCGCTGACCACCAGTTGCGGCACCCGCATGTACGGGTCGGAAAACTGCCACAGGCGCAGGCCACCGGGGGTTTGCACCAGCCCCGGCGCGATGTCGATTTCACCTTCGCGGGCGGCGGCCTCCAGCTGCGCGAGGTCGGGAAAGTTGCGCCAGCTCAGCTCGACCTTGAGCGACCTGGCCAGCCACTTCATCAACTCGACGTTAACCCCGGACAACCGCTGCAAGCGGCGATCGTATTGCGCATAGGGCACTTGCAACACCAGCCCGACGCGCAATTCATCGTGCTGCGCCAGCCATTCCTGCTGACGTGCGGACAATTGTGCGACGTGCGCTGGTGGCGCAGGCGCCGCCCAGCCCATCAAGGGAAACCACAAACAGCCGATAACCCACAGGCAGCGAAAACGCTTCATCAAAGTCTCACACACTGACAAATACTGACCAACCCATTAGGCTGCCGGAATAACTTCTGGCCTGGAATATCCGATGCCCCCTGTCTACCGCCTGGCACTGCCAGCATTGTGCCTGTCGCTGATCCTGCCTTGCGCCTTTTCCGTCCAGGCCGCTGATCCCGCACCCGCTGCCGCGGAAAAATCCGCAGACGAAAAACCGGTCGAACGTCAGCCGCTGCTTGAGCGTAGTCAGGAAGAAGCGACAGCACTTGAGCGAAAAATCCCTGCTCAGGAACAGCAACAACTGCAAGCGGGCAGCGATACCTTTCTGGCCTTGTGGAAACCGGCCAATACGGCGGATCCCAAAGGCACGGTGATTATCATCCCGGGCGCCGGTGAAACCGTTGACTGGCCGCAAGCAATCAGTCCCCTGCGACGCAAACTGCCCGACGCCGAGTGGAGCAGCCTGAGTATCACCTTGCCCGACCTGCAAAGCGATGCCATTGCGCCACGTACCGTCGAAGTAGCGCCAACGCCCAAGGCCCCTGACGTCGGCAGCAAGGACTCGACCACCGCCGCCCCCATCGAGCAAGCGGCTGGCGGTGAGGCGGAAGTCGCCGACAAGGCCATCGCCGAAACCAGTGACGAGCAGGCCAAAGCCGATGCCGAGCGAATCTTCGCACGCATTGATGCGGCCATTGCCTACGCCGAACAACAGAGCGCTCGCCGCATTGTGGTGCTCGGCCATGGCACCGGCGCGTACTGGGCCGCCCGTTACCTGAGTGAGAAGCAGCCCTCGCAAGTCGAGAAATTCGCGATGGTCGCCGCCCAGACGCCTGTTGCGGCGAAGCCGGAACTGGCTGAATTGACGCCGACCCTTAAATTGCCGACGGCCGACATCTTCTACATGGACAAGCCGCTGGACCGCAACGCGGCACTGGAGCGCTTGCAGGCCAGCAAGCGTCTGAAGGCTTCAGCGTTCAGTCAGGTATCGCTCAAGGCATTGCCGGGGGATAGCAAGGCTGAGCAGGAGCAGTTGGTGCGCCGGGTGCGGGGTTGGTTGAATCCCAAGCCAGAGGCGAACTAATAGACCGAGTTGTTCCCTTCGCGGGCAAGCCACGCTCCCACAGGTTTTATGTCGATCACAAAAATTGCGTACGACATAAAACCTGTGGGAGCGTGGCTTGCCCGCGAAGGCGTCAGCGCTGTCGATTACATAACTCACCGGCTAGCGAAAATCCCGTCGCTGACGAATCAACGTATAGGCGTTATGCAATTCGCGCGTCTTGTCAGTCGCTTCACGCACCTGCAACGCCGTCGCCCCACTGCCGGCAATCTTGTCCGGATGATGGCGACTCAGCAAACGTCGATAAGCGCGCTTGATCTGCGCCGGTTCGGTGGTGGCGGACACGCCCAACAGCATCATCGCTTCCTGATAAGTGACCGCACTGCTGACGACCGATGGCCTGGACGGCTCGTAGTCCGCCGCCAACGCCTGAACCTGGTACGACGTCCAGCCGAGCCATTTGCCCCACTGGGCAATCAGCTCGCGCTCGGCATGACCGGCGCGGCCATCGGCCCAGACCATTCGCCAGCAGGCGCGCAACACGCCTTCCGCCGCATGGGGTTGAGCACTCAAGCGTCGCAGATAGCCGCGCAACCGGTCATGTCCCGACTTGCCGCGGTTGAACGCCGCTATCGCCCGGCGCTTTGCCGACTCGGTCATTTCCAGCGCCTGCATTTCCTGACGCGCCTGCTGGATGTGGCCATCCACCACCCGCCCGTCACACTTGGCCAGCCGCCCCAGCAACACGAACAGCAGCTCATCATTGCGCAGCACCGGACGACCACCGAGCGCTTCACGCAAATGCCCCCAGCTCTGCAGTTTCAAGCGCCGATCCAGCGCCTGCCCCAACAACGCGCCGAGCATGGCCCCCGGAATGCTGGCAATGGCATAGCCTGCTCCGGCTCCAATCAGAGTCCCTGGCCACAGCATCTCAGCGACTCGCTTCTATCAGCGTTTCGACTTCAGCCAGACGCTCGTGAGTGCCGACATCCACCCAGCGACCGTGCAGCCGCTCACCCGTCACCTGCCCGTCAGCCATGGCTTTGCGCAACAGCGGTGCAAGCTTGAAAGCGCCGGCCGAGCAGCCGTCGAACAACTGTGGATGCAACACCGCGATGCCACTGTAAGTCAGGGTCGCCGCATCAGGATGGCCATCGTGCACCTGCCCGTCGACCAGGGTGAAATCGCCCGCCGGATGGTGGTTCGGGTTATCCGCCAGCACCAGATGAGCCAGACCGTAGATGGGTTGATGCAATACGCTGAAGTCGTAGTCGGTCCAGATATCACCGTTGACCACCACAAACGCCTCATCACCCAACAACGGCAACGCGCGGAAAATCCCGCCACCGGTTTCCAGTGGCTCACCTTCCGGCGAATACTGAATGCTCACGCCATACGGCGAGCCATCCCCCAGATAGTCTTCGATCTGCTGACCCAGCCACGCATGGTTGATCACGATCTCGGTAAACCCGGCGGCGGCCAGCGCACGCAAGTGGTACTCGATCAACGGCACGCCGCCGGCACGAACCAGCGGTTTGGGCGTCGTCAGGGTCAGCGGGCGCAAACGTTCGCCCTTGCCCGCAGCCAGAATCATTGCCTTCATGCAGTCGCTCCGGCACGCAGACTGAGGAGCAACACATCCAGCTCGGCCAGTTCAGGGCGGCGGGCGATCACAGCGTCTATATAAGCAAAGAAGCGCGGCACGTCAGCCAGGTAACGCGGCTTGCCGTCGCGGTGACAGATGCGCGCGAAGATGCCGATGACTTTCAGGTGACGCTGCACGCCCATCAGGTCGCTGGCGCGCAGGAAGTCTTCGAAGTCCGGCTGAACCGGTATGTCCAGGGCGCCCGCTTGCTGCCAGTAATTTTCAAGCCAGCCGCGCACACGCTCCTCGGGCCAGCTCAGGAACGCGTCCTTGAACAGGCAGGTCACGTCGTAGGTCACCGGGCCGTAGACTGCATCCTGGAAATCCAGCACGCCGGGATTCGGCTCGCTGAGCATCAGGTTGCGCGGCATGTAGTCGCGATGCACCAGCACTTTGGGCTGCGCCAGCGCACTGTCGATCAACAGCTCGGTCACGTTCTGCCAGAGCATTTGCTGCGCAGCGTCGAACTCGATGCCCAACTCACGCTTCACGTACCACTCAGGGAACAATTCCAGCTCGCGACGCAACAGCGCCACGTCGTAACTCGGCAGCGGCGCAACCATCGGCAATTGCTGAAAAGCCAGCAGTGCCTGCAGGGCATCCTTGAACAAATCGTCGGCATTTTCGCTGTCGATAACGTCCAGATACGTCTTGTTGCCCAGGTCATTGAGCAAAAGAAAACCGCGTTCTAGGTCTTCGGCATAAATTTTCGGCACATTTATTCCGGATTTCGCCAGCAAAAAAGCGATGTCCACGAAGGGTTTGCAGTTTTCCTGGGGCGGCGGCGCGTCCATTACGACGAAACTTCTGCCTGCGCCTTCCCAGCGGAAATAGCGCCGAAAACTCGCATCACTACTGGCCGCGGTCAACGTGGCCGGGGGTACGGCGCCCCAACCTTGCTCTGCAAAGAGGGTCGCCAACTGCTCATCGAGCCAAACTTTCAGGTGTTGCAAACGTACATCTTGGTCAGGCATTGCAAGGGTCTCCGACGGCGCTAGCCGTCAAGCGGGTCATGCTTTATTATCCAGCATCTTTTTCAGACCATCGAGAGGCGTGCGGCCCACACCGCGGGCAGATGGCACGCAGGAAGCCCGGACTAATAAGATGGCATTGAAATCCCCCGCGTTTCGTAAAAAATTTCCGTTGTTGGTCACCGGCAGTCTGCTGGCCCTGCAACCTCTAGCCACTTCGTTCGTGGTCGCCGCGGAACAGTATGACTGCTCAGTCTCTGCTTCGGGTGCCTGGAACTGTGCGCCAAAGACGCCGGCGGCTGCATTGCCACCGCGTCCCGTCCATGACGGCAGCGCAGTCTCCGCGACCGGTGAAGCCCCGGCCGAGAGCGCCACCGGCGAAGACACCGGCGCCAAGACTGCGCTGGTCACCGAATCCAAAGGCCGCGGTCTCAAGTCACGTAGCGAAGACTACAGTCACCTCGACTGGGTTCCGCGCGAGAAGCTCACTGCAGCGCAATTGGCCGAAACCGGTCCTTACTGCTCTGGTTCCTATATCGAACCGATTCGTCCTGGCATGAATGACAAGACGAATAAAAGTGACGCTCCGACCTTTGTCGGCGCCAAGGCCTCCCGCTATAAGCAGGACGAGCAGATCGCTACCCTCGCGGGCGACGTGGTCTTGCGTCAGGGCAGCATGCAGGCTGAAGCCGACGAGGCGAACCTCTATCAGGCCGAGAGCCGTGGCGAACTGGACGGCAACGTGCGCATTCGCGACAACGGCGCGCTGATCGTCGGCGACCACGCCGAAGTGCAGCTCGACACCGGGGAAGCCAAGGTCGACAACGCCGAATACGTGATGCACAAATCCCGTATCCGCGGTAACGCGCTGTACGCGAAACGTGCCGAGAACGCGATCATCCGCCTCAAGGATGGTACGTACACCACGTGCGAACCGAACAGCAACGCCTGGCAGCTCAAGGGCAACAACATCACCTTGAACCCGGCCACCGGTTTCGGTACCGCGACCAACGTGACGCTGCGGGTCAAGGACATTCCGGTCCTGTACACGCCGTACATCTATTTCCCGATCGACGATCGTCGTCAGTCCGGCTTCCTGCCGCCGACCATCGGCACCGGCAGCGATACCGGCTTCCTGCTCGTCACGCCGTACTACTTCAACCTGGCGCCGAACTACGATGCCACGTTGTACCCGCGCTACATGAGCAAGCGCGGCCTGTTGATGGAAGGCGAATTCCGTTACCTGACCAAGTCCAGCGAAGGTCAGTTCGGCGCCGCGTACCTCAATGATGACGATACAGAACGCAGTCAGCAGACCGACTACGAAAAAACCCGCTACATGTACAACTGGCAGCACAAGGGTGGTCTTGACTCTCGGGTTTTCACTCAAGTCGATTACACCAAGATCAGCGATCCGTATTACTTCCAGGACCTGCAGACCGATCAGATTGGCGTGAAAGCCGACGATTACGTCAATCAGCAAGGTTCCGTCACCTATCGTGGCGACAGCTACACCGCTCGTTTGAACGCCCAGGCGTATCAGCTCGCAACCGTTTCAAACATCACGCCGTATGATCGCCTGCCGCAGCTCACCTTCAACGGTCAGCTGCCTGTGCATCCGAATGGCTTGAATTTCGACTACGAAACAGAAATCGTACGGTTTGAGCGGGATCTGGAAACAGGTCAGTTTTCCGATGAAAACGGCATCCTGTCGCCTCGCCTGGACACCAACGTGACGGGCTTGGCTCGTGCCAACGGTAATCGTCTGAACCTCAAGCCAGGCGTGAGCCTGCCTTTGGATTGGACGTATGGTTTCGTGAAGCCATCGCTCAAGTATCAATACACTCAGTACGACCTTGATCTTGATAGCACCGGCAAGAATGATCTCCTGACGAATCGCAATAGAGCTTCGGCCCTTGGCGAGTCGTTCAGCAGTTCGCAAAACCGTGGCGTCCCGATCGCAAGCATCGACAGCGGCCTGTATTTCGACCGCAACACCACCTGGTTCGGCAAAAACTATCGCCAAACCCTGGAACCACGCCTGTTCTACCTGTATGTGCCTGAAGAAGACCAGAAGGACATCCCGGTCTTCGACACTGGTGAATACACCTTCAACTATGCGTCTCTGTTCCGCGACAACCGTTTCTCGGGCTCCGACCGTGTCGGCGACGAGAACAAACTGTCGCTGGGCGTGACCAACCGCTGGATCGAAGAAGACGGTTTCGAGCGTCAACGCATCAGCGTCGGCCAGGCCTTGTACTTCAAGGATCGCGAAGTCCAGTTGCCGGGTATCGATGCGAAAACCCGCGACGATGCCCAGGCCAATGTTTCTCCGTACGCGCTGGAATACGAATACCGCTGGAACCGCGATTGGCGCACGACCGCCGATTACAACTGGGACCCGGACAGCCACAGCCCTCGCTCGGGCAGCGCGATGTTCCACTACCAGCCTGAGGACAACCCGAACAAGGTCATCAACGCCGGCTATCGCTATCGTAATGACCAGGTCCGTTACGACCAGAACACCGGTCAATGGTCGGTGGGCGGCGGTGACTACGGCACTCCGGGCACCCCGGGCTACGTGAAGGACTACTACAAGATCCAGCAGCACGACTTCTCGGTGATCTGGCCGATCGTGCCGCAGTGGAACGCCATCAGTCGCTGGCAGTATGACTACAACCAAAACCGTACCCTGGAAGCCTTCGGTGGTTTCGAGTACGACAACTGCTGCTGGAAACTGCGCCTGATCAACCGTTACTGGGTGTCGTATGACGAGTTCAGTCAGAACGCCCCTGAAAACGAGAAAGGCGACCATGGCATCTTCCTACAGATCGTTCTGAAAGGTCTCGGCGGCCTCACCGGCGCCAAAGTAGAGAGCTTCCTCGACAAAGGCATCCAAGGTTATCGTGAACGTGAAGACCAAGCTTTCTGATTGTCTGCGCCCGCTAGTGCTGGGCGCGCTGTTCCTGGGTACTGCGGCGAATGCCGCGGTACAGTCCATCGATAAAGTGGTGGCCATTGTCGATAACGACGTGGTCATGCAGAGCCAACTGGACCAGCGCGTTCATGAAGTTCAGCAAACCATCGCCAAACGCGGCGCTTCCGCGCCGCCGGCCAGCGTGCTGGATCAGCAGGTGCTTGAGCGTCTGATCGTCGAGAACCTGCAACTGCAGATCGGCGAACGCTCCGGCATCCGCATTACCGATGAAGAGCTGAACCAGGCTGTCGGCACCATTGCCCAGCGCAATAACATGTCGATTGAACAATTCCGCGCCGCACTGACTCGCGATGGTCTGTCTTACGACGACGCCCGTGAACAGATTCGCCGCGAAATGGTCATCAGCCGTGTGCGTCAACGCCGTGTCGCCGAACGCATCCAGGTGTCCGAACAGGAAGTGAAGAACTTCCTCGCCTCTGACCTTGGCAAAATGCAGTTGTCCGAAGAATTCCGTCTGGCCAACATCCTGATTCCTACGCCGGAAAGCGCTAACTCCGACGCGATTCAGAATGCAGCCAAACAGGCAGACGCGGTTTACCAGCAGCTCAAGCAAGGCGCTGACTTCGGTCAGTTGGCAATCGCCAAATCCGCCAGCGAAACCGCACTGGAAGGCGGCGACATGGGCTGGCGTAAAGCCGCTCAATTGCCACCTCCGTTCGATCGCATGCTGAGCACCATGACGGTTGGCGACGTTACCCAGCCAATGCGCACGCCGGGCGGCTTCATCATCCTGAAGATCCTCGACAAGCGTGGCGGCGAGACCCAGACACGTGACGAAGTGCACGTACGTCATATCCTGGTCAAACCGAGTCCGATTCGTGACGAAGCTAAAACCAAGGCTTTGGCTGAATCGCTCTATACCCGTATCGAAGCGGGCGAAGATTTCGGCGAACTGGCGAAAAGTTTCTCGGAAGATCCGGGTTCCGCCCTCAACGGTGGCGACCTGAACTGGATCGATCCGAATGCATTGGTGCCTGAATTCCGCGAAGTGATGGCCAAGACCCCACAAGGTCAGCTGTCCAAGCCGTTCCAGACTCAATATGGCTGGCACGTTCTGGAAGTCCTTGGCCGTCGCGCCACTGACAGCACGACCCAGGCCCGTGAGCAGCAAGCCATGACCGTACTGCGTAACCGCAAATACGACGAAGAGCTGCAAACCTGGCTGCGTCAGATCCGTGACGAAGCGTACGTAGAGATCAAACTCCCTGGTGCAGACCAGGCAGCGCAGTGAAACCCAAGCGTTTCGCGCTGACACCCGGTGAACCGGCCGGCATAGGTCCTGACCTGTGCCTGCTGCTCGCCTCGCAAGCCCAGCCACACCCCCTGATTGCCATTACCAGTCGCGACCTGCTCACAGAGCGGGCCGCGCAACTGGGCGTGGCTGTCGATTTGCTGCCAGTCACGCCTGATGCCTGGCCGGATGTACCCGCGCCAGCCAACAGTCTGTATGTCTGGGATACACCGCTTAGTGCGCCAGTGATTGCCGGGCAACTCGACAAAGCCAATGCTGCTTTCGTTCTGGAAACCCTTACCCGCGCGGGTCAGGGCTGCCTCGACGGGCATTTCGCCGGGATGATTACCGCCCCTGTGCACAAGGGTGTGATCAATGAATCAGGCATCGCCTTTTCCGGTCATACGGAATTTCTCGCTGACCTGACGCATACCGCGCAAGTGGTGATGATGCTCGCGACTCGCGGATTGCGCGTGGCGCTGGTCACCACTCACCTGCCCCTTCGCGAGATTGCCGATGCAATCACGCCGGAGCGTCTGGAACGCGTCACGCGGATACTGCACGCGGACCTGCAAGAAAAATTCGGCATCGCCCGGCCACGCATTCTCGTCTGCGGCCTCAACCCGCACGCCGGTGAAGGCGGACACCTGGGCCATGAAGAAATCGACATCATTGAACCTACATTAGAGCGTCTGCGTGGCGAGGGCATGGACCTTCGCGGCCCCCTGCCCGCTGACACTCTGTTTACCCCCAAATATCTGGAGCACTGCGACGCGGTGCTGGCGATGTACCACGACCAGGGCCTGCCCGTGCTGAAATACAAAGGCTTCGGCGCGGCAGTCAACGTGACCCTCGGCTTGCCGATCATCCGCACCTCGGTCGACCACGGCACCGCCCTGGACCTGGCCGGCAGCGGCAAAATCGACACCGGCAGCCTGCAAGTCGCCCTGGAAACCGCCTACCAGATGGCCGAGACCCGTTTATGACCGAGCATTACCAACACCGGGCGCGCAAGCGTTTCGGCCAGAACTTCCTGCACGATGCCGGTGTTATCGACCGCATCCTGCGCTCCATCCATGCCAAACCCGAAGACCGCCTGCTGGAAATCGGCCCGGGCCAGGGCGCGCTGACTCAAGGCCTGCTGAACAGCGGTGCCCAGTTGGACGTGGTGGAGCTGGACAAAGACCTGATCCCGATCCTCAACCAACAGTTCGCCGGCAAGAGCAACTTCAACCTGCATCAGGGTGACGCGCTGAAGTTCGACTTCAACAGCCTGAACGCCGCGCCGAACAGCCTGCGGGTGGTCGGCAACCTGCCGTACAACATCTCTACCCCGCTGATTTTTCACCTGCTGAACAACGCGGGCATCATTCGCGACATGCACTTCATGCTGCAGAAAGAAGTGGTCGAGCGCCTGGCAGCAGGTCCTGGCGGTGGTGACTGGGGTCGCCTGTCGATCATGGTCCAGTATCACTGTCGTGTAGAGCACCTGTTCAACGTTGGTCCGGGCGCGTTCAATCCGCCGCCGAAAGTCGATTCGGCCATCGTACGCCTGGTGCCACACGCGGTACTGCCACACCCGGCCAAGGATCACCGGCTGCTGGAGCGCGTCGTACGCGAAGCCTTCAACCAGCGCCGCAAGACTCTGCGCAACACCCTCAAACTGCTGCTGAGCAACGACGAAATTACCGCCGCCGGTGTCGACGGCAGCCTGCGTCCCGAGCAGCTCGATTTGGCGGCCTTCGTGCGCCTGGCCGACAAGCTCAGCGAACAAGTCCTACAGAAGCCCGCCGCCGACTGACAGGCAACAAGCGTTATCGGGTAGGACACCAGCCCCCATGTCTGGTTTACTACTCGATACTTGGCCTAGACTGAGTGACATCAGCTACGCCCCGCGTCCCGCTTCGTTTTTAAGGCCTCTTGCATGTCCGATCCTCGTTATCAGGTCGACGTCAGCGTCGTCACCCGCTATCTGGCAGAACAATCGCAACCCGAGCAAAACCGCTTTGCCTTCGCTTACACCATCACCGTGCACAACAATGGCGAGTTACCGGCCAAGCTGTTGTCGCGGCACTGGGTGATCACCGATGGTGACGGGCATGTCGAAGAGGTTCGCGGTGCGGGCGTTGTTGGTCAGCAACCGTTGATCGATGCCGGCGAAAGCCACACTTACAGCAGCGGTACCGTCATGACCTCCAAGGTCGGTACGATGCAGGGCACCTATGAAATGGTTGCCGATGACGGTAAGCACTTTGACGCCATCATCGCCCCATTCCGCCTGGCGGTGCCCGGGGCCCTGCACTGATGGCGACGTATGCCGTCGGTGACCTGCAAGGGTGCCTCGAACCCTTGAAATGCCTGCTCAAGCAGGTCGCCTTCGACCCTGCCCGGGACAAACTGTGGCTGGTTGGCGATCTAGTCAACCGTGGCCCGCAGTCACTGGAAACCCTGCGCTTCCTTTATAGCCTGCGCGAATCACTGGTGTGCGTACTGGGCAACCACGACCTGCACTTGCTGGCCGCCGGGAATAACATCGAACGCCTGAAGAAAGCCGACACCCTGCGCGAGATTCTTGAAGCACCGGATCGCGCGGAACTGCTGGAGTGGTTGCGCCAGCAAAAGCTCATGCATTACGACGAACAGCGCAACATCGCCCTGGTCCACGCCGGCATACCGCCACAATGGTCGCTGCGCAAAGCCTTGAAGTGCGCCGCCGAGGTCGAAGAGGCTCTGCGGGACGACAACCGTTTTGCTCCTTACCTCGACGGGATGTACGGCAATGAACCGTTGAAATGGGACAATGACCTCAAAGGCGTGACCCGCCTGCGCGTGATCACCAACTATTTCACCCGCATGCGCTTCTGCACCAGCGAAGGCAAGCTGGACCTGAAGAGCAAGGAAGGTCTCGACTCTGCACCGGTGGGTTACAAACCCTGGTTCCAGTTCAAGGAGCGCAAGACCAAGGGTGTGAAAATCATCTTCGGTCACTGGGCAGCGCTTGAGGGGCAGTGCAACGAGCCGGGCATCTTCGCCCTCGATACCGGTTGCGTCTGGGGTGGTTCGATGACCCTGATGAACGTCGACACCTTTGAGCGCCTGCAGTGCAAATGCGATGAGCATGGCCATACCCTGCCGCCAGTCGCCCCGCCTATTCCCTTACAAACGTCAGCCAGCGCCCAGCGCTAGACTGCGCTTTCAGCCGAGCCACAGGAGCCCGCCATGAGCGAATTCAAACGTATCCCCCCAGAACAGGCCCAGGCCCTGCGCGAACAAGGCGCGGTGGTGGTCGATGTTCGAGACCCTGCAACATTTGCCGCACTGCATATCGCCGGCTCGAAGCATCTGGACAACGTATCCATCTCGGATTTCATCCGCGCCGCCGATCTTGACGCCCCGACGGTCGTGGTCTGCTATCACGGCAACTCCAGCCAGAGTGCGGCGGCCTACCTGATCAGCCAGGGCTTCTCCGACGTCTACAGCATGGATGGCGGTTTTGAGCTGTGGCGTACGACTTATCCTTCGGAAACAGCGCAAGGCACTTCCGAATAATTTTTTTGTAACGCGCAAGCCCCCGGCTCCCGCGGGCTAGCGCGGTGGCAGACGAACGGTCAGCCACAACTAATTACGTATCCGCCCTTTATCTCCCGAATTCCCAACTATCCTTAAGCGCAGGCCATCCAAAACAGGGGAGAGCCGGTACACCGGCGCGCGGATCATCGGGAGTAGCTTTCGGAGTAGTCAGTTCCGAAAGAGTTCTGGGGGGTAAACAGCGACTGCCTGTTCGGTTGCTGCCAGCATCGACTGAGTGATCCGGCGTCGGCTCCACGTATCGAGCGAGGTGACGTCATGAGTATCTTTAGCCACTTCCAACAACGCTTCGAGTCCACACGCCAGGAAGAACTCTCGCTACAAGAGTACCTGGAGCTGTGCAAAAAGGACCGCAGCGCCTACGTTTCCGCCGCCGAGCGTCTCTTGCTGGCCATCGGAGAACCGGAGCTGCTCGACACCTCGACCAACTCGAGGCTTTCGCGAATCTTTTCCAACAAGGTGATCCGCCGCTATCCGGCCTTTGAAGACTTCCACGGGATGGAAGAATGCATCGACCAGATCGTGTCGTATTTCCGCCATGCCGCTCAGGGCCTGGAAGAGAAGAAACAAATCCTCTACCTGCTCGGCCCTGTCGGTGGCGGTAAATCGTCCCTGGCCGAGAAGCTGAAACAGCTGATCGAGAAGGTGCCTTTCTACGCGATCAAAGGCTCGCCGGTTTTCGAATCGCCCCTGGGTCTGTTCAACGCCACTGAAGATGGCGCGATCCTCGAGGAAGACTTCGGTATTCCGCGGCGCTATCTCAATACCATCATGTCGCCATGGGCCACTAAACGCCTGGCCGAATTTGGCGGCGACATCAGCCAGTTCCGCGTGGTGAAACTCTATCCGTCGATCCTAAACCAGATCGCCGTGGCCAAAACCGAACCGGGAGATGAAAACAACCAGGACATCTCGGCACTGGTGGGCAAGGTCGATATCCGCAAACTGGAGGAATTCCCGCAGAACGACGCCGACGCCTACAGCTATTCGGGCGCACTGTGCCGGTCCAACCAGGGCCTGATGGAATTCGTCGAAATGTTCAAGGCGCCGATCAAGGTGCTGCACCCATTGCTGACCGCCACTCAGGAAGGCAACTACAACAGCACCGAAGGTCTGGGGGCGATCCCGTTTACCGGTATCCTGTTGGCTCACTCCAACGAATCGGAATGGCATACCTTCCGCAACAACAAGAACAACGAAGCCTTCATCGACCGGATCTATATCGTCAAAGTGCCGTACTGCCTGCGGGTCAGCGACGAAGTGAAGATCTACGACAAGCTCTTGTTCAACAGCTCGCTGGCGAAGGCTCACTGCGCACCCGACACTCTGAAGATGCTTGCCCAGTTCACCGTGCTCTCACGACTCAAGGAGCCGGAAAACTCCAACATCTACTCCAAGATGCGCGTGTATGACGGTGAAAACCTCAAGGACACCGATCCGAAGGCCAAGTCGATTCAGGAATACCGCGACAACGCGGGAGTCGACGAAGGCATGAACGGCCTGTCGACGCGCTTCGCGTTCAAGATTCTGTCGAAGGTCTTCAACTTCGATCCGCACGAAATCGCTGCCAACCCGGTGCATTTGCTGTACGTGCTGGAACAACAGATCGAACAGGAGCAATTCCAGGCCGAAACCCGCGAACGCTACCTGCGCTTCCTCAAGGAGTACCTGGCGCCGCGTTATATCGAATTCATCGGCAAGGAAATCCAGACGGCCTACCTCGAGTCTTACAGCGAGTACGGCCAGAACATCTTCGATCGCTACGTGCTGTACGCCGACTTCTGGATCCAGGACCAGGAGTATCGCGACCCCGAAACCGGCGAGATCCTCAACCGCGTGGCACTGAACGAAGAACTGGAGAAAATCGAAAAACCGGCCGGCATCAGCAATCCGAAGGATTTCCGCAACGAAATCGTCAACTTCGTGCTGCGCGCCCGAGCCAACAACAACGGCAAGAACCCGACCTGGCTCAGCTACGAAAAACTGCGGGTGGTCATCGAGAAGAAAATGTTCTCCAACACCGAAGACCTCCTGCCGGTCATCAGTTTCAACGCCAAGGCCAGCAAAGAGGACCAGCAGAAGCACAACGACTTCGTCACACGGATGGTCGAGCGGGGTTACACCGACAAACAGGTACGACTGCTGTCCGAGTGGTACCTGCGGGTCAGAAAATCACAATAACCCGCTGCCGGTCAGACCGGTTGTCGTCAGCCAGAGACCTGTGTACGCATTTTCTGTTACACAGGCCTCTGGAAGGTGTTCGAAAGTCGGTAGCGAGTTCAGGCAGCATCCAAAGCGCTTGGGGGAGCGTTGAATATCCCTTGGCTCCCGGTCCGATGCTGCATCACCGCTCGCCCCTTTCAGGACAGCTTCTAAGGAGCAGTCATGAGCTATGTGATCGACCGACGTCTCAATGGCAAGAACAAGAGCACGGTAAACCGTCAGCGGTTTCTGCGGCGTTACCGTGATCACATCAAGAAGGCTGTCGAAGAGGCGGTCAGCCGGCGCTCCATTACCGATATGGAACACGGCGAACAGATCAGCATTCCCGGCCGCGACATCGACGAGCCGGTGCTTCACCACGGTCGCGGTGGCAAGCAGACCGTGGTGCATCCGGGCAACAAGGAATTCACCAGCGGTGAGCACATTGCCCGTCCGCCCGGAGGTGGCGGCGGCAGAGGCCCGGGCAAGGCCGGCAACTCGGGCGAAGGGATGGACGAATTCGTCTTCCAGATCACCCAGGAAGAATTCCTCGAGTTCATGTTCGAGGACCTTGAGCTGCCGAACCTGGTCAAGCGTAACCTGACCGGCACCGACACCTTCAAGACCGTACGGGCAGGGATCAGTAACGAAGGCAACCCTTCGCGAATCAACATCATCCGCACCTTGCGTTCCGCCCATGCACGGCGCATCGCCCTGTCCGGCAGCAGCCGGGCGAAACTGCGCGAAGCCAAAGAAGAACTGTTGCGACTAAAGCGGGATGAACCGGACAACTTCGGCGATATTCAGGAAATCGAGGCCGAAATCGAAAAGCTCAGTGCGCGCATCCACCGCGTTCCGTTCCTCGACACCTTCGACCTCAAGTACAACCTGCTGATCAAACAACCCAACCCCAGCTCCAAGGCTGTGATGTTCTGCCTGATGGACGTGTCCGGCTCCATGACCCAGGCGACCAAGGACATCGCCAAGCGCTTCTTTATCCTGCTGTACCTGTTCCTCAAGCGTAACTACGAAAAGATCGACGTCGTATTCATCCGTCACCACACCAGCGCCCGGGAAGTGGACGAGGAAGAGTTTTTCTACTCCCGCGAAACCGGCGGCACCATCGTTTCCAGCGCGTTGAAACTGATGCAGGAGATCATGGCCGAACGCTATCCGAGCAATGAGTGGAACATCTATGCCGCGCAGGCCTCCGACGGTGACAACTGGAATGACGACTCGCCGATCTGCCGTGACATCCTGATCAACCAGATCATGCCGTTTGTGCAGTACTACACTTACGTTGAGATCACCCCGCGCGAACACCAGGCCTTGTGGTTCGAATACGAACGCATCGCCGAAGCCTTTTCTGACACTTTTGCCCAGCAACAACTGGTCTCGGCCGGGGATATCTATCCGGTCTTCCGTGAACTCTTCCAGCGCAGGTTAGTGACATGACCGCCAAAGAGCAGAAGCGCCAACCCATTTCCACCGGTTCCGAATGGACGTTCGAGCTGATCCAGGCCTACGACCGCGAAATCAGCCGTATCGCGGCTCGCTATGCACTCGATACCTACCCCAACCAGATCGAAGTGATCACCGCCGAGCAGATGATGGACGCCTACGCCTCCGTGGGCATGCCGCTGGGGTATCACCATTGGTCCTACGGCAAGCACTTCCTCAGCACCGAGAAGTCCTACTCTCGCGGTCAGATGGGGCTGGCGTACGAGATCGTGATCAATTCCGACCCGTGCATTGCCTATCTGATGGAAGAAAACACCATCTGCATGCAGGCCCTGGTGGTGGCCCACGCGTGCTACGGGCACAACAGCTTCTTCAAAGGCAATTACCTGTTCCGCACCTGGACCGACGCGAGTTCGATCATCGACTATCTGGTGTTCGCCAAGCAGTACATCATGCAGTGCGAAGAGCGCCACGGCATCGATGCGGTCGAGGACCTGCTGGATTCCTGCCATGCGCTGATGAACTACGGGGTAGACCGCTACAAACGCCCTTACCCGATTTCCGCCGAAGAGGAACGTCGTCGGCAAAAGGATCGGGAAGAGCATATGCAGAAGCAGATCAACGATCTGTGGCGCACCATTCCAAAAGGCGCGGACAAGTACAGCGACAAGGACAACGCGCGTTTTCCCGCCGAACCTCAGGAAAACATCCTGTACTTCATCGAAAAACATGCGCCGCTGCTGGAACCGTGGCAGCGCGAGATCGTGCGCATCGTGCGCAAGATCGCGCAGTACTTCTACCCACAACGCCAGACCCAGGTGATGAACGAAGGCTGGGCCACGTTCTGGCATTACACCCTGATGAACGACCTGTACGACGAAGGCCTGGTCACCGACGGCTTCATGATGGAATTCCTGACGTCCCACACCAGCGTGGTCTTTCAGCCGGGTTTCGACAGCCCGTACTACAACGGAATCAACCCCTACACCTTGGGGTTTGCCATGTACCGGGATATCCGGCGCATGTGTGAAACCCCCACCGAGGAGGATTACCGCTGGTTCCCGGAAATCGCGGGCTCCGATTGGCTATCGAGCATCAAGTTCGCCATGAGCAGCTTCAAGGATGAGAGTTTCATCCTGCAGTACCTCTCGCCGAAGGTCATCCGCGACCTGAAGTTGTTCAGCATTCTTGATGACGACCAGAAGGACGATCTGCTGGTGCCAGCCATTCACGATGAGGATGGCTACCGCACCATCCGTGAAACCCTGGCAGCGCAGTACAACCTGGGCAATCGCGAACCCAATATCCAGATCTACAGCATCGACCGCCGTGGCGACCGCTCCCTGACCCTTCGTCATCAGCAACACGACCGCAAACCGCTAGGTGAATCCACCGAGGAAGTGCTTAAACATCTGCACCGTCTCTGGGGCTTCGACATTCACCTGGAAACCCTGCAAGGGGATCAGGTGATGAAAACCCACCATGTTCCACCCAGAAGCGAGCACAGCGAAGGCGATTACGGTCGGCTGGACTTGGCCGTCATCCATCTTTGATCCTGTTTCTGCCTCCGGAAGTTCGACGCAACGGTTATTCTGTCGAGCTAACGGAGGTTTTTTATGCAGATTTATAGAGTCGGCGGCGCAGTTCGTGATCGGCTACTGGGCAAACCTGTCACCGATATCGACTGGGTCGTGGTCGGGGCCACCACTGAAGAAATGCTCGCCAAGGGCTTTCGCCCGGTAGGTGCGGACTTCCCGGTGTTTCTTCACCCGAAAAGCGGTGAGGAATACGCCCTCGCCCGGACCGAACGCAAAAGCGGACGCGGCTATGGCGGCTTCACCTTTCACGCCAGACCCGAAGTGACGCTCGAAGAAGATCTGATCCGTCGTGACCTGACAATCAACGCCATGGCCGAAGACGATCAACAGAATCTGACCGACCCCTATCATGGCCAACGTGATCTCGAGGCGCGCTTGCTTCGTCACGTTTCCCCAGCTTTCGCCGAAGATCCGCTCCGTGTTCTGCGTGTTGCACGCTTTGCCGCACGATATGCCGAGCTCGGCTTCACCGTTGCACCTGAAACGCTGGAACTGATGCGTGAGCTCAGTGAGTCAGGAGAACTCGAAGCGCTGACGGCAGAACGCAGCTGGAAGGAAATTTCCCGCGCACTGATGGAAGATCAGCCACAAGTGTTCATCCAGGTGCTGCGCGACTGCGCCGCGCTGAAGGTGTTGATGCCGGAAGTCGACGCACTGTTCGGTGTCCCCCAGCCGGAAGCCCACCACCCGGAAATCGACACGGGCGCACACACCTTGAGCGTGCTCGAACAAGCCGCACTGCACAAACAGCCGCTGACTGTGCGTTGGGCTTGCCTGCTGCATGACCTGGGCAAAGGACTGACGCCAGAAGAAGAGTGGCCTCGGCATATAGCCCACGAACACAAGGGATTGAAGCTGATCAAAGCGGTAAACGAACGCTTCAAGGCGCCGAAGGACTGCCAGGAATTGGCGCTGTTGGTGGGCCAGTATCACACTCATGGCCACCGCGCTCTGGAGCTGAAGCCTTCGACCTTGCTGGAGTTGCTGCAGAGTTTCGATGTCTACCGTCGGCCGCAGCGATTTGAAGAGTTTATTGCGGCGTGCGAGATGGATGCTCGGGGGCGCAAAGGGCTGGAGCAGAGAAGTTACCCACAGGCGGATTATTTGCGTGGGGCGGCGACTGCGGCGCGGAGCGTGGCGGTTCAGCCGTTGCTGGAGAAGGGATTCAAGGGGCCTGAGTTGGGTGAGGCGATCAAGCGTGAACGGCTCAAAGCATTGAAGGCTTACAAAGAAGCGGCGTCTGCCTGAAAGCTTCGCGGGCAAGCCTCGCTCCTACAGGTCAGCACCCGGAACTGTAGGAGCGAGGCTTGCCCGCGAAGACGTCATCCGCCTCACAGCAGATGCAACGGAGTCAACTGTTCGCCACGCCACTCAAACGCCACCGGCGCCAACACCTGATCAATCTGCGCTTCACTCCACAACGTCGCAAAGCTTTTGCCCACACCCGGGTGCGCACGATCCGGCGCAATCAGCGACAACGGCCACAGCACAAAGGCATTTTTCAGAATCTCGGCCCGCGGCAGAATCAAGCCATCGAAGTTACCCACCAGGTCGCCGAACAGCAAAACGTCGATATCCAGCGGCAAACCCTTGCGGTCCGGCGCATAGCGGCCATTGTCCGCCTCAATGAATTTCAACCGCCGGTCCAACTCCATCAGCGGCAGATCGGTGTAAGCCGAAACCACGAAATTGAAGAACGGCCCGCTCTTGATCCCCACAGGCTGGCTTTCGAACACCGCCGAGCAGCGTATATCCACCAGAAAACCCGCCAGGGCTTCCAGGCCAGCCTGCAAATGGGTTTCGCGCTCGATATTGCTACCGAGCCCGAGATACACCTGAGTCAGCGACATCCGCGCTCGATCTCCACGCCCACACCACCGGTGGCCGCCGGGACGGCGCCTGGCTTGGTCAGCTTGAGGCGCATCCAGGTGATGTTGAATTCGCTCATCAGCACTTCCACCAGTCGCTCGGCAAAAGTCTCGACCAGCTGGAACTGCGCCTGCTCGGCAAAGGCCTGGATGCGCGACGAAACGCTCGCATAATCGAGCGCCAGGGTCAGGTCGTCACCGGCGGCGGCCGGGCGGTTATCCCAAGCGAAGCTCAGATCAAGACGCAGGCACTGTCGGATGCCTCGTTCCCAGTCGTAGGCACCAATCACGGTGTCGACTTCCAGGCCCTCGATAAACACTCTGTCCAAGCACTCTTCTCCGCTGCACGACAAGGGCGCAATGCGCCGTTAGAATCAGGGCGTCCTCGCCCGGAATAGTTAGCATGTTTTGGTTACTGGCGACCTTCGCCTACCTGCTCGGCTCTCTGTCCTTCGCCATTTTGCTCAGCCGCCTGACCGGTAACCCCGACCCGCGAATGAGTGGCTCGGGCAATGCCGGCGCCACCAACATGTTGCGCCTGGCCGGCAAGAAACTCGCCATCCTGACCCTCATCGGCGACCTCTGCAAAGGCCTGCTGCCGGTGTTGATCGCAGGCATTGCGGGCCTTTCGCTGCAAGAACAGGCCTGGATCGGCGTTTGTGCCGTCATCGGCCACCTGTTCCCTCTGTACTTTCGCTTTCGCGGCGGCAAGGGTGTCGCCACCGCCGCCGGCATGTTGCTGGGTCTTTACCCGCCTGCAGCCCTGTTGGCGGTCTGCGCGTGGCTGCTGACGTTCCTCCTGACCCGCACCAGCTCACTCGCCGCCCTGATCGCCACACCACTGACCCTGCCGCTGCTGGCCTGGCAAGAACCGGCGGCGCTGCTGCCCATGAGCGCGCTCACGGGGCTGATCGTCTGGCGTCATCGCGGCAATCTACGCGACCTGTTTGCCGGGCGCGAACGGCATTTTTAGATACCGCACGTGAGCGCCGCTCATCACAGCCCCGACAATTGTTCCATCGGCCAGCGCGCCTGAACGCTGATCGCCAGGCTTTCATGCTGACCGGCCTGCAAGCGCTGGCAGCCGGCGAACGCAATCATCGCGCCATTGTCGGTGCAGAACTCCGGACGAGCGTAAAACACGTCGCCCTTCAGGTCGCCGAGCATTTTCTCCAAGGAAGAACGCAACGCCTTGTTCGCGCTGACGCCGCCAGCGATTACCAGACGCTTCATGCCCGCCTGTTTCAGGGCACGCTTGCACTTGATGGTCAAAGTCTCCACCACGGCCTGCTGGAACGCCAGCGCGATGTCGCAACGGGCTTGCTCGCTGTCGTCCCCGGCGCTGACACTCTGCTGCCAGGTATTCAGGGCAAATGTCTTCAGCCCGCTGAAGCTGAACGCCAGGCCCGGGCGGTCGCACATCGGACGCGGGAAGGTGAAACGTCCTGCAACGCCTTGCTCCGCCAGACGAGCGATTTCCGGACCACCCGGATAATTCAGCCCCATCATCTTCGCCGTCTTGTCGAAGGCTTCACCGGCGGCATCGTCAAGGGTCTCGCCCAAGAGCGTGTATTGACCGATCCCGTCGACCTGAACCAGCTGCGTATGACCGCCGGACACCAACAAAGCGACGAACGGGAATTCTGGCGGTTTCGACTCCAGCATGGGCGCCAGCAAGTGGCCTTCCATGTGGTGCACGCCGAGGGCCGGAATCCCCCAGGCAAAGGCCAATGCCTGAGCGCAGGAAGCGCCCACCAACAACGCACCGACCAACCCGGGACCTGCGGTGTAGGCGATCGCATCGATCTCGGTCGGCACGCAGTCAGCTTCAGCCAACACCTGACGAATCAAGGGCAGCATGCGTTTGACGTGATCGCGCGAGGCCAGCTCCGGCACCACACCGCCATAAGCGCGGTGCAGGTCGATCTGACTGAACAGCGCGTCGGCCAGCAGGCCGCGTTCACTGTCATATAATGCGACACCGGTTTCGTCGCAGGAGGTTTCTAATCCCAGTACTAGCATGGGTTTGCGCCTTGTTTAGGCTGAATTCGAAGGCGCGCATAATAGTCGCCATGTGATGCCCCGACTAGCGGTTTTCGATCAGAGGCTTTGCATTCCGAGCGATGAGGGGTTAACATCCGCAACCCTTAAAAACCGACGTCTTCAAGTGCTCTTTTGCCGCGAGGATGTTGACCCCGGTAATGAATGAAGGTAGCTCTGGATGCCAGCCGTCAAAGTAAAAGAGAACGAACCCTTCGACGTAGCTCTGCGTCGTTTCAAGCGCTCCTGCGAAAAAGCCGGTGTACTGGCTGAAGTTCGTAGCCGCGAATTTTACGAGAAGCCAACTTCTGAGCGTAAGCGCAAAGCAGCAGCCGCTGTTAAGCGTCACGCCAAGAAAGTTCAGCGCGAACAGCGCCGCGCCGTTCGTCTGTACTAATACGCAGACGATCGTAGCAAGCTTCTGCCAAGCCCGGCCCTCAGCCGGGCTAATGGCATTTGCGGAAAACGCTTGATGCTTCACCGTCAAAGCCGCACACGCGACCGAGACAAACCTGCTTCACAGCGTCAGACCTGGCTCTTTTGCCAGCGGTGCACGTCTTTTCTGACGAGCCTTCCAAGGCTACTGACGAGCACACCCACTGATTCCTCTCACGACGATCAGCCCAAGGCACCTTCTTGCGTGCCCGCTTATGAGCTTTCCGAGGCCATCGACTGGCCGCAGCGGATTCAGCGAAACACTTTCAAATAGTCGAATACTGATTGGTATTAACGTCAGTGGATTTTCGGCAGATACACTTCCCGATAGCGATTACGCAGACGACACTGGTCGAGCCGCACATTTTGCGCGCCTCAAACAACGACCCGCGTTCGGCCGCACTTCGTTTCGGGTCCATTTCAGCGCAGATGACGAGAACGCCATGGCCGGGCTAATTCCCCAGAGCTTCATTGACGACCTTCTGAACCGCACCGACATCGTCGATGTGGTCAGCTCGCGCCTGCAACTGAAAAAGGCCGGCAAGAATTACACCGCCTGCTGCCCGTTTCACAAAGAGAAAACCCCCTCCTTCAGCGTCAGCCCTGACAAACAGTTCTATTACTGCTTCGGATGTGGCGCTGGCGGTAATGCCCTCGGTTTCATGATGGATCACGACAACCTGGACTTCATCCAGGCTGTCGAAGAACTGGCCAAAGCCGCCGGCATGGAAATCCCCCGCGAAGAAAGCGGCCGGCCGCACAAACCACGACAGCCGACCGATTCGCCGCTGTACCCGCTGCTCACCGCCGCCGCCGATTTCTACCGCCAGGCACTGAAAAGCCATCCATCGCGTAAAGCCGCAGTGGATTACTTGAAGGGACGCGGATTGACCGGCGAAATCGCCCGAGACTTCGGCCTGGGTTTCGCCCCGCCCGGCTGGGACAATCTGTTCAAGCACTTGAGCAGCGACACCCTGCAACAGAAAGCCATGGTCGATGCCGGCCTGCTGATCGAAAACGCTGAAACCGGCAAACGCTATGACCGCTTTCGTGATCGCGTGATGTTCCCGATCCGTGACAGCCGCGGGCGCATCATCGCTTTCGGCGGCCGGGTATTGGGCGATGACAAACCGAAATACCTGAACTCACCGGAAACCCCGGTATTCCATAAGGGCCAGGAACTCTACGGCCTTTATGAAGCACGCAAAAATAACCGCAACCTCGACGAAATCATCGTCGTCGAAGGCTACATGGACGTCATCGCCCTCGCCCAGCAAGGCCTGCGCAATGCCGTCGCCACACTGGGCACCGCCACCAGCGAAGAGCACTTGAAGCGACTGTTTCGCGTCGTACCCAACGTGCTGTTCTGCTTCGACGGTGACCAGGCGGGTCGTAACGCCGCATGGCGAGCGCTGGAAGCCACACTGCCCTGCCTGCAAGACGGGCGACGGGCGCGCTTCCTGTTTCTACCCGAGGGCGAAGACCCGGATACGCTGGTCCGCTCCGAGGGCACTGACGCGTTCCGCGCACGAATCAATCAGCACGCACAGCCGCTGGCGGATTATTTCTTCCAGCAGTTGACCGAGGAATCCGATCCACGCTCGCTCGAAGGCAAGGCCCACATGGCCACCCTCGCGGCGCCGTTGATCGATAAAGTCCCAGGCGCGAACCTGCGCATCCTGATGCGTCAGCGCCTGACCGAAATCACCGGACTCAGCGGTGAAGCCGTGAGCCAACTGGTGCAAAGCGCGCCTCAAGACGCGCCACCGGCCTACGATCCGGGCATCGATTACGACGCCATGCCGGACTATAGCGACTACCATCAGCCGCAGGCACAGGATATGTATGTGCCGCAGCAGGAATGGACGCCGAAGAAACCCGGCGCCGGCGGCAAGAAATGGGACAAGAAACCCTGGGACAAGAACGGCAAACGCGGCGGTGATCGTGATCAACACAGCGCCCCCCGCACACCGATTGCCGTGGAAGCCCCGACCCTAATCGCGCTTCGCACGCTCATTCATCACCCGGAACTGGCTGGCAAGGTAGAAACCGCCGATCACTTCGCCAATGAGAGCAACACCTACGCACAACTGCTGGTGGCCCTTATCGAGGCTGTGCAAAAAAATCCTAAGCTAAACTCAATTCAGTTAATGGCCCGCTGGCACGGGACTGAACAGGGACGCCTTCTCAAAGCATTGGCGGAAAAGGAATGGCTGATTAAAGGCGATAACCTTGAACAACAGTTTTTAGACACCATTACTAGGCTATCAGCCGGTCAACACACCGATAGCCTTGAAGCACTTATCAGAAAAGCAAGGCAGCCAGGATTGACCGCAGAGGAAGCAAATCAGATCGCAAATCAGATGCGCGACCTATTAAAACGCAATATGGCCACACCAAACCCGACCTCAACTGGCGCGTGAGGTCATAGCTCAGGTATAATCCTCGGCTTGTTTTTTGCCCGCCAAGACCTTCAGTGGATAGGGTGTTATGTCCGGAAAAGCGCAACAGCAGTCTCGTATCAAAGAGTTGATCACACTTGGTCGTGAGCAGGGCTACCTGACTTACGCGGAGGTCAACGACCACCTGCCGGAGGATATTTCAGATCCGGAACAGGTGGAAGACATCATCCGCATGATCAATGACATGGGGATCAACGTATTCGAGGTTGCGCCAGATAAGGATTCCCTTATGCTGGCCGACGCCGATACCGACGAAGCCGCGGCCGAAGAGGCAGCAGCAGCGTTGGCAGCGGTCGAGACCGACATTGGTCGCACCACCGACCCAGTGCGCATGTACATGCGCGAAATGGGTACGGTAGAGCTCCTCACACGTGAAGGCGAAATCGAAATCGCCAAACGTATTGAAGAGGGCATCCGCGAAGTGATGGGCGCAATCGCGCACTTCCCTGGCACGGTTGACCATATTCTCTCCGAGTACACTCGCGTCACCACCGAAGGTGGCCGCCTGTCCGACGTCCTGAGCGGTTATATCGACCCGGATGACGGCATTGCGCCGCCTGCTGCAGAAGTGCCGCCGCCAGTCGACCCGAAAGCCGTGAAAGCGGACGACGACACCGACGACGATGACGCCGAAGCAACGGATGACGAAGAAGAAGCCGAAAGCGGTCCGGATCCGATCATCGCAGCACAGCGTTTTGGCGCTGTCTCCGATCAGATGGAAATCACCCGCAAGGCGCTGAAAAAGCACGGTCGTGGCAACAAGCTGGCAATCGCCGAACTGTTGGCCCTGGCTGAGCTGTTCATGCCGATCAAACTGGTGCCGAAGCAATTCGAAGGCCTGGTCGAGCGTGTTCGCAGTGCCCTGGATCGTCTGCGTCAGCAAGAGCGCGCGATCATGCAACTTTGCGTGCGTGATGCCCGCATGCCGCGTGCCGATTTCCTGCGCCAGTTCCCGGGCAATGAAGTCGACGAAAGCTGGACCGACGCGCTGGCCAAAGGCAAAAGCAAATACGCTGAAGCCATTGGTCGCCTGCAGCCGGACATCATTCGTTGCCAGCAGAAGCTGACCGCACTGGAAACCGAAACCGGTTTGACGATCGCCGAGATCAAGGACATTAACCGTCGCATGTCGATCGGTGAGGCCAAGGCCCGCCGCGCGAAGAAAGAGATGGTTGAAGCGAACTTGCGTCTGGTGATCTCCATCGCCAAGAAGTACACCAACCGTGGTCTGCAATTCCTCGATCTGATCCAGGAAGGCAACATCGGTCTGATGAAAGCGGTAGACAAGTTCGAATACCGCCGCGGCTACAAATTCTCGACTTATGCCACCTGGTGGATCCGTCAGGCGATCACTCGCTCGATCGCCGACCAGGCCCGCACCATCCGTATTCCGGTGCACATGATCGAGACGATCAACAAGCTCAACCGTATTTCCCGGCAGATGTTGCAGGAAATGGGTCGCGAACCGACCCCGGAAGAGCTGGGCGAACGCATGGAAATGCCTGAGGACAAGATCCGCAAGGTATTGAAGATCGCTAAAGAGCCGATCTCCATGGAAACCCCGATCGGTGATGACGAAGACTCCCATCTGGGCGACTTCATCGAAGACTCGACCATGCAGTCGCCAATCGATGTTGCTACCGTTGAGAGCCTTAAAGAAGCGACTCGCGAAGTCCTGTCCGGCCTCACTGCCCGTGAAGCCAAGGTTCTGCGCATGCGCTTCGGTATCGACATGAATACCGACCACACCCTCGAGGAGGTTGGTAAGCAGTTCGACGTGACCCGTGAACGGATTCGTCAGATCGAAGCCAAGGCGCTGCGCAAGCTGCGCCACCCGACGAGAAGCGAGCATTTGCGCTCCTTCCTCGACGAGTGATCACAAAACCCCCGGCCCAGGCCGGGGGTTTTGCTTTGTGCAGATAAAATCCCCCGCACTTCCCTCCCGCCGAATAGCCCGTCTACACTCGAAGCATTCCCCGAGCCATAACGAGACCGTTATGCCCAGACTGCCGACCGTGCTTTTTTTGCTGTCGCTGATGACCTGGACCGCAACGGCTGGCGCGCTGACTCTGACCGACGAAGAACGTAGCTGGCTGGCGGCCCACCCGGACTTGCGCCTGGGTGTGGATGCGTCATGGCCTCCCTTCGAGTTTCGCGATGATCAGGGCCGCTATCAGGGCCTTGCGGCGGACTACATCGACCTGATCCGCCAACGCCTGGCCATCAAGCTCACGCCCATCGAACCCGTGAGCTGGACCGTTGTTCTCGAACAGGCCAAACAAGCCAAACTGGACCTGTTACCGGGCATAATGTCGACCCCGGAACGCCAGACATACCTGTCGTTTACGCGTCCCTACCTGGACTTTCCAATTGTCATTCTTGCCCACGTCGGCGGCGCACAACCGCGCAAACTCGAAGACCTGTACGGCCTGAAAATCGCCGTGGTGGAAAACTACGCCCCCCATGAACTGCTGCGCACCCACCATCCCGACCTGAACCTGGTGGGATTGCCCAACGTCAGCTCAGCCTTGCAGGCACTGGCGACCGATGAAGTGGACGCGGTGGTCGGCGATCTCGCCTCCAGCGTCTGGAGCCTGCGCCAGCTCAAACTCGACGGACTGTATGTCAGCGGTGAGACGCCCTATCGCTATCAACTGGCCATGGGCGTGCCCCGGGACAACAAGATCCTGGTCGGCATTCTGGACAAAGTCCTGGCGGACATGACCCCGGAGGAAATCAACACCATCCAGGAACACTGGGTCGGCAACGTTCTCGATCATCGAACGTTCTGGTCCGACCTGCTGGTGTACGGCCTGCCGGGATTGTTGCTACTGATGACGGTACTGGGGGTGGTCATCCGGATCAACCGCCGCCTGAGTTCGGAAATCGCCCGTCGCATCGACCTGGAACAGGAACTGCGCAGCAGCGAATACCATTACCGCGGGCTGGTGGAGAGTCTTTCGGCCATTGCCTGGGAAGCGCGGATCACTGACTTCACCTACAGCTACGTGTCGCCCCACGCCGAAGAATTGCTCGGCTACCCCTTGGCCCATTGGCTGATTCCTGGCTTCTGGCGCAACATCATCCACCCCGCTGACCTGACCCGTGCCCAGACATTCTGCGATCACGAAGTCCTGGCCGGGCGCGATCATAGCCTCGATTACCGGGTCATCACTGCCGATGGCCGCTGCATATGGGTACGCGACATCGTCAGCCTGATCGAGCACGGGCATGAACCGGTGATGCGTGGCCTGATGATCGACATCAGCGAGGCCAAGCGCACCGAAGAGGCGTTGCGCCTGTCGGAACAGAAGTTCGCCTCGGTATTCCAGCAATGCCCGGACATCCTGGTCATCGCGCGACTCTCCGACGGCTGCTTGCTGGAGGTCAATGAAGCGTTCGAAGAACAGATCGGGCTCAAGGCAGAAGACGTCATCGGCCAGACCGCCACCGACCTCAACATCTGGGGCATCCCCGGCGTTGGGCCGGGCTTGCTGCAGCGCTTGCAGGCCGGCAGCATCCGTAACCTGGAGATGCCCTTTCGTCGCAACAATGGCCAGGTGTTTACCGGCCTGATCTCCGCCGAACCCTTCGACCTCGACACCACCCCCGCGCTGGTGGTGGTCGTGCGGGATATCAGTCAACTCAAGGAAACCCAGCAACAGCTGCAAACCTCCGAAGAAAAGTTCGCCAAGGCCTTCCACGCCTCGCCCGACGGCTTGTTGCTGTCCCGGCAGAGTGACGGTTTGCTGCTGGAGGTCAACGAGGGTTTCAGCCGCATCACCGGTTTCAACAGCGCGATGTCCGTGGACCGCTCGGCGCTGGAGTTGGGGATCTGGGTCAATCTCAACGAACGCAAACAGATGCTCGACCTGCTGCATCGGGACGGTTTCGTCCGCGACTTCAGTTGCCATATCCGCCGCAGCGACGGGCAGATCCGCCTTTGTGAGGTGTCGAGCCGTCCGCTGCCGATCGGCGACGAAGACTGCATGCTGACCATCGCAAGGGACATCACCGAGCGCCACCTGATGCAGGAAAAACTGCAACAGGCCGCGACCGTGTTCGAGAGCACCGCCGAGGGCGTGTTGATCACCGACACCCAGCAGCACATCAGCGCGGTCAACCGCGCGTTTACCGAAATCACTGGCTACAGCGAAACCGAGGCCCTGGGCCACACCCCTCGCCTGCTCGCCTCGGGCCTGCATGACAGCGCTTTCTACGCGGCCATGTGGCATCAACTGACGGCCGAAGGTCATTGGCAGGGCGAGATATCCAATCGGCGCAAGAACGGCGAGTTGTACCCGAGTTGGCTGACCATCAGCGCCGTGCGCAACCGCGACAAGTTCATCACTCACTTTGTCGCCGTATTCGCGGACATTTCCAGCCTCAAGCACGCGCAGGCCAAACTCGATTACCAGGCGCACCACGACCCGCTGACGGGCTTGCCGAACCGCACGTTGTTCGAGAGCCGACTGCTGACCGCACTCAACAACCAGCAGGAAAACGGTGGCCAGGGCGCCGTGTTGTTCCTCGACCTTGACCGCTTCAAACACATCAACGACAGCCTTGGCCACCCGGTCGGCGATCTGCTGCTCAAGGGCATCGCCGTGCGCCTCAAGGACCAGTTGCGCGACATCGACACCGTGGCGCGCCTCGGTGGTGACGAATTCATCATCCTGCTGCCCGGCCTGCAACAGTCGAGCGACGCCGACAACATTGCCACCAAACTGCTCAATTGCTTCTCTGCGCCATTCCAGGCGGGCGAGCACGAGTTCTTCATCAGTGCCAGCATTGGCACCAGCCTCTATCCCAAGGACGGCTGTGACGTCGCCACCCTGGTCAAGAACGCCGACGCGGCGATGTACCGCTCCAAGGCCAAGGGCCGCAACCGGGTCGAGAGCTATACCCGCGACCTGACCGCTCAGGCCAGCGAACGGGTCGCACTGGAACACGAACTGCGCCGTGCCATCGAGCGCAATGAATTGCTGCTGCACTACCAGCCGAAAATGAGCCTGGACGACAATCGCCTGGTGGGTGCTGAAGCCCTCATCCGCTGGCATCACCCGACCTTCGGCGCCGTGCCGCCAGAGCACTTCATTCCCTTGGCCGAAGAGAACGGGATGATTCTGCAAATCGGCGACTGGGTACTCGAGACCGCGTGCCGGCAGATGTACGAATGGAACCAGACTTATGAATGCCTCGGCCCATTGTCGGTCAACCTCGCCGGCGCGCAATTGCGCCAGCCCAACCTGCTCGGCCGGATCGAACAACTGCTCAAGGACAACGGTCTTCAGCCCGGATTATTGCAACTGGAAATTACCGAAAACTTCATCATGAGCCAGGCCGAGGAAGCGCTGGCGGTGCTGCATCAACTCAAACACCTGGGCGTACAACTGGCCATCGATGACTTCGGCACCGGCTATTCATCCCTGAGTTACCTCAAGCGCCTGCCGCTGGACATCCTCAAGATCGACCAGTCGTTCGTCCGCGGCCTGCCGGATGATCCCCATGACGCGGCCATTGTTCGCGCAATCATCGCGCTGGGGCGCAGCATGCAATTCACCGTCATTGCCGAGGGCGTCGAGACTTTCGCCCAGCAGCAATTCCTCGCGGAGGAAGGCTGCGAACAGATTCAGGGCTACATCGTCAGCCTGCCCTTGCCGGCGGACGAATTCGCCGCGACGTTTCTTCGTATAGCCGTATCGGATTTTTCGGATAGCACAGCCGAGAAACCGTCGCTATAATCCGCGGCCTACTGAGGGCCTATAGCTCAGTTGGTTAGAGCAGAGGACTCATAATCCTTTGGTCCACGGTTCAAGTCCGTGTGGGCCCACCAAACAAAAAAGCCGCGCTGAATGCGCGGCTTTTTCGTGTCTGATGTTTGGATTCGTTTACTTAGAGTGTCGGAATATCGGATGACGCCCGCAAACCTTGTAGGCAAACTCCGAATCGTGTTTTGTGGGCACTTTGATGCCTTGTTGCGCTTTTCTTCGACGGGATAGTCTCCGGACGTCGCTGACCATTCAGTGATCGGGCTTGGAAACCCGTCGAATACTAGCCGCAACAGCCCCATCACGATTGCGCGTTTTTTGTGATCCTGAGTTATGGCGACTGTGCGTGGGACGCCCTCGGGCGTGCCGGTTCCTAGGTTCCCGGTTTTCCAACCTGCGTACAGCCGTCACCCATTCGCTTGGAAACGAATGTGACGGCTCCTCGAACCCAGGAGTAAAAGCATGACTACAGCAAATCCGTCTGAATCTTCAGAACTGAAAACCATTGGCCTAACCCCCTTCATCTACTGCTCAAACCAACCGCTGTTCCATGTCACTCGAGACGTTCCCCTCAGTGATGCGCTAGCCATGGCCTCCGATTTTCTGTTCCTTTCCAAGGAACTGACCAGAGACGCTGCCTTTCAACCGCGATACCGACCGACATATCTGGGCCGCGCATTATTTGACGGCGATGAGCAAGGCAGTGATTGATGATGTGATGAAGGTGCTGGAGCGCGGGCCTGATCGGACCGAGGCGAAGTCCAAAAAATAGCGACGGATTGGCCGTGGAATGAGCCTCGATAATTCGGGGCTCTCACATCAGGACCAGCCGGTGCGCGCTTTACGCCCAAACACCCAACGCTGGAATGGCCTGCACTGGCCGCAACCGCTCAAGCATTTCACGCGTAAAAACGACCTCGTAAGTATCTGCCACCCTGCCCCACTGCTCCACGATGACCATGCTGTCGACCAGCACGCTTCCCAATTCGGTAATCGTATCCGCCAGATCCTCGACGATTTCTTGAGTCCGCCCCCATACACGATCAGTCATAGCTTTAAGCTCAGCCGCAATACGGTCAGATGACGCGGGGTCCGTCGCGGGATAAGTGATATTGCGCAGTAAGTTCTGTAACTCTTTGACTTTCGCGTAATCCTGCTCGGCCCCTAAGGCTCCTTTCAGGACGGCAATGGCTTTCGAGCTATCGACGCGTTTACCGGAGGAAAGCGTTGGAGGTAATGTCTGCGCCATAGCGCCAGCCAGGAGGACTATCATTCGATTCTCCAAGTGTGCCTTCATCGCTTCCAACGAATGAATGGGCCGCGCCAATGTGATGCAAGCCCCTCCTTGATGCCGCAAGTCCGTGGTCACGGACAAGGTGACGCCACCGGTTTCGAACCCCAACGCGCGAGCCGTTACGTAGTGACCCATTTCGTGATGGGCAATCTGCACCGCACGATCGCGCACAACGGTCGGCATGTTCGTCGTCATTTCATCGCCCCCCGATTCCTCGACTTTGCCTGCCAGTTCTCAACCCCACATTAACGGTACTGAGCCTAGATCAAGCATCCACTGTGCAGGATGTGCCTGTAACATATTGAACCATTGATCTGTCCCGCTGGAGCCAACCTTTGCCCGACATCCGCCCGCCCGTTCTTGACGAAATCGACCGCCAATTGATCGCGGCCCTGCAGATCAATGCCCGCGAAAGCGTGGCCATGCTCGCCCGGCAACTGGGCATCGCTCGCACCACTGTGACATCGCGGCTGGCACGGCTGGAAAAGGCCAAGGTCATCACCGGTTATGGCGTGCGCTTGGGTCAACGGGTGGTGGATGGCGGATTGCAGGCGTACGTCGGGATCACGGTGCAACCGCGTTCCGGCAAGGAAGTGTTGCGGCGGCTAAGTGCGATGGCGCAGGTGCAGCAGTTGTGTGCGGTCAGTGGCGAATTTGATTATGTGGCGTGGTTAAGAACCGATTCGCCGGAGCAGCTGGATCAGTTGCTGGATCAGATCGGGAGTGTGGATGGGGTGGAGAAGACGACCACGTCGATCATTCTCAGCAGCAAGATTGATCGCGGCCAACCGGTTTAAACACGGTTCAAGCCGGTCTCGCTCCCACAGTGGACAGTGTGCACATATAGATCGTCGTTTTGATCAGGTAATTAGCAAAACGACGACACATTGCGTCTTATTAACGTGATCTACGCTCTCTAGAATGGCTGCCATCTTTTCCTATACTCCGACGCGCATCCCGCGTCCGGTCGCCAGCAAGGTCAGCCATGAACAAGAACAATCGCCATCCTGCAGACGGTAAGAAACCAGTCACTATTTTCGGCCCGGACTTTCCATTCGGCTTCGATGACTGGATCGAGCACCCGGCCGGCCTCGGCAGTATTCCTGAGCACAACCACGGTGCCGAAGTGGCGATTGTCGGCGCAGGCATCGCCGGACTGGTGGCCGCCTATGAACTGATGAAACTGGGCCTCAAGCCCGTCGTTTACGAAGCCTCAAAACTTGGCGGCCGCCTGCGCTCGCAAGCGTTCAACGGGACCGATGGCATCGTCGCCGAACTGGGCGGCATGCGCTTTCCGGTGTCGTCCACGGCGTTTTACCACTATGTCGACAAACTCGGTCTCGAGACCAAGCCCTTCCCGAACCCGCTGACGCCTGCGTCGGGCAGCACGGTGATCGACATCGAAGGCAAAACCCATTACGCACAAAAACTGGCGGATCTTCCTGCACTGTTCCAGGAAGTGGCTGACGCGTGGGCGGATGCGCTGGAGGCCGGCTCGCAGTTCGCCGATATCCAGCAAGCCATCCGCGATCGCGACGTGCCACGCCTCAAAGAGCTCTGGAACACCCTGGTTCCGCTGTGGGACGACCGCACCTTCTACGACTTTGTCGCCACCTCCAAAGCCTTCGCCAAGCTCTCGTTCCATCACCGCGAAGTGTTCGGTCAGGTCGGTTTCGGCACCGGCGGCTGGGACTCGGACTTCCCGAACTCGATGCTGGAAATCTTCCGCGTCGTGATGACCAACTGCGACGATCACCAGCATCTGGTCGTCGGCGGCGTCGAACAAGTGCCGCAAGGCATCTGGCGTCATGTGCCGGAACGTTGCGTGCACTGGCCCGAAGGCACCAGCCTCAAGTCGCTGCACAGAGGCGCACCACGCTCCGGGGTTAAAAAAATTGCCCACGCCGCGGACGGCCGTTTTGCGGTCACCGATAACAACGGCGACACCCGCGAGTACGCGGCGGTGCTGACCACCTGCCAGAGCTGGCTGCTGACCACCCAGATCGAATGCGACGAAACCCTGTTCTCGCAAAAGATGTGGATGGCCCTCGACCGCACGCGCTACATGCAGTCGTCGAAAACCTTCGTGATGGTCGACCGGCCGTTCTGGAAGGACAAGGATCCGGAAACCGGCCGCGACCTGATGAGCATGACCCTCACCGATCGCCTGACCCGTGGCACGTATCTATTCGACAACGGCGACGACAAACCCGGGGTGATTTGCCTGTCGTACTCGTGGATGAGCGACGCGTTGAAAATGCTTCCGCACCCAGTGGAAAAACGCGTCGAACTGGCGTTGAACGCGTTGAAAAAGATCTACCCGAAAGTCGACATCGCCGCACGGATCATTGGCGATCCGATCACCGTGTCCTGGGAAGCCGACCCGCATTTCCTCGGGGCTTTCAAAGGCGCCCTGCCCGGCCACTATCGCTACAACCAGCGCATGTACGCGCATTTCATGCAGGAAGACATGCCTGCCGAACAACGCGGGATTTTCATCGCAGGCGACGACGTTTCGTGGACACCGGCGTGGGTCGAAGGCGCGGTGCAGACCTCGCTCAATGCGGTGTGGGGCATCATGAAACACTTCGGCGGTGAAACTCACGCCGAGAACCCGGGTCCAGGAGATGTGTTCAACGAGATCGGTCCGATCGCCCTGCCCGAGTAAGAGGAATTCCAAATGCGCGTAGCCCTTTACCAATGTCCGCCGCTGCCCCTGGACGTCGCCGGCAACCTGCAACGCCTGCATCAACTGGCGATGGAGGCCAAAGGCGCTGATTTGCTGGTGCTGCCGGAGATGTTCCTGACCGGCTACAACATTGGCAGCGATGCCGTCAGCGTACTGGCGGAGGTGCACAACGGTGAATCGGCGCAACAAATTGCGCGCATTGCCAAAACCGCGGGGATCGCCATTTTGTACGGCTACCCCGAGCGCACCGAGGACGGGCAGATCTACAACGCCGTGCAACTGATCGACGCCAATGGCGAGCGCCTGTGCAACTACCGCAAGACTCACCTGTACGGCGACCTCGATCACTCGATGTTCAGCGCCGGGCAGGGTGATTTTCCACTGGTAGAGCTCAATGGCTGGATGCTGGGTTTCCTGATCTGCTACGACGTTGAGTTTCCGGAAAATGCGCGGCGGCTGGCCTTGGCCGGTGCCGAGCTGATTCTGGTGCCAACAGCGAACATGATTCCTTACGACTTCGTCGCCGACGTCACCGTCCGCGCCCGAGCCTTCGAAAACCAGTGCTACGTGGCTTATGCCAACTACTGCGGCAATGAAGGCGAGATCCACTACTGCGGCCAAAGCAGCATCGCCGCACCGGATGGCAGCCGCATCGCCCAGGCCGGTCTCGATGAAGCGCTGATTGTCGGTGAGCTGGATCGTCAGTTGATGGTCGATTCCCGAGCGGCCAATCGCTACTTCCTCGATCGCCGCCCGGAGCTTTACGGCGAGCTGAACAAGCGCTGATCACCCGTAATCCGCTAGCATTAGCGCTTCTCTGTTCTGGAAGTGCTCATGCCTGCATTGAATCAACCTCGCCCCCATACTGAAACCCTGGCCAACGGCCTGCGGGTGACGCTGCGTCATGCCCCGAATCTGAAGCGTTGTGCGGCCGCGTTGCGGGTCGCTGCGGGCAGCCATGACGTGCCATTGGCATGGCCAGGCCTGGCGCATTTTCTTGAGCACCTGTTGTTCCTCGGTACCGAGCGTTTTCCTGCAGAACAAGGGCTGATGGCCTACGTACAAGGCCATGGCGGACAGGTGAATGCACGGACCAGCGAGCGCACCACCGACTTCTTTTTCGAACTGCCGCCTCAGGCGTTCAGCGTTGGGCTGGAGCGTCTGTCAGACATGCTCGCTCACCCGCGTATGAGTCCGGACGATCAGCAGCGGGAACGGGAAGTGTTGCAGGCAGAGTTTGTTGCCTGGTCGCAGGACGCGACGGTGCAACAGCAACTGGCGCTGTTCGATGGACTTTCGCCGACTCATCCGTTGCGCGGCTTTCATGCCGGCAACCGCGACAGCCTGCCGGTGACGCAGCCAGAATTTCAGAATGCGTTGGAGGATTTCCATCAACGGTTTTATCAGACCGGGCAGATGACGCTGAGCCTGGCCGGCCCGCAAAGTATCGAAGAGCTGAAGCAAATGGCGCTGAGTTTCGGCGCGGCGACTCCCATGGGAGAAATCGTCCCGCAAGCGGCACCTGTGCCGCTTATGGAATCTTCGGACGCAAGTTATCAACAGGTGAACGAGCGCAGGCTTGATCTGCTGTTTACCTTCGAATCGCTGCCCACTTCATCGACCGAAGCATTGGCGTTTCTGTGCCATTGTTTGAACGCCTCGAAACCCGGTGGGCTGCTGGCTGATTTGCGCGCACGCGGTGTGGCTGAGCACTTGAACGCCAAGCCGCTGTACCAATTTGCCGGACAAGCCGTGCTGCACGTTGAATTCACAACGTCCGCACCGGTGAGCGTCCTGCGAGAGAAGCTGCTGGATTGGTTGGGCTTTTTTGCCGCGCAGCAAGACTGGGCCGCTCTGCGAGAAGAGTACGCGGCCCTGCTTCAGCGCCAGCAACAAGTCAGCGGCGCGCTGCAACTGGCCCGACTCGACAGTGAACAGCTTGAAACCGGCTTATCCGAACAAGGCGTTGCAGCGCTCAAGGACATCCTGAAGAAAATCGGCGCTGTGGATAACTTCAGCGGTGAATGGCAACTGCCGGCACCGAATCCGTTCTTGCGCGCCGAGGCGCCGCCCCAAAACGCCGGACTGATTCGCGGGCAAACCAGCAAGCACCGCGGCCTGCGCACATTTGCCCAGGATCGTTCGCGCAGCCGTCGTGAAAATTCGCCGATGCAATTCAGCCAGGCCTTACCGGATAACACCGCTGAAGGCGCGATTTATTTGCGCTGGCGGCTCGAGGCCGAACCTCATCCCCGCCTTCAACAGCGTCTGGAAAACAGCCTGCAACCACTGCGCGAGGATGCGCGTCAGGCGGGCGTCGATTTTTCCTTCAGCGCATCGGGCAATGAATGGCTGCTGAAGGTGACGGGACTGCAGGAGCCAATGCCGACCGTTCTCGAACATGCGCTGAAAGAGCTGACAACACCTGCCAGCGGCTTCCCACAGGAAGAACTGAAAAACACTGCGCTGATCCCGATTAAACAACTGCTCAAGGCGCTGCCCGATCATTGCCTTGAGCACAGCGGGGTATCTGATGACTTGCAGCAGCTATGGTCGAGTGCGCGCTGGGAAGGCCTGGCCACTGGCCTGTCGGCACAGACTCAAGCAGCGATGGGTCTGGCCCTGAGCCGAGTGCCCGGCGCAGCGGACACCCAACCGCCCCCACTGCCCTCGATCAACTCACAGCGCCTGTGGACATCGCTCGACACCGGGTCCAGCGAACACGCATTGTTGCTGTTCTGTCCTACGGCTACCCAGGACATCTGCGACGAAGCCGCCTGGCGCTTGCTGGCCCATGTCTGTCAGACGCCGTTCTACCAGCGCCTGCGGGTTGAGCTGCAACTGGGTTACGCGGTGCTCAGCGCACTGCGTCAGATCCATGGCCAGACCGGAATCCTGTTTGGCGTGCAGTCTCCGGACACCGTGCCATTGAAGTTGCTGGAACACATGGAACGCTTCCTGAGCGACCTGCCCGGATTGATCAACGGGATCGACGAGACAACTTTCATCGCCCAGCGCCAGGCGTTGGCCGATCAATTCGACATAGCGGCCTTACCCTTGGCCCAGGCTGCCGAACTGCTCTGGCAAGGCAAGCTGGCTGGCCGCTCGTCGGATTATCTGACGCAACTGACCTTGTCGATTCTGGCCGTCGATCGCTCCGCCCTGATCGCCGCCGCCCATCGACTGAACAACGCCGAAGGCGGCTGGCGCTGCCTGGCCAGCAGTTCGCAACCGCAAGCGCCTTGGCAAGTGACAAAATGATCATTACCGCTGGTGCAATTAGCTTTTTCCGAGAATGCAGGCCTTTCGCTCTGTAATTTTGAGTAACATAGCCACCTAACTATCTGAACATCTCCGGCTGGAGGTGGACTATATGTATAGATCTCAACTGTCCCATCACCTGAAGGAGCGCTCCCATGTCCTGGTCCAAACCTGCTTACACCGACCTGCGTATCGGCTTTGAAGTCACCATGTACTTCGCAAGCCGCTAAGTTTGTCTTGCCGTTCAGCGCCTCGGTTTGCCGAGGCGTTTTTATTTTCAGCGTTGAAATGATGGAGCACCCATGTTTGTCCAGATTCTAGGTTCCGCCGCCGGCGGCGGTTTCCCCCAGTGGAACTGCAACTGCGTGAACTGCGCAGGTTTTCGCGACGGGAGCCTGAATGCCAAGGCGCGGACCCAGTCATCCATCGCGATTTCCGATGACGGCATGAACTGGGTGCTCTGCAACGCATCTCCGGACATCCGTGCCCAACTCCAGAGTTTTGCCCCGATGCAACCGGGCCGGGCCCTGCGCGATACCGGCATCAGCGCGATCATCCTGATGGACAGCCAGATCGACCACACCACCGGCCTGCTCAGCCTGCGCGAAGGTTGCCCGCACAATGTCTGGTGCACCGACATGGTCCATGAAGACCTGAGCACCGGTTTCCCGTTGTTCACCATGCTGACCCACTGGAACGGCGGCCTGAACTGGAACCGTATCGAACTCGACCAGAGCTTCACCATCCCGGCGTGCCCTAGCCTGCGCTTCACCCCGTTGCCACTGCGCAGCGCGGCGCCGCCGTACTCGCCGCACCGTTTCGACCCGCATCCGGGCGACAATATCGGACTGATCGTCGAAGACCTGAACACCGGCGGCAAATTGTTCTACGCGCCGGGCTTGGGCAAGGTCGACGCGCCGCTGCTGGAAATCATGGCCGGCAGCGATTGCCTGCTGGTGGACGGTACGATGTGGGACGACGACGAAATGCAGCGCCGTGGCGTCGGCACCCGCACCGGCCGGGAAATGGGTCACCTGGCGCAAAACGGCTCCGGCGGCATGCTGGAAGTGCTGGAGAAACTGCCCAAGCAGCGCAAGGTGCTTATCCACATCAACAACACCAACCCGATCCTCGATGAGGATTCGCCGGAGCGTGCCGAGCTGGTTCGGCGTGATGTTGAAGTGGCGTATGACGGCATGAGTATTGTGTTGTAGGGCATCGAGACCGCAGCGCGGTCTATCGCCAGGCTGGCTCCCACAGGTGAATGCGATCAACTGTGGGAGTCAGCCTGCTGGCGATGAGGCCGGTCCAGACACCACAAAATCCACCGGTTGCACCCGGAGAACCGAAAATGACTGACACCGCAATGTCCCCCACCGAATTCGAAGCCGCCCTGCGCGCCAAAGGCGCCTTCTACCACATCCATCACCCGTACCACGTGGCGATGTATGAAGGCCGGGCGACCCGCGAGCAGATCCAGGGTTGGGTTGCCAACCGGTTTTACTACCAGGTGAACATTCCCCTGAAGGACGCCGCCATCCTGGCCAATTGCCCGGACCGCGAGATCCGCCGCGAGTGGATTCAACGCCTGCTGGACCATGACGGCGCCCCCGGTGAAGACGGCGGCATCGAAGCCTGGCTGCGTCTGGGTCAGGCCGTCGGCCTCGACCCGGACCAGCTGCGCTCCCAGGAACTGGTGCTGCCCGGCGTACGTTTCGCCGTGGACGCCTACGTCAACTTCGCCCGCCGTACCAGTTGGCAGGAAGCCGCCAGCAGCTCGCTGACCGAGCTGTTCGCGCCGCAGATCCACCAGTCGCGCCTCGACAGCTGGCCGCAGCATTACCCGTGGATCGACCCGGCTGGCTACGAGTATTTCCGCACCCGTCTGGGCCAGGCGCGACGCGATGTGGAACACGGTCTGGCGATCACGTTGCAGCACTACACGACGCGAGAAGGCCAGGAGCGCATGCTGGAAATTCTCCAGTTCAAACTGGACATTCTTTGGAGCATGCTCGATGCCATGAGCATGGCCTACGAACTGAAACGCCCGCCGTATCACAGCGTGACTGAACAACGGGTCTGGCATAAAGGAATCACCTTATGAGTTTCGATCGCAGCAAGACCCCGACCTGGCGTCCCGGCTACCGCTTTCAGTACGAACCGGCGCAGAAAGGCCATGTGCTGCTCTACCCGGAAGGCATGATCAAACTCAATGAAAGCGCCGCGCTGATCGGTGGTTTGATCGACGGTGATCGTGATGTCGCGGCGATCATCGCCGAACTGGACGCGCAGTTCCCCGGCGTGCCGGAGCTCGGTGATGACATCGAGCAATTCATGGAGGTCGCCCGTGTTCAGCACTGGATCGAACTTGCCTGATTCCCTGTCAGACAAGTTACCGCCCAAACCGGAAATCGGCCTGCCGCTGTGGCTGCTGGCCGAGCTGACCTATCGATGTCCGCTGCAATGCCCCTACTGCTCCAATCCGCTGGACTTCGCCGAGCAGGGTAAAGAGCTGAGCACCGAACAGTGGATCAAGGTGTTCCGCGAAGCGCGGGAAATGGGCGCGGCACAATTGGGTTTTTCCGGCGGTGAACCGCTGGTGCGCCAGGACCTCGCCGAACTGATTGCCGAGGCGCGCAAGTTGGGTTTCTACACCAACCTGATCACCTCCGGCATTGGCCTGACCGAGCAGAAAATCAGCGACTTCAAGAAGGCCGGCCTGGACCACATCCAGATCAGCTTCCAGGCCAGCGACGAGCAAGTGAACAACTTGCTGGCCGGCTCGAAAAAGGCCTTTGCGCAGAAGCTGGAAATGGCTCGCGCGGTAAAGGCTCATGGCTATCCGATGGTGCTGAATTTCGTCACCCACCGGCACAACATCGACAAGATCGACCGGATCATCGAGCTGTGCATCGCCCTTGAGGCGGACTTCGTCGAGCTCGCCACTTGCCAGTTTTACGGCTGGGCGCAGCTCAATCGGGTCGGTCTGCTGCCGACCAGGGAACAGCTGGTCCGCGCCGAACGCATCACCAACGAATACCGCGCAAAACTGGAAGCTGAAGGACATCCGTGCAAGCTGATTTTCGTCACGCCGGACTACTACGAAGAACGCCCGAAGGCCTGCATGAATGGCTGGGGCAGTATTTTTCTGACAGTGACTCCGGACGGAACCGCCCTGCCCTGTCATGGCGCCCGACAGTTGCCGGTACAGTTTCCCAACGTGCGCGACCACAGCATGCAGCACATCTGGTACGACTCGTTCGGCTTCAACCGCTTTCGCGGTTACGACTGGATGCCCGAGCCGTGCCACTCCTGCGACGAGAAAGAAAAGGATTTCGGCGGCTGCCGCTGCCAGGCGTTCATGCTCACGGGTGACGCGAGCAATGCCGACCCGGTGTGCAGCAAATCGGAACATCACGGCGTGATTCTCAAGGCCCGCGAAGAAGCCGAGCACGCGACCCAGACCATCGAACAACTGGCCTTTCGCAATGAACGAAACTCACGACTCATCGCCAAAAGCTGAACCTTTCAGCGCCGCCAAAGCCGTTGCGGCCGGCATCGACTTTGCCGAATTGCAGGTTGGCCAGCAGGGCCTGTTCTGGAATGAATACCGCCCCGAGGACGCCGCTTGCCGCATCTGGCATTGGCGGGACGGCCAGGCACACTGCCTGACGCCAGCGGGTTTCAGTGTTCGCAGTCGGGTGTACGAATATGGCGGTGGAGCGTTTTGCCTGACAGATGACGGGGTGGTTTTCGTCAACGAGGCAGATCAGCAGCTGTATCGCCAATCGCTGAAAGACGAAACGCCCGAGGTACTGACATCCGGCGAGTGCCGCTATGGCGACTTGCAGTTTGCGCACGGGCAGGTGCTGGCGGTTGAAGAACATCGAGACCGGCATCGTCTGGTGGCCATCGATCTGGCGGATGGCGCCCGCCATCTGCTGGCCGAAGGGGCCGACTTTTATGCCGCACCGACGTTGAGCCCCGACGCTCAACGGTTGGCCTGGATCGAATGGAGCCGCCCGGACCAGCCATGGACCGCGACTCGCCTGATGGTTGCCGACCGCCAGGACGAGAGCCGTTTCGCTCAAGCCCGTTGTGTGGCGGGCGATGACGTTCAGGAGTCGCTGCAGCAGCCGCGATTCGATGACAGTGGTCGTCTGTATTGTCTGACGGATCGTGGCGGCTACTGGCAGCCGTGGGTCGAGTCTTCCGATGCTTTGCGCCCGTTGCCCAGCGCTGCGGCTGATCATGGGCCAGCCCCCTGGCAGTTGGGTGGTTGCACTTGGCTGCCCTTGAGTGAAAACAGCTATTTGGCCAGTTGGACCGAAGGTGGATTCGGCCGACTGGGACTTTGCGGTGAAACCCCTGAAGATTTCACCGGGGACTACAGCCGTTTCCGACATCTCGCACTGGATGACCAATTCATCTACTGCATCGCTGCTTCGCCAGTCAGTTCGTCCGCCGTGATCGCCATCGACCGCACAACCCGGCAGGTCAAGGTGTTGGCCGGGGGAATGGCACCGTTGCCCGCCGGACAAATCAGCGTCCCGCAAACCCTGCGCTACCTGAGCGGTGCAGGTGAGGCTCACGGTTTCTTCTATCCGGCGATGACGGGCGACACGAAGCCGCCGCTGGTGGTGTTCATCCACGGTGGCCCGACATCGGCGTGCTACCCGATGCTCGATCCGCGCATCCAGTACTGGGCGCAACGCGGTTTCGCCGTGGCCGACCTCAACTATCGTGGCAGCAGCGGTTATGGCCGGGCCTATCGCCAGGCGTTGCATTTGAGCTGGGGAGACGTGGATGTGGAAGATGCCTGCGCGGTGGTCACCCATCTCGCCGAGCGTGGGTTGATCGATGGCGACAAGGCGTTTATTCGCGGTGGCAGCGCCGGCGGATACACCACGCTGTGCGCGTTGGCGTTCAAGAAGGTCTTCCGCGCGGGCGCCAGCCTTTACGGCGTCAGCGATCCCGTTGCCTTGGGTCGGGCGACACACAAGTTCGAAGGCGATTATCTGGATTGGCTGATCGGCGATCCTGTCAAAGACGCCGAGCGCTACGCCGCACGAACACCCCTGCTGCATGCGAGCAACATCAGCGTGCCGGTGATTTTCTTTCAGGGTGAACTCGACGCCGTGGTCGTGCCGCAGCAAACCCGCGACATGGTCGAAGCGCTGCAGAAAAACAGCATTTTGGTTGAAGCGCATTACTACGCGGATGAACGTCACGGCTTTCGCAAGGCCGGCAATCAGGCCCATGCGCTGGAGCAGGAGTGGTTGTTTTATCGGCGGGTGATGGCGCTCGCGGACTGATACCGTGGCGCCCCTTCGCGGGCAAGCCTCGCTCCTACAGTTATGACGCTGTGCTGTAGGAGCGAGGCTTGCCCGCGAAAGCAATCTACCTGGCGCCGCGAATATCAGCGCTTGGCGATGATGTACACCGCATGCACAATCCCGGGGATGTAACCGCACAGCGTCAGCAGAATATTCAGCCAGAACGCGCCGGCGAAACCGACTTGCAGAAACACACCCAGTGGCGGCAACAGAATGGCGATGATGATACGAATGAAGTCCATGGGTCAGCTCCTGATGTGAAGTGGGCTCGTGTGAGCTACACAACCAATCGACCCGCGCTGTTCGTCAGGGTTCAGTGCGGTTCTTCGCAGGATGCGGTATCCAAATGAATTCGTGGACAAAAAAACGCCCCACGTTAAAAGAATCAAACGTGGGGCGATGCGTTATACCGCGAGACGGTTCGGGAATTCGCGTAGGGCGGTTCTGATTACACGGCGATCCCTTTCCGGCATTGCAGTTGTGCGGTGCGTACGCGGGAAAAGGCACGGGCCAGGCGCAAGAGCATTTCGTCGATGTTGGCCTTGCTGACGGTGAGCGCCGGGGTGAAACGCAGGCAATCGGCTTGCGGGGCGTCGAGCAGCAGCCCTTCGTACATCGCCGCTTTAACGACGGCGTCAGCCGAATCCTCGGACAGGGTAAGACCCCAGAGCAGCCCCTGCCCGCGTACTTCACCGTGTCCATAGCGATGAGTCAGACGGGCAAGGCCTTCACGCAGGTGCTGGCCGGTTTCCCGGACATGCTCGAGAAATCCCTTGTCCTGCACGCTATCGAGTACCGCAAGGCCGGCAGCGGTCATCAGTGCATTGCCATGATGGGTGCCCATCAGTTCGCCGATATCGAAACAGCATGCCTTGCCCCGCGCCAGCAACGCCGCTAGAGGCACGCCACCGCCCAGCCCTTTGCCGAGGACAACGATATCTGCCCGCACGCCGTAGGATTGTTCCGCGAGCAATGTCCCGAGGCGACCGACACCGGTCTGCACTTCGTCGAAGATCAACAGAATGCCGAGCTCACGACACAGGCGTTCGACACCCTTGAGGTAAAGCTCGGTGGCGGGAATGACCCCGGCTTCGTTCTGGATCGGTTCGAGCATGATTGCCACGGTCCGGGCATCAACCGCTGCATGCAAGGCTGCAAGATCGTTGAATGGCACGTGGCTGAAACCGGGGAGCTGAGGCTCGAAGCGGTTGGTAAGAGTGGAACTGTCCGACGCGGGAATCGTCCCGAGGCTACGACCATGACAACCCTTCTTGGCCACAATGATCCGCGAAGCACCGCCGCGATGTAGCTGACCCCACTTGCGCGCCAGTTTGATCGCCGCTTCACAGGCTTCGCTGCCACTGTTGAGCAGGTACGCCTGATCACTGCCGGTGCTGACGCAGAGCCGCTCGGCGAGGTTGAGCATGCCGCGGTTATGCAGGCCGAAACCGGGGTTGATCAGCGATTGAGCCTGCGCCGTAATCGCATTGACCAGAACAGAAGGGCTATGTCCGAGGCTATTGGCCCCGCCCCCCTGGGAAAAATCCAGATAGGCACGGTCGTCGCTGTCCCACAGCCAAGAGCCTTGGCCGCGCACAAAAATCTGTTTAGGCCGCTCGACACTGGGCATCAGACACTCGCTGGAAAGATTGTCACTTCTGGACGGCAGGAAATTGTCCGCGGCCAAGTCATCAAGGCTGGGAGTGCTACGCCGTAAATTGAACAAGTTCATCCGAAAAAACCTCGTTTAAGGTTTTTTGCCTTACCTATGTAAACAACCTCGGCGTAAACGATATTCATCGCGCTCTATGGCCCTGTAAGCCTTGTGAATGCGGTTAGACTAGGCCCAGACCAGGCCTCGAGCCATTTCGATTTCCCAGCATTTTCGATAAGCAAATCTTATGGATTTCAAACAACTGCGTTATTTCGTCGCGGTCTACGAAGAGGGCCATGTCGGCCGGGCCGCCGAGCGACTTTCGATCTCTCAGCCGGCACTGTCCCAACAAATCCGCCACCTCGAACAAAACCTCGATGTGAGCCTGTTCGAGCGCAGCAGCAAACGCCTGCTGCCTACCCTGGCCGCCCACACGTTGTACAACCACGCCCTGCCGTTGCTGGATGGTTTGCAACGGGCACGTGAAGCGTTGGGCAATTTCAAGGGACAAGCGCTTCGCACGCTGGCCATTGGCGTGTTGCAAACCGTTCACACCAGTCTCGTACCGCAAATGCTCGAACGTGTGCGCAAGGCGCAACCGCACCTGGTGGTACAGATCTATGAACTGACCGGGTTGGAGATCGAGCGGCGGCTGCTCAACGGCGCTCTGGACATCGGCATCAGTTACCTGCCGCCCCGACAGCCGGGGTTGCACGGCGTAATGCTGTACGAAGATGAACTGACGCTCGTCATCCCGGCGGATCACCCGTTGCGCGAATTCAAAAAAGTCTCCATGAGTCAGGCTGCCGAGTTGCCGATGTTGCTGCTGGGTGAAGAGTTTCAGGTGCGGCAGATCTGGCAGACGCAACTGGCCAACCTGGGGCGACGCCCGCAGGTGCAGGCGGAACTGAACAATATGGCGGGCATTCTCGACAGTCTGCCCCACACCCGGCTGGCGACCGTGCTTCCGGGCCGCTCGCAGAAAGCGCTCGGCAACCGTGAACTGCTCTGGAAACCATTGACCGAACCACGGGTGCCGCTGAAAGTCGGGCTGGTGTGTCGGGATGTGCAGCGGCAACAAGCCTCGCTGGCCTTATTGCGAACCTTGCTGGAAGAAGTGATGAACGCACCGGATGAGCGCTCGGCAACCCTGGATGGGCTGAGTTGACCACTTTTCTGCGGGCAAAAGAAAACCCCGCCGAAGCGGGGCTTTGCAGACTGTTTCCCTGACATCCATTTCACTCCGCCGTCCTGGCAGAATCCTACGTGTCCGTGTTGTTGCTTTGCGCTTCCTGCGCGACGTCCATGAGAAGTAGATTAGCTGTGGATCCAATCTGCATCTATGGGAGAAGAGCAGCACGTCATGTAAGAGAATGCTTACATGACGTTACAGTGTCAGAACTGCGCTGCGTCCAGCAGGAACAGCGACTCGCTACCGGCCTTCACCGACGCGCTCAACGAGTGAATACGCGGCAGCAGGCGTGCGAAATAGAACCGAGCGGTGCCCAGTTTGCTCGCGTAGAAATCGTCCTGCGCTTCTTTGCCCAAGGCCGCCTTGGCCATCAGTGCCCACATGTAGGCGTAGGCCACATAACCGAAGGTTTGCAGGTACTCGACCGAGGCCGCGCCGATTTCGCTCGGGTTGTTTTTTGCCCGATCCAGCAACCATGCGGTCAATTCGTCGAGGGTGGTCACGGCATCGTTCAACGGCTTGGTGAACTCGGCCAGGTCAGCGCTGGCAGTCGCGGTGAAGTGACGAATCTCGTCGGCGAACAGGTTGTAGAACGCCCCGCCGCTGCCGACGATCTTGCGTCCTACAAGGTCCAGCGCCTGAATGCCGTTGGTGCCTTCGTAAATCTGGGTGATGCGCACGTCGCGAACCAGTTGCTCCTGGCCCCACTCACGGATGTAACCGTGACCGCCGAAAACCTGCTGGCCGTGAATGGTGGTTTCCAGACCGAGGTCAGTCAGGAACGCCTTGGCCACCGGGGTCAGCAGCGCCACCAGGTCTTCCGCGCGTTTGCGGGTGGTCGCGTCTTCGCTGAACTTGGCGGTGTCCAGTTGCATGGCCACGTACGTCGAGAACGCACGGCCGCCTTCGTTCGAGGCTTTCATCGTCAGCAGCATGCGACGCACGTCCGGGTGGACGATGATCGGGTCAGCCACTTTATCTTTGTTCTGCGCGCCGGTCGGCGAACGGCTTTGCAGACGGTCGCGGGCGTATTCGATGGCGTTCTGGTAAGAGCGCTCGCCAGAGGCCAGGCCCTGGATGCCGACGCCCAGACGTTCGTAGTTCATCATGGTGAACATCGCCGCCAGACCTTTGTTCGGCTCGCCGATCAGATAGCCCACGGCTTCGTCGAAGTTCATCACGCAGGTCGCGGACGCCTGAATGCCCATCTTGTGTTCGATCGAACCGCAGGTCGCCGGGTTGCGCGCGCCCAGGCTGCCATCGGCATTGACCATGAACTTCGGCACCAGGAACAGCGAAATGCCTTTCGGCCCCGCTGGCGCGTCCGGCAGTTTCGCCAGCACCAGGTGGATGATGTTCTCGGTCAGGTCGTGTTCGCCGCCGGTGATGAAAATCTTGGTGCCGCTGACTTTATAGGAACCGTCGGCCTGAGGTTCGGCCTTGGTGCGGATGATCCCCAGGTCTGTGCCGGCGTGCGGCTCGGTCAGGCACATCGAACCGGCCCAGACGCCGGCATACATGTTCGGCAGGTACGCCGCTTTCAGTTCTTCGCTGGCGTGGGCGTTGATCGACAGACAGGCGCCGGCGGTCAGCATCGGGTACAGACCGAACGACAGGCTCGCGGAGTTGACCATTTCTTCGACCTGAGCCGAAACCGCCTTGGGCATGCCCATGCCGCCGTAGGTCGGATCGCCACCGACGCCGACCCATCCGCCTTCGGCATAAGTCTGATAAGCCTGTGTGAAACCTGCCGGCGTGGTGACAACACCGTCCGCCCAATGGCAACCTTCTTCGTCTGCCGCACGGTTCAGGGGCGCGATGCTTTTGCTGGTGACCTTGCCGGCTTCTTCAAGAATGGCTTCAACGGTTTCCGCATCGACGGTCTCGGCCAGTGCAGGCAACTCGGCCCAGAGCTTGGCGACCTCGAATACTTCATTGAGGACGAAGCGCATATCGCGCAGGGGCGCTTTGTAGTCAGCCATGGCAAACCTCGCAGGATCTTTACAGGTGATTCGTAGGAAGAAAGTTTTCGTTGGGTCCGAGTGTAACCCAACAACTTTTGAGACACATAGGGTCAGGCCATGACCGTTTTGTAATTTTTAGTCATTGAATTTTATGCCTGCGAAAACGCATTCGCGGGCAAGCCTCGCTCCTACAGGGTTTGCGCCATTTTAAATTTAGCGCATGACCTGTAGGAGCAAGGCTTGCCCGCGAAGCTTTGCAAACGTAACCGTTACAGCGCAAACAACTCCGCCGGCAACTTCATCAGGCATTCGCTGCCCGCTTCGATGGCCGCGCGATGAGCGGCAGTGCGCGGCAGCAAGCGCTTGAAGTAAAACTCGCTGGTCGCCAGTTTGCCCCGGCAGTAATCGGCATCGCCGCTGCCCGCATCCAGTTGTGACTGAGCCACCAGTGCCATGCGCAGCCACAAATAGCCAAGGATGATGTAACCGCTGTACATCAGGTAGTCCACCGACGCGGCGCCCACTTCGTCCGGATTCTTCATTGCGGCCATGCCGACCTGGGTGGTCAACTCGCCCCACTGCTGATTCAACCCATTGAGTTGCGCCACATAACTGGCGAGTTGCGGATGCCCGGCGTTCGCCGCGCAAAACTTGTGAACGATTTTGGTAAAGCCCCGCAGCAGTTTGCCCTGACTGCCGAGCACTTTGCGCCCCAGCAAATCCAGCGCCTGAATGCCGTTGGTGCCTTCGTAGATCGGTGCAATCCGGCAATCGCGAACCAGTTGCTCCATGCCCCATTCACGAATGAACCCGTGACCGCCAAACACTTGCATGCCGAGGTTGGTCACTTCCAGCCCGGTGTCGGTCATGAAGGCTTTGCAGATCGGCGTCAGGAAGGCCAACAGGTCTTCGGCGTCCTGCCGCGTGGTTTCATCCGGGCTCAGGTGCGCAACGTCCAGCAATTGCGCGGTGAAGTACGTCAACGCGCGATTGCCTTCGTTGAAGGCTTTCATGGTCAGCAACATCCGGCGCACATCGGGGTGAACGATGATCGGGTCGGCGACTTTTTCCGGCGCTTTCGGGCCGGTCAGCGAGCGCATCTGCAAACGGTCGTTGGCGTACTTGATTGCGCCCTGGAAGCTCGCTTCGCCCAGACACAAACCCTGCATCCCCGTGCCGAGGCGCGCATGGTTCATCATGGTGAACATGCAGTTCAGGCCCTTGTTCGGTTCACCGATCAGGAAGCCCCTGGCCTCGTCGAAGTTCAGCACGCAGGTGGCCGAAGCCTTGATGCCCATCTTGTGCTCGATCGAGCCGCAGGAAACGCCGTTGCGCTCGCCCGCTCCACCGTCGGCATCCGGCAGGAATTTGGGAACGATAAACAGCGAAATGCCCCGGGTTCCTGCAGGCGCATCAGGCAGTTTCGCCAGCACGAGGTGAATGATGTTGTCGCTCATGTCGTGTTCGCCGGCGGAGATGAAGATCTTGCTGCCGGAGATCGCGTAACTGCCGTCCGCCGCAGGCACGGCGCGGGTCTTGATGATGCCCAGATCAGTGCCGCAATGAGCTTCGGTCAGGCACATGGTGCCGGTCCACTGACCCGCGGTGAGTTTGCTCAGGTAGGTGTTTTTCTGTTCGTCGGTGCCATGGGCATGAATGGCCGACATAGCACCGTGGGTCAGACCGGGGTACATGCCCCAGGAAGTGTTGCTGGACGCGACCATCTCGCTGATGACCAGCCCCAGAGAAATCGGTAAGCCTTGACCGCCGTAAGCGGGATCAGCCGCCAGACCATGCCAGCCACCTTCCACGTATTGTGCAAAGGCTTGCTTGAAGCCTGCAGGCGTTGTCACCACGCCATTGTCGAAATGGCAGCCTTCTTCGTCGCCGCTGCGATTGAGCGGTGCCAGCACGTTCTCGCAGAATTTCGCACCTTCTTCGAGGATCGCATTGACCATGTCCGGGCTGGCCTCGGTGGCACCCAGCGCCGCGTAGTTGCGGTGAAAATCGAAGACGTGGTCGATCAGAAAGCGCATGTCGCGCAGGGGAGCTTTGTACTCGGGCATGGTCATTTCTCCGGCAGCAGATTCCTTAAACCTACTGCCGCCGACCACGCCTCACAATCACAGTCCAGACGCTGAATGCGCCATCATCACTCAACCCGCAGCCGCCTCGCGCACCGCACCACGACGGTTCTGACCGTAAGCCACCACACAGTTTCGCCCGGCACCTTTGGCAGCGTAGAGCGCCTCATCGGCAGACTTGAGCACTTTTTCAGGGTTACGTTGATCCACGCGTTCGGCGACGCCGATGCTGACGGTGACCGACACACTCGAAGCCGCGGAACCGGAACGACGCTGACGACCCTGCTGATCGTCCTGAGGACGATTGTCCTGGTTACGCAGTTGAATATTGTAGGTCGCAATGGATTCACGGATCACTTCCAGGTGGGGCATGCACTCCTCGAGCGTCTTGCCCGCAAACACCAGTGCAAATTCCTCACCGCCATAGCGATACGCCCTACCGCCACCGCCGATTTTCGACAACTTGCTGGCAACCAGGCGCAGCACCTGATCGCCGACGTCGTGACCGTGGGTGTCGTTGAATTTCTTGAAGTGGTCGACGTCGCTCATGGCCAATACGTAATTGCGCCCCAGGCGCTGCATGCGTTCGTTCAAGGCACGGCGCCCCGGCAGACCGGTAAGCTCATCACGGAAAGCCATTTGATAGGCTTCATGGGCAACCGCCGCGGCGATCATCAACATCACCTGACTGCACATGATGTTAAGGGTAAACGGCAGGATGAAGGTTTTCGGTAACGCCCAGAACAACCCGAGCAAACCCACCAGTTGTGCGGCGTGCAACGGTCTGGGATTGCGCCAGTATTGCCAGCTCAGCAGCAGGAACGAGGCGATGAATACCGGGTAAGACAGCTGAATCAGGCTCATCCACGCACCATGCAGGGCGGGCCAGCGGATTTCCGACAGCCACATCAGCAACGCCTGTGGGTAACTTTGCTCCAGCCCCAACGCCACACTGCCGACGGCCAGCAACACCGCGAAGCGCGCGACCATGTCCTGGAACAAATGGGTGCGTTCCTGCCACGCCGCGAACACACCAAACAGCAGCGGAAGCAGCAAACAGCACAGGTGAAAAACCACAGCGGCGTCTTCGCGCACCTTACCGTTGTCGCGGTAATAGTCGGTCTGGGTGTCGAGCAGGTAGTAAGCGATGTACACCGTGACCATCAGAAACAGCTCGCGCTGACGTCGGTAAACCGCGCAGTAAGCGCCACCGAGCAACAAAACGAGGGTGGGCAACACGTTGAACAGCGACGTGAAGAAGACGTTCAGATCCTTGACGTAGGCAGCCGCCAGCCCCGCAATCAAAAGCAGAAGTGACGGTAGGAAATGACTGAAACGTACAGCGGAAGAACGCGGCAAGGGTAAAAGCTCCGACCCGGCAAACTGAGATGGCATTGTGCCTGCTCATCGAGCGGCATGTCACATAGCCATCCTCTTTAACGGCAGCAAAGTCGTTCTTCTTAGCGTTTTAGTCAGGAATATTTACGCGCGTAAATCGCGCACAAAAAAGCCGCTGCTCCCAAAGGAAACAGCGGCTTTCTGAAGCGACCGCTCGGGACTTAGTAGCCCAGTGCGAAGTCTTCTTCTTTCATGTCCATCAGGTTGTTGGCACCCGACAGCATGGTTGCAACGTGAGTGCGGGTACGCGGCAGGATGCGCTGGAAGTAGAAGCGCGCTGTCTGCAGCTTGGCGGTGTAGAACGCCGTTTCGGTGGTGCCGGCCGCCAGTTTCTCGGCCGCCAGACGTGCCATGTCAGCCCAGAAGTAGGCCAGGCAGGCGTAACCGGAGTACATCAGGTAGTCCACGGAGGCCGCGCCAACTTCTTCGCGATCTTTCATGGCCGCCATACCGACCTTCATGGTCAGCTCGCCCCACTCTTTGTTCAGTGCAGCCAGCGGTGCGACGAATTCCTGAACGGCTTCGTTGCCTTCGTTGGTCTGGCAGAACTTGTGGACGATCTTGGTGAAGCCTTTCAGGGCCTCGCCTTGGGTCATCAGCACTTTACGGCCCAGCAGGTCGAGCGCCTGGATACCGGTGGTGCCTTCGTACAGCATCGAAATGCGGCTGTCGCGAACGTTCTGCTCCATGCCCCACTCGGCGATGAAGCCGTGGCCACCGTAGATTTGCACGCCGTGGTTGGCGGATTCGAAACCGACTTCAGTCATGAAGGCTTTGGCGATTGGCGTCATGAATGCCAGCAGCGCGTCGGCTTTCTTCTTCTCTTCTTCGTCCACGCCGTACTTGACGATGTCGACTTGCTTGGCGGTGAAGTAAACCATCGCGCGGTTGCCTTCGGCGAACGCCTTCATGGTCAACAGCATGCGACGTACATCAGGGTGCACGATGATCGGGTCAGCGGCTTTTTCCGGCGCTTTCGGGCCAGTCAGGGAGCGCATTTGCAGACGATCACGAGCGTATTTCAGGCCGCCCTGGAAGCCGATCTCGGCGTGGGCCAGACCTTGCAGCGCGGTGCCCAGACGTGCGGTGTTCATGAAGGTGAACATGCAGTTCAGGCCTTTGTTCGCAGGGCCGATCAGGAAACCGGTGGCCGCGTCGAAGTTCATCACGCAGGTGGCGTTACCATGGATGCCCATTTTGTGTTCCAGGGAACCACAGGACACGGCGTTACGTGCACCGATCGAACCGTCTTCGTTCGGCAGGAACTTCGGAACGATGAACAGCGAGATGCCTTTGGTGCCAGCCGGTGCATCCGGCAGGCGGGCCAGCACGATGTGGACGATGTTGTCGGCCATGTCGTGTTCACCGGCCGAGATGAAGATCTTGGTGCCGGAGACTTTATAGGAACCGTCGGCCTGAGGTTCGGCCTTGGTGCGCAACATGCCCAGGTCAGTGCCGCAGTGCGGTTCGGTCAGGCACATGGTGCCGGTCCATTCGCCGGACACCAGCTTGGTCAGGTAAGCCTCTTGCTGCTCAGGCGTGCCGTGCTCGGAGATGGTGTTCATCGCGCCATGCGACAGGCCTGGGTACATGCCCCACGACCAGTTGGCTTCGCCGACCATTTCGCTGACAGCCAGACCCAGAGACTCTGGCAGGCCTTGGCCGCCGTGCTCTACGTCGTGGGCCAGGCTCGGCCAGCCGCCTTCGACGAATTGTTTGTAGGCTTCTTTGAAGCCAGTCGGGGTTTTAACGCCGGACTCGCTCCAGGTGCAGCCTTCGGTGTCACCCACGCGGTTCAGCGGAGCCAGCACCTGCTCACAAAACTTGGCGCCTTCTTCGAGAATGGCGTCAACCATGTCCGGAGTTGCGTCTGCACAAGCCGGAAGGCTCTGATAGTGCGCTTCGTAGCCGAGCAGTTCGTCACGAACGAAGCGAATATCACGCAAGGGGGCCTTGTAGTCAGGCATAGCGATAAACCTCTGCTGATGTAACCGGGAATGAACGACCGTGGTGATTTGTTGTAACGGTCAAACAGTTGTTTGAAACATACGTTTACGCCCAAATCTTGTCAAGCGTCGATCTTTTGCCGTTCGTCATGGCTCGACGCAAATCCCGGACGCACGGCAACACTGCGCCGTTGCCCAGGCAACACGCCGTATAACAAAGTTTAGTTTGGAGAGAAGGACTTACGCACAAAAACGCCGCGAGAAATCGCGGCGTTGGAAGTACTGATTCAGCGGAGGATCAGGCGAAGGTATCGATCAACGTGCCGAGCATTTCATCGGAAGCCTTGGCGACTGCTACGCCCGCCGCGACCTGAAACTTGCCCTGCGCCATCTCGACCATGTTGCTGGCCAGGTCCGACTGCTGACTGCGATCGACCGAACGCAGGCGATCGACCTGAACCTCGGAAGACTGACTGGTCACCGAGCGCTCGATTGTATTGTTGGCGATCTGCCCGGAAGCCTGATCGACACGGTTCTGCCCTGTCTGAATAGTGCTCAGACCGGCATAAAAAGCGGTACTTCCTGAGATTTCCATGGGAGAACTCGTCCTACAAAGGATCAACAGCGGGCATTGAAACAGACGCACGCGCAAAACACCCGACAAAAACACTAATGGCACAGTGCCTTGTCATAGGTAAAACCATCGCTTGAATGGTCAGTCCAGCAAATCCAGCTGAAGGTGTTCCGCCACCGCCTCTGCTGTCACCAGCTTGAGTTTCGGCACTCGCCCCAGACACGGCGCGGGGATCCGCTCGGCAAGCGTGGCAAGGTTTTCTTCAAGGCGCGCCGTCTTGGCATCGATGATATTGGCTACCCAACCCGCCAGCTGCAAACCGTCCTGCGCAATCGCCTCGGCTGTCAGCAACGCATGGTTAATGCAACCCAGCCGCACGCCGACCACCAGAATCACCGGAAGATCCAGCGCCATGGCCAGGTCCGACAGGTTGTCCTGATCCGCCAACGGCACGCGCCAGCCACCGGCGCCTTCGATCAGGGTGAAATCCGCCTGCATCTCCAGAATCTGCTGCATCGGTGCCAACAAGGATTGCACCGTCAACGCCACGCCAGCCTCCCGCGCCGCCAGATGCGGTGCGATTGCAGGTTCGAACGCCACCGGATTGACCTGTGCATACGTCAGCGGCAACGAACATTCCGCCAGCAACGCCAACGCATCGGCGTTGCGCAAACCCTTGGGCGTCACGTCGCAACCCGAAGCAACCGGTTTCCCCGCCGCCGTACTCAGGCCCGCCGACCGCGCGGCATGCAACAAACCCGCAGCCACAGTGGTCTTGCCGACATCGGTGTCAGTACCGGTGATGAAATACGCTGCGCTCATAAGGGTTTCTCCATAACGGCATACACCACTTGATAAGTCGCCGGCAGGCCTTCGGCCTGACGAAACTGTTCGTAAGCCTCGACCAGGCCGAGAATCCGCGCCCTGCCGGTCAAACCGCCCGGCCGTCCGGGATTCAGGTTGTGCGCACCCAGCGCCTTGAGTTCGTGAGTCAGGCTGCGCACATCCGGGTAATGCAGCACGTGAGGACGGGTTTGCAGACTCGCGACCTTCAAACCGCTGGCCGCGCACAGCTGTTGATAAACCCCGAACTCGCGGAAGCGGTTGACGTGCACCATGCCATCCACTTGCCTCCAACTGTCACGCAGCTCAAACAGCGTGCCCACGCACAGACTAGCAAATGCAAACTTTCCGCTAGGTTTCAGCACACGATGGGCTTCACTGAGCACCGAAGCGAAGTCCGCGCACCACTGCACCGCCAGGCTGGAGAAGATCAGATCACAGGTCGAATCCTGCAAGGGCAGTCGTTCCGCATCTCCGGCGATGAAGTGCGTGGCCCCACCCAACGGGCGCGCGTGATTGAGCATGCCTTCGGCAATATCCAGCGCCACGCCGTGACCGGCAGGAAAACGTTCACCCAGCACGCGACTGAAATGCCCGGTGCCACAGCCCAGGTCCAGCCAGCGACCCGGCACGAAATCACCCGGCAAATGGCTTAACAACTGGCTGCCGACATCACGCTGCAATTCGGCGACGCTGTCATAGCTGGCCGCCGCACGGGAAAAGGACGCGGCCACCTGGCGCTTGTCCGGCAAGCCGCCGGGCTGCTTTGGAAGGGGAAGCGGAAGGGATAAATCAGTCATCACCGGACTCATGCAAAAAGGCCTGGATCGCCCCCGCCACACCGTGAGGGTCTTCCAGAAGAAACGCGTGGCTGGCCTGTTCAATCAGGCCGATTTCAACGTCCGGCAGCAACGCCAGCAAATCCCCCGCCGCTTCGGCCGGCACCAGCCCGTCGAGACCGGCGAACAAATGCAGCTGCGGGCCGCGGAATGCTTGCAATGCCTGACGGGTATCCAGTTGCGCAAGCAGCTCCAGGCCGTTCATCAATACCGAAGCAGAGGTGTGGGGCGCGCCACCGAGCAATAACCGTGACAATCCGCGCGGGTCTGCGGCGCCTTGAGCGCAGAGCAGCGAAAAGCGCTTCAGCGTCATCCGTGGATCGGCGCTGCATCCGGCCAGAAACGCGTCGAAGGTCTCGCCGGGCATCGCGTTTGGCCATTGCTCATGGCCGACAAACGAAGGATTGCTCGCCAGGGTCAACAAGCCACAACAACGATCGCCGCGTCGGGCCGCCAACTCGGAAGCGAGCATCCCGCCAAGGGACCAGCCGCCGAGCCAGGCGTCTTGCGGGATCGTCGAATCCAGTTCATCAAGCCATTCTTCAAGGTCGCTGGATTCCAGCTCCGGCAGCGGCTCGATCTCAACGCGCAGGTGTTCGTCCAGCCCTTGCAACGCAGCTGCCAATGGCTCCAGAGGTGAAATCCCGAGCCCCCAGCCAGGTAGCAGAATCAGACGATCACGCATGGCTTGGCTCCGGTCCCAGTTGTGCAAAACAATCGGCCAGTCCATTTAACAATAGCTGTACCTGCGCCTCGCTGTGCGCAGCGGTCAGGGTCACACGCAGTCGGGCGCTGCCGGCGGGCACGGTCGGTGGGCGGATCGCGGTCACCATCAATCCGCGTTCGCGCAGCATTTGCGACAGCCGCACCGCACGCCCGGCATCGCCGATCATGATCGGCTGGATCGGCGTGAAGCTGTCCATCAGCTCCAGGCCGATCTGCTCGGCACCTTGCCGGAACTGGCGAATCAGGATGTTCAGATGTTCACGACGCCAGTGCTCGCTACGCAACAACTCCAGGCTTTTCAGCGTCGCGCAGGCCAGCGCGGGCGGTTGGCTGGTGGTGTAAATGTACGGCCGAGCGAACTGGATCAAACTCTCGATCAGTTCTTCGCTGCCGGCAACAAAGGCGCCAGCAGTGCCGAAAGCTTTACCGAGGGTGCCCACCAGCACCGGCACGTCTTCCTGGCTCAGGCCGAAATGCTCGACGATTCCGCCACCGTTGGCGCCCAGCGGACCAAAACCGTGGGCGTCATCGACCATCAGCCATGCGCCTTTGGCCTTCGCTTCCCGGGCCAGCGCTGGCAGGTCGGCGATGTCGCCATCCATGCTGAACACGCCGTCGGTGACCACCAGCGTATTGCCGGTGGCCTTCTCGAGACGATTGGCCAGACTCGCCGCGTCGTTGTGCAGATAACGATTGAAACGCGCACCGGACAACAGGCCGGCATCGAGCAACGAGGCGTGATTGAGGCGGTCTTCGAGCACCGTATCGCCCTGCCCCACCAACGCGGTCACCGCGCCAAGGTTGGCCATGTAGCCGGTGGTAAACAGCAGTGCACGCGGGCGGCCAGTCAAGTCAGCCAACGCTTCTTCCAGCTCATGATGTGGCGTGCTGTGGCCAATGACCAAATGCGAAGCCCCGCCACCGACTCCCCAACGGGACGCGCCGGCGCGCCAGGCTTCGATCACTTGCGGGTGATTGGCGAGGCCCAGGTAGTCGTTGTTGCAGAACGCCAGCAACGGCTGGCCATCGACCACAACTTCCGGGCCTTGAGGGCTTTCGAGCAATGGGCGTTGACGGTAGAGATTTTCGGCACGACGGGCAGCAAGGCGTGCGGCGAGATCGAAAGACATGCAGGCCTCGCGAGTAGGAAGGAGATAAAGCTTCTGTAGGAGCAAAGCTTGCTCGCGATGAATGCGCCTCGGTCTGTCTGAATGACCGTGGCGATCCCATCGCGGGCAAGCCTTGCTCCTACAGGGGTTCAGCGGTGATCAAACAGCCGCGTTGTAGAACATCTCGCTGCTCTTTTGCTCCACCAGCGCCTGCTCGATGGCTGCCTGGTGCACTTCATCCGCATGCTCTTCACGCGCTTCCGGCAGGATCCCCAGGCGCCCGAACAGTTGCATGTCCTTGTCAGCCTGCGGGTTGGCGGTGGTCAGCAGTTTTTCGCCGTAGAAAATCGAGTTCGCACCGGCGAAGAACGCCAGGGCCTGCATCTGCTCGTTCATCGCTTCACGGCCGGCGGACAGGCGCACGTGGGATTGCGGCATCAGGATGCGCGCGACGGCGAGCATGCGGATGAAGTCGAACGGGTCGATGTCTTCGGCGTTTTCCAGCGGCGTACCGGCGACTTTCACCAGCATGTTGATCGGCACCGATTCCGGGTGCTCCGGCAGGTTGGCCAGCTGGATCAGCAGGTTGGCACGGTCATCGAGGGATTCGCCCATGCCGAGGATGCCGCCGGAGCAGATCTTCATTCCCGATTCACGTACGTAGGCCAGGGTTTGCAGGCGCTCGCTGTAGGTGCGGGTGGTAATGATGCTGCCGTAGAACTCGGGCGAGGTGTCGAGGTTGTGGTTGTAGTAATCGAGACCGGCCTGGGCCAGGGCTTCGGTCTGGTCCTGGTCGAGGCGACCGAGGGTCATGCAGGTTTCCAGGCCCATGGCTTTCACGCCCTTGACCATCTCCAGCACGTACGGCATGTCTTTGGCCGACGGGTGTTTCCACGCCGCGCCCATGCAGAAACGGGTCGAACCGATGGCCTTGGCGCGGGCAGCCTCTTCGAGGACCTTCTGCACTTCCATCAGTTTTTCTTTTTCCAGGCCGGTGTTGTAGTGACCGGACTGCGGACAATATTTGCAATCTTCCGGGCAGGCGCCGGTCTTGATCGACAGCAGCGTGGAAACCTGGACGCGGTTGGCGTCGAAATGCGCGCGGTGCACGGTCTGCGCCTGGAACAGCAGGTCGTTGAATGGCTGAACGAAGAGTGCTTTGACTTCGGCCAAAGACCAGTCATGACGCAGGGTTGCAGAGGTGCTGGCGCTCATGGGTGTTTCCTTGATTATGCTTGGCAAGCGACTGGGGAATGGAATACCCACAGACGCGACACGGATGTTCGGCATATTTAAGGAAGAGCGATGCGCTGTCAACCACGATACAAAGGACCGGTTTACATCTGGTTAAAAAACAAACAACCCTGTCTGCTTTGCGGCGAGATGGCGGATGAAGCTACGCCGATCTGCATGGCGTGTGAATCCGACCTGCCCTGGCTCGGCGATCACTGCAGGACCTGCGCCCTGCCTTTGCCCGCGGCGGGAATGACCTGCGGCCAATGTTTGAAGGCGCCGCCCTCCTTCGAACACGTGATCGCCCCGTGGACCTACAGCTTTCCGGTCGACAGCCTGATCACCCGTTTCAAACACAGCGTGAAGTGGCCGTTTGGCAACCTGCTTGCCGAACTTCTCGCCCAGTCCCTGCAACATCGCTTCAATGAAGCGTTGGAACGGCCCGACGCGCTGGTCCCGGTTCCGCTGGCCACCAAGCGTCTGCGGCAGCGGGGGTTCAACCAGGCCGCGATGCTGGCCCGCTGGTTGAGCGCGAGCCTGGATATCCCCTGCGACGAACAGTTACTCAAGAGGATTCAGGACACCAGCGCGCAACAAGACCTGAAGGCCGAGGCCCGCAAAAAGAACCTGCGTAACGCATTTGCCCTGATGCCCGATGCAGCGATCAAGGGTCGGCACCTGGCGCTGGTCGACGACGTGCTGACCACCGGCGCCACCGCCCAGGCCCTGGCTCGCCTGTTGATGGATGCCGGCGCCTCGCGGGTCGATGTCTATTGCCTGGCGCGCACACCCAAACCCGGCGACATCGCCTGACTTGCGCCAGGCACAAAACCTGTGGGAGCGAGCCTGCTCGCGATGGCGGTTTATCAGCCACATCAATGTTGAACTTGATGACCTCATCGCGAGCAGGCTCGCTCCCACAGGGATTTCCACATGACTTGACTCCCGCAGCCCAAGCCGCCAACGTCCTCACCATCGTCACAGCCCAAAGCGCCTTGCCATGTCCTTGCCCACGTTGTTGTCCCAGCACATTGTCCGTCGCCCGCAGCGCATCGCGTTGCTGCAACACATCGCCGAGCAGGGCTCGATCACCCGCGCCGCGAAAAGCGCGGGCCTGAGTTACAAAGCCGCGTGGGACGCCATCGACGAGTTGAACAACCTGGCGCAGAAACCGCTGGTGGAGCGCAGTGTCGGCGGCAAGGGCGGTGGCGGTGCGAAGCTGTCCAGCGAAGGCGAACGCGTATTGCGCCTGTATCAAAAGCTGCAAACGCTGCAGGCCCAGGTGCTGGAAGCCGCCGAGGACGCCAGCGACCTCGACCTGCTCGGCCGCCTGATGCTCAGAACCAGCGCGCGCAATCAATTGCACGGCAAGGTCGTGGCGATTGAAGCTCAGGGGCGCAACGACCTGATTCGTCTTGAACTGGCCGGAGGCCTGGCCCTTGATGCGCAGATCACCCACGACAGCACCGTGCGCCTGGAGCTGGAGCCCGGCACTGAAGTCGTCGCCCTGATCAAGGCCGGTTGGCTCGACCTGCTGGCCATCGAAGACACTGCAACATCAGGACACAATGACCTGACCGGCATCATCGAAGAAATCCTCGACGCCGAAGACGGCCCCAGTGAAGTGCGCATCGGCCTGCCCAATGGCCAGACGCTATGCGCTCTGGCCGAGCCGCTGCACTTGCGAACCCTCGGCCTCGTCACCGACAAACCGGTACGGGTGCAATTTGCCCCCTCCAACGTGCTGCTCGGTACACCACTCTGAAACACAAGCGTCATTAACGCTCTTTAAGGTGACTGCAAAAACCCGCAGGGAGCCTGATGTGAGCCTATTAGAAGACAACCAGAACACCGACCTCGAGAACATGGTCGGCCTCAGCCGTCGTGGCTTCATCAGCGCGGGCGCCCTGTGCGGTGCAGCCATGTTCCTCGGCGGCAACCTGCTGAGCCGCAGCGTGCTCGCGGCCAGTGTCAGCGCAGGCACCAGCAAACTGCTGGGTTTTGACAGCATCCCCGCCGCCACCAGCGACGCCATTACCCTGCCGCCGGGCTACAAGTCTTCGGTGCTGATCAGTTGGGGCCAGCCGTTGCAGAAGAACGGTCCGGCGTTCGACCCGAGCGGTAACGGCACTGCCGAGCATCAGGAAATCCAGTTCGGCGACAACAATGACGGCATGAGCCTGTTCGAATTTCCGGGTGAGAAAGACCGGGCATTGATGGCGATCAACAACGAATACACCAACTACCGCTACCTCTACCCGCACGGCGGCATGCCGCAATCGAAAGAAGAAGTGCGCAAGGCGCTGGCCTGCGAAGGCGTGTCGGTGATCGAAGTGCAGCGTAAGAATGGCCAATGGCAATTCGTTCAGGGTTCGCGCTACAACCGACGCATTCACGGTAACGCGCCGATCACCCTCAGCGGTCCCGCTGCCGGCCACGACCTGTTGAAAACCAGCGCCGACCCACACGGCAAGAACGTACTCGGCACCTTCCAGAACTGCGCCAACGGCAAGACGCCGTGGGGCACCTATCTGACCTGCGAAGAGAACTTCACCGACTGTTTCGGCAGCAGCAATGCCGAGCAGAAATTCGACGCCGCGCAGAAACGCTACGGCGCGGTGGCGACCAGTAAAGAAATCAACTGGCATCAACACGACGAGCGTTTCGACCTGGCGAAAAACCCCAACGAACTCAACCGTCACGGCTGGGTGGTGGAAATCGATCCGTTCGATCCGCAGTCGACACCCGTCAAGCGCACCGCACTGGGCCGTTTCAAACATGAAAACGCGGCCCTGGCCGAAACCCATGACGGCCACGCCGTGGTGTACATGGGCGACGACGAGCGCGGCGAGTTCATCTACAAGTTCGTCAGCCGCGACAAGATCAACCACAAAAACCCGAAGGCCAATCGCGACCTGCTGGATCACGGCACCTTGTACGTGGCGCGCTTCGACGCGGGTGACGGCAATGCCGATCACCCGAGAGGTCAGGGCGAGTGGATCGAATTGACCCACGGCAAAAACGGCATCGACGCCAGCAGCGGTTTCGCCAATCAGGCCGAAGTGCTGATTCACGCGCGCCTCGCGGCCACCGTGGTGAAAGCCACGCGCATGGACCGTCCGGAGTGGATCGTCGTCAGCCCCAAGGATGGCCAGGTCTATTGCACGCTGACCAACAACGCCAAGCGCGGTGAAGACGGTCAACCGGTGGGTGGGCCGAATCCGCGTGAGAAGAACGTGTACGGGCAGATTCTGCGCTGGCGCACGGACCGCGATGATCATGGTTCGAAAAGCTTTGCCTGGGATCTGTTTGTGGTCGCCGGCAACCCGGGTGTCCACGTGGGTACGCCGAAGGGCGGTTCGTCGAACATCACGCCGCAAAACATGTTCAACAGCCCGGATGGCCTGGGTTTCGACAAGGCCGGACGCTTGTGGATCCTGACCGATGGCGACTCGAGCAATGCCGGTGATTTTGCCGGCATGGGCAATAACCAGATGCTCTGCGCCGACCCGGTCACCGGGGAGATCCGCCGCTTCATGGTCGGGCCGATTGGCTGCGAAGTGACGGGGATCAGCTTCTCGCCGGATCAGAAGACGCTGTTTGTCGGGATTCAGCATCCGGGGGAAAACGGTGGGTCGACGTTCCCTGAGCATTTGCCGAACGGCAAGCCGCGGTCTTCGGTGATGGCGATTTCCCGTGAGGATGGCGGGATCGTCGGCGCCTGATAGGGCCCCCTTCGCGGGCAAGCCTCGCTCCTACAGGTTATGCGCAATTCTAGAATTGACGACATCCTGTAGGAGCGAGGCTTGCCCGCGAAAGCGTCAGCCCAAACACCACTCATCTAAAGCCCAACCACTAAAGACAGCCCGTCTGCGCTACCATGCTTGGCCGGACGCGGCAGCCTGCTGCGCGCAGGAGTCAGCATGGCCCACCCGTTTGCAACCCTCACCCCAGACCTCGTGCTCGATGCCGTCGAAAGCATCGGCTTTCTCAGCGACGCGCGCATTCTGGCGCTCAACAGCTACGAGAACCGCGTCTATCAGGTCGGCATCGAAGACTCCGAGCCACTGATCGCCAAGTTCTACCGCCCGCAGCGCTGGACCAACGAAGCGATTCTCGAAGAGCACCAATTCACCTTCGAACTCGCCGAGTGCGACGTACCCGTGGTGGCGCCGATGATTCACAACGGCGCCAGCCTGCACGAACACAACGGTTTCCGTTTCACCCTGTTTCCCCGCCGTGGCGGACGCGCGCCGGAGCCGGGCAACCTCGATCAGCTGTATCGGCTGGGCCAACTGCTTGGTCGCCTGCACGCCGTCGGCGCGACCAAACCGTTCGAACACCGTGAAGCCTTGGGCGTGCAGAACTTCGGTCATGCCTCGCTGACGACGCTGCTCGAAGGCAACTTCATCCCCAAAAGCCTGCTGCCGGCCTACGAGTCCGTGGCCCGCGACCTGCTCAAGCGTGTGGAAGACGTCTACAACGTCACGCCTCACCAGAACATCCGCATGCATGGCGATTGCCACCCCGGCAACATGATGTGCCGCGACGAAATGTTCCACATCGTCGACCTCGACGACTGCCGCATGGGCCCGGCGGTGCAGGACATCTGGATGATGCTCGCCGGTGACCGTCAGGAATGTCTGGGGCAGCTGTCGGAATTGATGGACGGCTACAACGAATTTCACGACTTCGACCCGCGGGAACTGGCGCTGATCGAACCGCTGCGCGCGCTGCGCCTGATGCACTACAGCGCCTGGCTGGCGCGGCGCTGGGACGACCCGGCGTTCCCGCACAGTTTTCCGTGGTTCGGGACCGAGCGGTATTGGGGGGATCAGGTGTTGGCGTTGCGTGAGCAATTGGCGGCGCTCAACGAAGAGCCCCTAAAACTTTTCTGACACACCGAAAATCCCTGTGGGAGCTAGCCTGCTAGCGATGACGGCAACACATGCAACATCGATGCAAGCTGATACAGCACCGGCAAGCCGGCCTAGCGCCTACAGGTCATGTGTTCACAATTGCCCGACGTATTCGGGCGGGACATTCGTAGACAAATTTCCTTACAATCCCCTCTTTAGTTAGCTGCCTAAGCAAGGATTCTGCATGCAAGCCGCCAACCCGCGTCGCGGGTACATCCTGGGCCTGAGTGCCTACATCATCTGGGGCCTGTTCCCGATCTACTTCAAAGCCATCGCCAACGTGCCCGCCGTGGAGATCATCATCCACCGCGTGCTCTGGTCTGCGTTGTTCGGTGCCTTGCTGCTGATGGTGTGGAAGCATCCGGGCTGGTGGCGCGAGCTGCGTGACAACCCGAAACGGCTGGCGATCCTCGCGCTGAGCGGCACGCTGATCGCGGCCAACTGGCTGACGTACGTCTGGTCGGTGAACAACGGGCGCATGCTCGAAGCCAGCCTCGGTTACTACATCAACCCGCTGGTGAACGTGTTGTTGGGGATGTTGATCCTCGGCGAACGGCTGCGGCGCATGCAGTGGATCGCAGTGGGTCTGGCGGCGGTCGGTGTGGCGCAACAGGTGTGGCAGGTCGGCAGTCTGCCGTGGGTGTCGCTGGTGCTGGCGCTGACGTTTGGCTTCTACGGTTTGATCCGCAAGCAGGCACCGGTCAAAGCCCTGCCCGGCCTGGTGGTGGAAACCTGGATGCTGGTGCCGATTGCCATGGCCTGGCTGCTATTCAATCAGACGGCCATGAGCGCTCAGCCCGAGTTCTGGACGACTACCGAAGCCTGGTGGCTGGTTGCCGCCGGGCCGGTAACCCTCGTGCCGCTGGTGTGTTTCAACGCCGCCGCACGGCATTTGCCCTACACCACGCTGGGATTCCTCCAATACCTGGCACCGACATTGGTGCTGCTGCAAGCCGTGCTGCTGTTTGGCGAACACTTGTCGTCCAGCACACTGGTGGCGTTTATCTTTATCTGGGCCGGGCTGGCGGTTTACAGCGTCGATGCGTGGATAAGTTTGCGCCGTCGCAGCTGATCAAAAATCGTACGAACCTTTGCAGGCCACGTATTTCGTGGCCTGCATCGATCTTTCCCAAGGTTATCCACAACGTGATCCCCGGCGTATGTGCGCAACTTGTTGAATCTGATGATTTTTTGATCAGTTCTTGAAGAAGCCCGGCCGGCGTGGGCTGGCGGGCTGTCTCTACAGGTTATCCACAGGCAGGTGCACGTATAACTTGGATAACCCTGTCAGGGTTCGCTGCGCAGGACCAATTCCACCATCAAATCGTCCGCCAGGGTTTCCAGGCGCGACTGCAACACATCCAGAGACAGGGTCAGCGGCACGGCGAGAATCGCTTCGGCGTGGAACAGCGGCTCGCTGCTCATCGGCGCCGGACGCACTTCGGTAACCAGTCGTTCCAGATTGACCCCCTGCTCACTCAACAGACGCGTGATGTCGCGCACGATCCCCGGACGGTCGTTGCCCACCAATTCCATGGCGATTGGTTTCCAGGTGCAGGATTGCTCGATGCCACTTTCGGCAATCAACACGCGAATGCCATGGGCCGACAACGCCTGCAGGGCATCGACCAATTCGTCGTAGGCCTCGGCCGGCACGCCCACCCGAAGAATCCCGGCAAATTGCCCGGCCATACGTGACATGCGGCTTTCCAGCCAGTTGCCGCCGTGCTCGGCAATGCACTGGGCGATGCGCTCGACCTGCCCAGGTTTGTCCGGTGCGAAAACAGTGAGTACGAGGTGGTCCATGGCGCAGCCCTCTTTTGTTATAGAAAGAGAAGTATAGGCAAGGGTTATTGCTGCGTTGAATCGGCCGACGCCTTCGCGGGCAAGCCTCGCTCCTACAGGTTTTGTGTCGGTCGCCAATTTTGTGAACGACACAAAACCTGTAGGAGCGAGGCTTGCCCGCGAATCGGAGCATCGCCAATGAACCTGTCAAACACAAATCGTGTACAACTTCTTATAATTAACTGGAACAATCTCATAGTTTTTTGAGAACATCCCCATCCCCGACGTGACTGCAATGCGTCATGGGGTCGCAGAACGACGTAATTAGTCTAATTTTCACAACCGCAATTCATCATGTAGTATGCCGCAGCGCGCACTACATGACGTTGGATCGATGTCTGCCACAGGCGCAGTCGCAGCCCTGAAAGCCCTATCAGCAAGGCCTCAAAGCCGTTGATCGGTTCCATCCCAGCCGCCCGAAATGGCATGTACTGGTGGAAGGGGTTTGTGGTTTAAATAGCCAGAGGCTTCATTGTTAATTTGAAGAGCTGAAAAGCGAAATAGCTGAGCAGAGTGAGGCAAGCAATGACTGAACACGTTCAAGTCGGTGGCCTGCAGGTCGCCAAAGTCCTGTTCGACTTCGTGAACAACGAAGCCATTCCCGGAACCGGCCTCACCGCCGATAAATTCTGGGCCGGTGCCGACAAGGTCATTCACGACCTGGCGCCGAAGAACAAAGCCCTACTCGCCAAACGCGATGATTTCCAGGCTCGTATCGATGGCTGGCACCAAGCGCGTGCTGGTCAGGCGCACGACGCCGTGGCCTATAAAGCCTTCCTGCAAGACATCGGTTATCTCCTGCCAGAAGCGGCCGATTTCCAGGCAACGACGCAAAACGTCGATGACGAAATCGCCCGCATGGCCGGCCCGCAGCTCGTGGTGCCGGTGATGAACGCCCGCTTCGCGCTCAACGCCTCGAACGCCCGCTGGGGCTCGCTGTACGACGCGCTCTACGGCACCGACGCCATCAGCGAAGCTGACGGCGCGGAAAAAGGCAAAGGCTACAACAAGGTTCGCGGCGACAAGGTGATTGCCTTCGCCCGCGCCTTCCTCGACGAAGCCGCGCCATTGGCCGCCGGCTCCCACGTCGATTCCACCGCCTACAAGATCGTTGACGGCAAACTGGTGGTCGCCCTCAAAGGCGGCAGCAACAGCGGCCTGCGCAACGACGCGCAGCTGATCGGTTTCCACGGCGATGCAGCGGCACCCACCGCGATCCTGCTGAAAAACAACGGCCTGCATTTCGAAATCCAGGTCGACGCCAGCACCCCGGTCGGCCAGACCGACGCTGCCGGCGTCAAAGACATCCTGATGGAAGCCGCGCTGACCACCATCATGGACTGCGAAGACTCCGTCGCTGCCGTCGATGCCGATGACAAAGTGGTGATCTACCGCAACTGGCTCGGCCTGATGAAGGGCGACCTGTCGGAAGAAGTATCCAAGGGCGGTCAGACTTTTACCCGCACCATGAACGCCGACCGCACCTACACCGGCGTTGATGGCAAGGAACTGAGCCTGCACGGTCGCTCGCTGCTGTTCGTGCGCAACGTTGGTCACCTGATGACCATCGACGCGATCCTCGACAAAGACGGCAACGAAGTGCCGGAAGGCATTCTCGATGGTCTGGTGACTTGCCTGGCGGCGATCCACAGCCTCAACGGCAACAGCTCGCGCAAGAACAGCCGCACCGGTTCGGTCTACATCGTGAAGCCGAAGATGCACGGCCCCGAAGAAGCCGCGTTCACCAACGAACTGTTCGGTCGCATCGAAGACGTGCTGGGCTTGCCGCGCAACACGCTGAAAGTCGGGATCATGGACGAGGAGCGCCGCACCACGGTCAACCTCAAGGCGTGCATCAAGGCGGCCAGCGAGCGCGTGGTGTTCATCAACACCGGTTTCCTCGACCGCACGGGCGATGAAATCCACACCTCCATGGAAGCCGGCCCGATGGTGCGCAAGGCGGACATGAAGGCTGAGAAGTGGATCGGCGCTTACGAGAACTGGAACGTCGATATCGGTTTGAGCACCGGCCTGCAAGGTCGTGCGCAAATCGGAAAAGGCATGTGGGCAATGCCGGACCTGATGGCAGCGATGCTCGAACAGAAAATCGCTCACCCGCTGGCCGGTGCCAACACGGCTTGGGTGCCATCGCCGACGGCTGCTGCGCTGCACGCGCTGCACTACCACAAGGTCGACGTGTTCGCCCGTCAGGCCGAGCTGGCCAAACGTGCCCGCGCTTCCGTGGACGACATCCTGACCATCCCGCTGGCGGTAAACCCGCAGTGGACCGCGGAACAGATCAAGAACGAACTGGACAACAACGCCCAGGGCATTCTCGGTTACGTGGTGCGCTGGATCGACCAGGGTGTTGGCTGCTCGAAAGTGCCGGACATCAACGACGTCGGCCTGATGGAAGACCGTGCCACGCTGCGGATTTCCAGCCAGCACATCGCCAACTGGCTGCGCCACGGTATCGTCACCGAAGAGCAAGTGATGGAAAGCCTCAAGCGCATGGCGCCGGTGGTTGACCGTCAGAACGCCAACGACGCGCTGTACCGTCCGCTGGCACCGAATTTCGACAGCAACATCGCCTTCCAGGCGGCGGTCGAACTGGTGGTTGAAGGCACCAAACAGCCGAACGGCTACACCGAGCCGGTTCTGCACCGTCGTCGTCGCGAGTTCAAGGCTGCGAATGGTCTGTAACTGAGCTATTACGCCGAACAAAAAAAGGCCCTGATCGAAAGATCAGGGCCTTTTTTGTTCACTTCAAATCGGCGGTGCTGCCTTCGCGGGCGAGCCTCGCTCCTACAGGATTTTCGTCGCTCGTGAGTAACGCACAACTCTGTAGGAGCGAGGCTTGCCCGCGAAGGCGATCTGAAGGACAACACATCAGCTAGATGTTACGGCTCCATCCCCAGCTCATGCTTGACCAGCGCCAACAGCTTGCCGGTATCGATTGGCTTCAGCAGGAAATCCACCACGCTCAAATGCATGGCGGCAATCGCGTCCTTCACGTCGGCATCGCCCGAAACGATGATGATCGGCATGGCTGCCCGAACGGATTCACGGACTTTGCGGATCAAATCCAGGCCGTCAATGTGTCCCATCCGCAGGTCAGTAATCACCAAGCCGATCGATGGCTTCTCATCCAGCATCTTGAGCGCGGTTTCACCGCTGGCCGCGGTCATGCAACGAATGCCATCCAGACCCAGGATTTCCGACAGCAGCTCACGCGCATCTTTATCGTCATCGACGATCAGCACCCGTTGCGGCGGCAGGTCGGGTTCCAGCATGACGGCACTCAGCGCCTCGCGCTCGGCGTCGCTCAAAATATCGTGGTCGGACATAACGTTCTCTAAATGTTCAATTTCATTCCCTAGCACAGTGGTGAGACATCGCTAAGCAGACCTTGAATGTGCACTTCGTCGGATTTATTTCCTATAGGGGAAAGGATAGATTCTTCCCAAGATTGCGTAAGGTATTTCCGAAATTTCATCACCGAAAGGCCCGACCTAGACTTACGTCCAATGGGCACCCAGCGCTCCGGGGCCGACCATGGCTGAGTCATCCGACAACAACAATTCAAAAAAAGACTGCGGTAATGGTTATGAGTAAAGCGGACGCCTTCACACAGGCAGGGAAAACCGCGGTGTTGCAAAACATCCAGGGCACTTTGCAATTCCTTCAGCGCTTCCCGCCCTTCAATCAAATGGAACACGCTCACCTGGCGTACCTGGTGGAACAATGTCAGCTGCGTTTTTATGCGCCCGGCGAAAGCATCATCAAGCCCGCCGATGGCCCGGTTGAACATTTCTACATCGTCAAACAGGGTCGCGTCGTCGGTGAACGCCCCCACACGGCCAAGGGCGGCACCGAAACCACCTTCGAAATCACCACCGGCGAGTGCTTCCCCCTTGCCGCGCTACTGGGTGAGCGTGCGACGCGCACCGAACATCTGGCCGCCGAAGACACCTTTTGCCTACAGCTGAACAAGCTGGCGTTCATCAAACTGTTCGCACTTTCCAACGCGTTTCGCGACTTTGCCCTACGCGGCGTCAGCAGTTTGCTGGATCAGGTCAACCAGCAAGTCCAGCAAAAAGCCGTGGAAACCCTCGGCACTCAGTATTCGCTGAATACGCGCCTTGGCGAATTGGCCATGCGCCATCCGGTGACGTGCAGCCCCGCAACGCCTTTGCGCGAAGCCGTGACCCTGATGCACGAGCAGCAGGTCGGCAGCATTGTGGTGGTCGATGAACACAAGGCGCCGCTGGGGATTTTCACCCTGCGCGACCTGCGTCACGTGGTGGCCGAAGGCACCAACGACTTCAGCGAAGCCATCGAATTGCACATGACCCAGGCGCCGTTTTTCCTGACGCCGGACCACAGTGCCTTTGATGCGGCGATTGCCATGACCGAGCGGCATATCGCCCACGTTTGCCTGGTCAAGGATCAGCGCCTGTGCGGCGTGGTCTCGGAGCGTGACCTGTTTTCCCTGCAACGGGTCGATCTGGTGCATCTGGCGCGGACCATCCGCAGCGCCCAGCGCGTGGAGAACCTGGTGGCGATGCGCGGCGAAATCGGCCAACTGGTGGAGCGCATGCTCGCCCATGGCGCGTCTTCGACCCAGATCACCCACATCATCACCCTGCTCAACGACCACACCGTGTGCCGGGTAATCGAACTGACCCTCGCCGAGAAAGGCGACCCCGGCGTGCCGTTCAGTTGGCTGTGTTTCGGCAGCGAAGGCCGCCGCGAACAGACGCTGCACACCGATCAGGACAACGGCATTCTGTTCGAGGCGCGGGACGCCGCGCATGCCGCCGAGATTCGCGGCAAGTTGCTGCCCATCGCTCAACACATCAACCAGAGCCTGGCGCTGTGCGGTTTCACCCTGTGCAAGGGCAACATCATGGCTGGCAACCCCGAGCTGTGTTTGTCCCGGGCTGAATGGGCGCGACGTTTTGCGGCGTTTATTCGTGAAGCGACGCCGGAGAACCTGCTGGGTTCGAGCATCTATTTCGACCTGCGCGTGGTCTGGGGCGACGAGCAAAGCTGCGATCAGTTGCGCCGTGGGATTCTCGATCAGGTCGCCGACAACCGGCTGTTCCAGCGGATGATGGCCGAAAACGCCCTGCGCAACCGTCCGCCCGTAGGCCGTTTCCGCGAGTTCGTGCTGGCGCGCAAGAATGGCGAGAAAGCCACGCTGGACCTGAAAGTCCAGGGTCTGACGCCCTTTGTCGACGGCGCCCGATTGCTCGCACTGGCCCACGGCATCGAGGCCAACAATACGCTGGAGCGCTTTCGCCAACTGGTCGAAAAAGAGGTCATCGAACGGCTGGACGGTGCGGCGTACGAAGAGGCGTATCACTTCATCCAGCAAACCCGCATGCAGCAACATCAGCTACAGACCCGGGAGAACTTGCCCTACTCCAACCGGGTCGATCCCGACAGTCTCAATCATCTGGACCGACGCATCCTGCGCGAATCCCTGCGCCAGGCCCAACGCCTGCAAAGCAGCCTGACGCTGCGGTATCAGCTATGAGCCTGTTTTCGTGGCTGCGCCCGGCAGGCCCGATGTTGACCGGGGAATTGCAGCAACGCCTGATAGCCTTGCCGGCGGGTGCCGAACTGAGCGAATGCAGCCTGCGCGAGCAGCGCTGGGTGGTGCTGGACCTGGAAACCACCGGGTTGAATATGAACAAGGATCGAGTGCTGTCCATCGGCGCGGTGGTGATTGAGGACGGGGCGATCGACTTCAGCCAGCAGTTCGAACGCACCCTTCAATGCACGGATATGAAAGTGGCGCCCAGCGTGTTGATTCACGGCTTGGGGCCGAGTGCGATTGCCGCCGGCAGTGATCCGGCGCAGGCCCTGGTCGAGTTCATGGAGTTTGTGGGTGACAGTCCGGTGCTGGCGTTTCATGCGCCTTTTGATCAGCACATGCTCGGGCGCGCGTTGAAGGATCATCTGGGTTACAAGCTGCAGCATACGTTTCTTGATGTGGCCGACATCGCCCCGCTGCTGTGCCCTCAGGCGCAGATTCGCGAGGCGGGGCTGGATGAGTGGATCGACTGGTTCAAGCTCGAAGTGTTCGAGCGCCACAACGCCAGTGCCGATGCGCTGGCGACGGCGGAACTGGCGTTGATCCTGTTCAGCCGCGCGCGGCAACAGCAGATTCATAGCCCGTTGAATCTGCAGCAGCGGGTGAGTCAGTGGAAACGCAGGCAGCGCTCGCCTTCCTTTTAGACCTCACACCTGTCTCTGTGGCGAGGGAGCTTGCTCCCGCTGGGGTGCGAAGCAGCCCCCTGCATTCTCCAGACAAATCGTGTTCGCAGGTTTTGCGACTGCTGCGCAGCCGAGCGGGAGCAAGCTCCCTCGCCACAGGTATGTGTTTACCGTTGAACCGCACCGCTCAAATCCACCTGACCAGTGGCCAATTGCTTACCTCCCCCGCCTCTGCCACAATCGCGAACAATTCTCGTTAGTTAACACTTCCCAATCGGTGATGCTGCGTGTCGTCAGTCCAAAGCCCCCACAGTGAGCTCGTCGGTGCGTTATATCGCGACCACCGCAGCTGGCTATTGGCCTGGCTTCGACGCAATGTCGCCTGTCCGCAACGGGCCGAAGACCTGAGTCAGGACACCTTCGTGCGGTTGCTGGGCCGTGATCAATTGAACGAACCGCGCGAACCGCGGGCGTTTCTGGTGGCGATCGCCAAGGGCCTGCTGTTCGACTATTTCCGCCGCGCCGCGCTGGAACAGGCTTACCTCACTGAACTGATGCTGATTCCCGAAGGCGAACAACCGTCGGTGGAGGAACAGCAACTGATCCTCGAAGATCTGAAAAACATCGATCGCCTGCTCGGCAAACTCTCCAGCAAAGCCCGGGCAGCGTTTCTCTACAACCGTCTCGACGGCCTCGGCCACGCCGAAATCGCCCAGCGCCTGGGCGTGTCGGTGCCGCGAGTGCGTCAATACCTGGCTCAGGGCATTCGTCAGTGCTACATCGCGCTGTACGGTGAGCCGGTATGAGCCCGGTCAGTTCCAAACCGGTCTCGGCACAGGTGCTGGACGCGGCGATTGCCTGGCAATTGTCGCTGGACTCCGGCAACCCGGTGGAGCGCGAGGAGTTCGCCAAATGGCACGCCGCCCACGAAGAGCACGCCCGCGCCTGGCGCCAGTTGGGCATGCTCGATCAGCGTTTCAGCGTGGCCAGCGGCCCGGCCCGCACCGCGTTGCTGCAATCGCGTGAAAGCATTCGCCGACGGGTGCGCAAGCTGGGCAGTGGCGTGGCGAGCATCGTCGCGGTGATTGGTCTGGCGCTATTCGCCGGTGAACGTTATCTGCCGGTCGACTATTGGCTGGCCGATCAGCGCACCGCCACCGGCGAGCAACGCACCTTGCGCCTGAGCGACGGCACCGTGATCAACCTCAATACCCACAGTGCCGTAGACGTGCGCTTTGATGAGAAGCAGCGCCGGGTGATTCTTCAGGACGGGGAAATCCTCGTCGAAACCGGCCACGGCGATGCCCGGCCGTTTATCGTCGAAACCCGCGAAGGCAGCATGCGCGCACTGGGCACGCGGTTCCTGGTCAAACGCGAAGAAGAAGGCACGCGCCTGAGCGTGCTGCAGTCCGCCGTGGCTGCCCATCCGGAGTCGAGCCCGGAAGAACAGATTCTGCGCGAAGGCCAGCAAGTGCTGATGCGCAACAATGGACTGGGCCCGATCATCGCGCTCAACCTCGGCGCCGATGCCTGGACCCGCGGCATGCTGGTGGTGGACAACGCGCGCCTGGAGGATCTGGTCCATGAACTCGGGCGCTATCGTCGCGGGCATCTGGGCGTTGCGCCAGAGGTTGCCGACCTGCGGATCACCGGCAGTTTCCCGTTGCATGACACCGATCTGGCGTTGAGCGCCCTGTTGCCGACGTTGCCGGTGCAGATCGAGCAGCACACGCAATGGTGGGTGACGGTGGCGAAGGCGGATGCCAAGCCCTGAGGCAGGCCATTTGTGGCGAGGGAGCTTGCTCCCGTTGGGTCGCGGAGCGTCCCCAGCTGTTTTAAGAAAACGCATTCGTTGGTTTTGGGCCTGCTTCGCAGGCCAGCGGGAGCAAGCTCCCTCGCCACAGGGTTTGGCGTATGCCTCAAGGCTGATGCGCACCGATTCACTAATTGAATCGAAATTATTTTCATCCAGCCCTATCACTTTTGGTTTTTCGTTCGGCACCTAGGCAATTGAGAAGTATTCCCTTTCAGGAGCCGCCGTATGTCCCGTTCGCTAGACACCTTGTTGCGCCCCAGTTTGCTGGCGGTCGCCATTGCCCTTTGCACTCCTCTGGCCAGCAGCCAACTGATCGCTGCGGAACAGGCGTCCAGCGTTCGCGCCTACAACCTGCCGGCCGCTCCTTTGGCCAGCACCTTGAACCAGATCGCCAGCCAGTCTGGCCTAGCGTTGTCGCTGAATCCGGCACTGGCAGCGGGCAAAACCTCCGCCCCGGTCAACGGTCAGTACGATGCCGTCGGCGCCCTGCGCGCGGCCTTGAATGGCACCGGTCTGCAACTGGAACAGAGCAGCACCGGCACCTACAGCCTTGTGGCCGTGCCTGAAGGCGTGATGGCTTTGCCGGAAACCGCCATCATCGGCGTGGAAAACACGGAAAGCGCGTGGGGCCCGGTGGAAGGTTACCTGGCCAAGCGTACCGCCGCCGGGACCAAGACCGACACCGCGTTGGTTGAGGCGCCGCGTTCGATCTCTGTGGCGAGCCGTGAGCAGATGCAAGACCGTGCGGTACAGAACCTGGATGACGCCGTACGTTACATGCCCGGTGTCGTTGCCAGCAGCTACGGCAGCGACAGTCGCGCCGAATGGCTGAAGGTTCGCGGTTTTGAACCTACCCAGTTCCTCGATGGGTTGCCGCTACCAAAGGGCACCTACACCATGCCGAAGATGGAAACCTGGGATCTTGAGCGCGTGGCTTTACTGCGTGGCCCTGCGTCCTCAGTCTACGGCCAGACGCCGCCCGGTGGTTTGATCGATATGGTCAGCCGCCGCCCTGAACAAATTGCCAGCAACGAAGTGCAATTGCAGGTCGGCAGCTACCAGCGCAAGCAGATCAGCTTCGACAGTACTGGCCCCGTCGATGACGAAGGGCGTTTTTTATACCGTGTCAGCGGCGTGGTGCGCGATAGCAACACCGCCATCGAACATAACGACGACAAGCGCTACAACATCGCTCCCAGCCTGACCTGGAATATCGATCCCGATACCAAGCTGACTTTCCTCAGCCAGTTCAATCGCGACGATACCGGCATCACCAGCCAATTCCTGCCACTACAGGGCACCAAGCTCTCATCGCCCGCCGGTGAGGTGAAGTACCACAAGAACCTCGGCGATCCGAGCTGGGAGTTCTACGACAAGACTTACTACGCCTTGGGTTATGCCTTCGAGCACCGGATGAACGACGTTTGGCAATTCCGTCAAAACCTTCGCTATACCAAGAGCGATCTGTCGTTCCAAGGCATCACCGCCGGCGGGTTCTTCGGTTCGGTCAGTGATGACGGTACCGTGGCTCGGGGTGCCAACGTCGTGAACGAGGACATCAGCCAGTTCGCTGTGGACAACAACTTCCAGGCCGATTTTGACACCGGTGCAATCAAGCACACGCTGTTGCTGGGCCTGGACCACCAACGCGTCAATACCAATTACAAATGGCTGTTCGGTAGCGCGCCGACCAGCAACATCATCAACCCGATTTACGGTCAAGACTTCAGTAACGTCAACTACACCGCGTTCAATGATTACAACCAGAAGACCCATGACACGGGCCTATACGTTCAGGACCAGATGGCCCTCGACAACTGGCGTCTGACTTTGGGCGGTCGTCAGGACTGGCTGCATACCGACTCGACCTTCTACAACATGAACGACGCCAAGGACACCCGTGACGATACCGCCTTCACCGGTAACGCGGCCCTCAGTTATGTATTCGATTCCGGCTTCACACCTTACATTTCCTATGCCGAGTCCTTTCAAGCCGAAGCCGGTGGAGCCAATGGTGAAGCTTTTCAGCCGGGTACGGGCAAGCAATATGAAGTGGGTCTCAAGTACCAACCTCCAGGCAGCGATATCCTGTTTACGGCAGCGGCCTACGACCTGACCAGAAAAGACATCGTGCTCAGTGACACCTTGGGGGTATCGCGCCCACTAGGGGAAGCAAAAGTACGTGGCTTTGAGCTGGAAGCAACCGGCAACGTCAACGAAAACCTCAAATTGACGGCCGCGTACACTTACGCCAACACCAAGATGACCAAAGTCACCAGCCCCTTGGACAAAAACCGCCCACTGCCTCTAACCCCGGAAAATCAGGCCTCTGTCTGGGGTGACTACACATGGCATACGGGTGTTCTGGATGGCTTCGGACTCGGCTTTGGCGTGCGCTACATCGGAGAAACAGACAACATCGCCATTGGCAGCATGGCCTTCGTGCGTGATGAATCGGACGGACATTCCGACTCTTACACCGTCTATGACGCAGCCGTACATTACGACCTCGGCCGTCTGGACAACGCGCTCAAAGGCGTCAGCGTCGCCGTCAATGCGAATAACGTGTTCGACAAGGAATACATATCGACTTGTGACGGTTTCTATTGCTACTACGGCGACCGCCGCAACGTGATGGCCAGTGTCAATTACAAGTGGTAACGGTTTGATCTGATACGCGCTGCAACCAGGCCGTCCTTCGTGGACGGCTTTGGTATTTCTAAAGGCTGAGAAATGAAAAGCAAAACAATTCGCCGCTGGTCCTTCGTCCACACCTGGACCAGCCTGATTTGCACGGTCTTCCTGCTGATGCTGGCGCTGACCGGCTTGCCGCTGATCTTCCATCACGAGATCGACCACCTGCTGGGTGATGCCGCCGAGTTGAAGTCCATGCCGGCCGACACCCCGCAGCTGAATTTGCAGCAGTTGGTGCAGGCCGCGGAAAAACATCGTCCCGGCGAAGTCATGCAGTATTTCGGCTTCGACGAAGACGAACCCAACGCCGCGATCGCGATCATGGCAGCCACTGCCGGCACCGAACCGAATTCGTCCCACACCTTCATGCTCGACGCCCGTACCGGCGAAGCGCTGGAGATGCCATCGGCCAATGGCGGCTTCATGATGGTCATGCTGCGCCTGCACGTGGACATGTTTGCCGGCCTGCCGGGCAAGCTGTTGCTGGCGTTCATGGGGTTGATGTTTGTCGTGGCGATCGTGTCCGGAACGGTGCTGTACCTGCCGTTCATGCGCAGGCTGAAATTCGCCACCGTGCGCCAGGACAAATCCACCCGCCTGCGCTGGCTCGACCTGCACAACCTGATCGGTGTGGTCACCCTGACCTGGGCGCTGGTGGTTGGCGTGACCGGCGTCATCAGTGCTTGCGCCGACCTGCTGATCGCCGCGTGGCGCAACGACAGCCTGAGTGCGATGGTCGCGCCGTACCGCGACGCGCCACCCCTGACACAATTGGCGCCAGCCACCCGCCTGCTCGACATCGCCAAGGAAGTCGCGCCCGGCATGCAGCCAGACTTCATCGCCTTCCCCGGCACGCGGTTTTCCAGCGAACACCATTACGCGGTGTTCATGAAGGGCAGCACACACCTGACCTCGCACTTGCTGACGCCGGTGTTGATCGACGCCAGTACATTACAAGTCACCGCGGTGGCTGAAAGGCCGTGGTACATGGACGCCATGGGCATGTCGCAACCGCTGCACTTCGGTGATTACGGCGGCATGCCGATGAAAATCCTCTGGGCAACGATGGATGTGCTGACCATCATCGTGCTCGGCAGCGGGGTTTACCTGTGGGTGGTGCGGCGCAAGGCAGCCAGACCAGTGCTTGAACAAGCGGAGGCGCAAGCATGAGGCCGAGGCAGTCGAATTTCTGGAAGGTCTTCGCCACCCCGACCGTCATCGCCCTGCTCAGCGCCGCGGGTTTGTTTGCCGCGTTACTGGGGGATGGCGTGTGGGATGCCTTGAGCTGGTTGGGCCTGGGTGTTCCCGCAATCCTCGCCCTGCGCGGGTTGCTCCAGCGCAAAACCCTGTAGGAGCAAAGCTTGCTCGCGAAGGGGTCAGCGCGGTCTGACGGACTGACCGAGGCGATCCCTTCGCGAGCAAGCTTTGCTCCTACAGGCTGTCGGCCCAACGCGCTATGCTCCCGACACTGTCCACCGACCGAGACGCTGCCATGTCCGCCCCCAGCATGACCCTCTACCACAACCCGTTGTCGCCCTTCGTTCGCAAAGTCATGGTGCTGCTGCACGAAACCGGTCAGCAAGACCGCGTCGCCCTGCAAAACTGTGTGCTGACCCCGGTCGCCCCGGACCTGCCGCTTATCGACGACAACCCGCTGAGCAAAATCCCGGCCCTGCGCCTGGCAGACGGCAACGTCATCCATGACAGCCGGGTGATCCTCGATTACCTCGACCACCAGCACGTCGGCAATCCGCTGATCCCCCGTGAAGGCTCGGCCCGCTGGCGGCGCCTGACTCTGGCGTCCCTGGCCGACGGGATCATGGACGCCGCGGTGCTGGTTCGTTATGAAGTCGCCCTGCGCGCCCCGGAGAAACATTGGGACGAATGGCTCGACGGCCAGCGCGACAAGATTCGCCGCGCCTTGGCGCTGCTGGAAAAAGACGCGATTGCCGAGCTGACCAGCCATTTCGATGTGGCGGCGATCAGTGTGGCGTGTGCGCTGGGTTACCTCGACCTGCGCCATCCGGATCTGGAATGGCGCGAGTCGAATCCGCAGTTGGCCGCGTGGTATTTCGAGGTGAGTCAGCGGCCTTCGATGGTGGCGACGATGCCTAAGGTCTAGATTTTCGCTGGCTGGACCGGCCTCATCGCGAGCAGGCTCGCTCCCACATTTGATCTATGGTTTTCACATATTTTGTGTTCACAATCGATCCTTTGTGGGAGCGAGCCTGCTCGCGATGGCACCACACCGGATCTACCGGAAACAACCCGAATATCAGCGTCGCCAACACCTCCCCCTCCCGCTGATCCTCACGCAACCCCAACGTCCGGCTCATTCCACCACCCCGATATCAAATTCCAGCGGCTTGGCTGCTTTCTGCCCGATCCCGTACCAATCCAGTTTGCGGGTCAGCACCATGAACACGCCCAGCAAGCCGAACAGCAGCAACGAGCCCATCAGCAGCGCGTAATCCTCGGCACTCAACAAGCCATAGAGCAGGCCATACAACGCCGCCAGTCCCGCCGAAAAACTCAAGCCGTGGCGCACGCTGCGCAGCACGTGGCAGACATAGAAACCGATCAGCAACACACAACCGCTCGCCGACAACAGATACGCCAGGGCAAAACCGATGTGCTCAGACAACGACAGCAACAACAAGTAGAAGAACGCCAGCGCCACGCCCACCAGCGCGTATTGCACTGGGTGCACGGCCAGGCTTTTCAGGACTTCGAAGAGGAAGAAACCGGCGAAGGTCAGGACGATGAACAGCAATGCGTATTTGATCGCCCGGTCGCTTTTCAGGTACTGGTCTACTGGATCAATGAAGCTCACGCCAAAGCTGCGGCTGTTGAACGCTTCACAGTCATTGCCGGATACGCAGCTGCTCAGGGCTTCTTGCAGATTGGTGGAGAAAAAGGTTGTCTGCCAATTGGCGGTAAAGCCCTGATCGGTGACTTCGCGCTGGGCCGGCAGATAGTTGCCGATGAAGCTTGGATGCGGCCAGTTGGCCTCCAGCGAAACCTTGCTCGTCTTGCCCACCGGGAGGACCTGGAGTTGGCCAGTGCCTTGTAAACGCAGGTCGAAACCGAAAGCCAGTTCTGTGGCTTGCGCGGTGTTCAATGCCGGCAGTGTCACGTGCACGCCCTCGCCCAACCACCCCACCTGACTGCCTGGAATAAAGTCCAGACGCTGACCATTGAGTTCCAGTTTCAACGCATTCTCGATGCCACGAATGTCGCTGATCCCGACCGCGAGAAACGGCTGGTCAAATTGGTAATCGGCGAAGTCCTCTTTGATGCCCAACTGCGCCGGGACCGAGAAATGTCCGCTGATGCGGTTGTCGGCGTGGAACAACCGCGCCTCGTAAATGCCCCGGGCGCGCAGTTCGGTGTCGACCTTCCCTTCCAGCTCGAAATGTTCCGGCAGGAAATACAAACGACCGCGTTCTTCCCCGACGTCCTGGTAACGCTCGTTGGTTTTTTCGTTGAGTTTCCAGGTGCGCACCACTTTGCGATACGGCACCACCATCAACGGTCCGCTCAGTCGCTGGCTGTAGCTGGAACTGCGCGCGATGTCTTCGAGCACACCGTCGCGCAGTTGCTGACGGTCCTGGATCACGCCGTTGATCATCAATAGCGGGATCAGCAACAACAGAATCAGCAGGGCAATGGCCCCGAGTTTTAGGGTCAGATTTCGGTTCATGGGACTCTCCCTGTTTGGATGGGGAGAGTCTGGGATCAGAGTGTGTGGGGTTTATGGAGGGAATATGGAGAGTGTGTGGAGACCGGGTCGGCCCCATCGCCGGCAAGCCGGCGATTGGCCACGACTCGGTCCTAAGCCAGGCGCAACATCACTTCAACCCCGCCCTCGACATTGCCGACGTGCAATGTCCCACCATGCAACTTCACCACTTCCTCAACAAAGTTAAGCCCCAACCCGGTGCTCTTGCGCCCGCTGTCCGGACGCGGCAAGGAATAGAAGCGCTCACTCAATCGCGGCAACGCGTAGTCGGGAATGGCCTCGGCCTGGTTGAACAGTTTGAATTCAATCTGCTCCCCGACCTTCGCGGCGCTGAATCGCAATACACCGTTTGCCGGCGTGAAATCCAAGGCATTTTCCAGCAGGTTGCCCAACGCCTGACGCAACAGAAACGGCTCGCCAGTGATCGCCAGATCCACTGGAATCGCCTGTTCCACGCGCAACTGTTTGCCTTCAATGCGCGCGGCCTGCGCATTCAGCAACTCATCGACCAACCCCGCCAACGGCACGGCCACTCGCTCTTCCAGCCCTTGGCGCTGCTCAACCTGAGCCAGATTCAGCAGACGCTCGATCAATTGCTGCATCCGCACGCTTTCGCTGTCGATGTTGCTGACGAAACGCTGCTGTTGAGCCAACGGCATCTCACCCTGCAGCAACTCCGCCGCGCCGCGAATCGCCGCCAGCGGGCTTTTCAGTTCATGGGTCAACGTGTGCACATAACGCTCGACGTAGGCTTTGCCTTCGAGCTGCGTGCGCATCTGCTCCACGGCGGTCGCCAGTTGCTCCATTTCGCCGCCGCGATAATGCGGAACCTCGACCCGCCGGCCTTCACTCACGGCTTTCGCATAAGCGGTCAAGCGCCGCAGCGCCGCGCTCAGCCACCACGACAGCAGCGCGCCGAACAGCAAACCGAGGCCGATCAGCCCGGCGCCATACGCGAGCAATCGGCGCTCGGTGCGATCGACGTAAGGCTGCAACGAGCTGTTGGGTTTGGCTACCGTGACCACGCCAATGATCCGGCCGTTATCGCGAATCGGCGCGCCAACGTGCATCACCGAAGAACTGGCATCGTTCGGATCGCTGCGACTGGAGCGGGCGCCGTACTCGCCACGCAGGGTCAGCAGAACGTCGTTCCAGCGCGAGTAGTCCTCACCCACCGCCACGCCGCTGGAGTCCAGGACCACGATGCCCTTGGCGTCGGTGACGTAGATACGGTGGTTGACCTGATTCTTCGGCAGCCCCCAGATATTGGCTTTTGGCTGCCGCTCGCCATAGGCCCTGAGCAGTTCCGGCCAGCGGTTCTGGTTGAGCGTGCCGGCCTTGAAGTCGTCGCGCAGGATTTCAGCCATCAGGTTGGCGGTGTCGACCAGGGTTTCTTCAGTGGACTGACGCACGCCGGGGCGGATTTCTTCCATCACGGTGCTGAGTACGAAGTAACCCGTCAGGCCGATGAACAGCACATAGACCAGGAAAATCCGGATCCCCAATGGCATCAGCTGTGCCCCGGGCTGTAGCTGTAGCCGAGGCCGCGATGGGTCTGGATCGGCTCGGCGTCGGCCTTCACCTGGCGCAATTTGGCGCGCACGCTCTTGATGTGGCTGTCGATGCTGCGCTCGTACCCGGCATCGGCGGCGACACCCAACGCATCGAGCAATTGCTCGCGGCTGAAGACGCGTTCGGGTTGTTCGAGCAGGCATTGCAGCAGACGGAATTCGTGGCGCGTCAGGGTCAGCAACTGGCCGCGATAGCTGATCTGCACTCGCTCGCTGTCGATGCGAAACAGTGTCGATGCAACCTCGGCCACCGCACGCGGCGCCATGCGTTTGAGGATGGCCCGGACCCGCGCGGCCACTTCCCGTGGGCTGAACGGCTTGACCACGTAATCGTCGGCGCCGATTTCCAGGCCCACGACGCGATCGATTTCCGCATCGCGGGCACTGAGAAAAATCACCGGCACGTCGCTGAAACGCCGCAGTTGCTTGCAGGTTTCGAAGCCACTGATGTCGGGCAGACCGATGTCGAGAATGATCAGATCCGCTGGCGTCTGCCGCTGAAGCTCCAGCGCGGCGGCGCCGAGGCTCAGCCACGTCGTGGTGAACCCTTCGCCCTGCAAGGCGAAAATCAGGGTGTCGGCAATCGCCGCTTCGTCTTCGACAATCAGGATATGAGGCATGGCGTCCGAGCCCGGCAGTTGGGTGGGCGAACGGTGCCCCAAGCCTCACCTCACGTCAATGAGACCACTTGAAATCAGCAGTCGGGTTTGTCAGCGGTGAAACGTCGCGCCGGGTTCACGGCCGCGCCAAACTCACGCAGGGCTTTGGCACCGATCAGCAGCGGGTAGTTAAAGCTGCTGCGGTCGGTCAGGTTGACCTCAACCGTGCGCTTGACGTTGCCCAGGCACAGTTCCAGATCGACCACCGGACGCTTGGTGGGCGCCGCTGCATCTTCATCCTCGTCTTCTTCTGTGCGGGTCTTGATCTTGCTGATCCGCGCGACCTTGTGCTCGTAGACCTTGTTGCTCGCATCTTTGGTAGCGAGGCGGAAGCGTACCCACTCATCGCCGTCGCGGGTGAAGGTTTCGATGTCCTTGGCCGACAGCGACGCGGTCAGGGCGCCGGTGTCCATTTTGGCCTTGAGGACTTCACCGCCGATTTCCGGCAGCGCAATGTATTCGTAGCGCCCGTACAGGGTCGGCTCGGCGGCCAGGACCGGCAGGGCCACGAGGGAAAGCAGTGCGAGGAGGGATTTCACGTAATGGATGTCCTTTTTGGAAAATAGGAGCGCAGAGGCCGAATTCTAGACCGCAAATAACAACGATAGTTGGACGGCCATACACCTTTGTGGCGAGGGAGCTTGCTCCCGCTGGGCTGCGAAGCAGTCCTAAAACCGGTTCATGCGGTGTGCCTGAAAAATCGCAGCGCCTGGTTTTGGGGCCGCTTCGCAGCCCAGCGGGAGCAAGCTCCCTCGCCACAGGGATCTCATCAGGCTGCAAGCATAACGATGCAAAGGTGAAACATTCGTCACCACCGATTTGGCCTGCGCCGCCAAGCTGCTTATCATGGCGCGCCCAAACGCTTTCAAGAGTTATTTATGCGCCGCCTGCTCACCGGCTGTTTCGTTATCCTGCTGCTGTTGCTCAACACCCTGGTCCTGTTCGGACCGCTGATGGTGTTTGCCCTGCTCAAACTGATCCTGCCCGGCCGCTGGCGTGATTACGCATCCACGGCGGTGATGTGGATCGCCGAGACCTGGGCCGAGATCGACAAGCTGATCTTCCGTCTGTGCATCCCCACACAATGGGACATTCGCGGCGGCGCTGACCTGCGGGTCGACACGTCGTATCTGGTGATCAGCAACCATCAATCCTGGGTCGATATCCCGGCACTGATCCAGACACTCAACCGGCGCACGCCGTTTTTCAAATTCTTCCTCAAGAAAGAACTGATCTGGGTACCGTTCCTGGGCCTGGCGTGGTGGGCGCTGGATTACCCGTTCATGAAGCGCTACACCAAGGCGTTTCTGGCGAAAAACCCGACGCTTGCGGGCAAGGATCTGGAGATCACCAGAGCCGCGTGCGAGCTGTTCAAGCGCCAGCCGGTAACGGTGGTCAATTATCTGGAAGGCACCCGCTACACCTCGGTGAAAAGCGCTCAGCAACAGTCACCGTTCACCCATCTGCTCAAGCCCAAGGCTGGTGGTGTCGCGTTTGTACTGGCGGCGATGGGTGAACAGCTGGATGCCATTCTCGATGTGACGGTGGTGTATCCGCAGCAGAAGATTCCGGGGTTCTGGGATTTGATCAGCGGCAACGTGCCGAGGGTCATCATCGACATCAACACCCGCGAACTCGACCCCGCGCTGTGGCAGGGCGATTACGAGAATGATGCGGCGTTTCGCGAGACGGTCCAGAACTGGGTCAACCAGCTCTGGATCGAGAAGGACCGGCGCATCGACGCCTTGCGCGCCGAGCGCCGCTGAATCAGCTGCCGGCGCCCCAGATTCCGCCCAGGCTCTGCAGCAGCGAACCGCCCACGCCCTGCTGACCGAGATACTGCAGAATCACCGGGGCAAACTGGCCGATCATGCCGCTGTCCATGCCCAGTGCACTGAACGCGTTGTTCAGGTCCTTGGTGTCCTTGACGTTGCCCAGCGCGTTATCCAGACCGGCGGCCTTGCCATTCGAACCGAGCAGACCGGCGAGCGCACCCAGCTCACCGCCGCCCGACAGCTTGTCGATGCCCGGTACGCTTTTGGCCAGTTCCGAATAGTCGGTCGAACTCAACTGGTTCTTCGCCAGCCCCAACATTGCCCCGGTGCCACCGACGGCTTGCTGGGGTGTCACGTTCAATTGGCTGAGCGCACCCAGCAAACCCGCCGTTTCAGAGGTCGGCGCTGCCGCTGTGGCGGCGTTATCGCCCTTCATGCCGGAAATGGCATTGGCCGCATCGCTCAGGCTGAACTGAGCAAAGACCGGGCTGGCCGCCAGGGTCATGAGCGATGCCAGTGCAAAACCATGTGAAATCTTCATCCAGACATCCTCGTGTGCCATGAAAACCGCCTGATAACGGGCGGCGAAAAACTGTCTGTTGGACTGGCATCCCCGAGGATTGTTCCCAGCCTTTCCAAGGGCGAGCAATAGCTCAATCCCAGCCGGTCAAAACGCAAAACCTGTTCAAAATAATTTCCCGGTGCTGCATCCAGTCGAGTCCGAGCCACGTATATCAAGCACGGACAGACACTACTGGCCGATTCTCCACAAAAGGATCATCACCATGAAACGCACTTCGATCAAAACTCCCTTGATTGCCAGCCTGCTGACCCTGGCCCTTGGCGGATTTGCCCTGAACACTGTGCAAGCGAAAGAGAGGGGTCACAACACTGTCATGGTCGGCGGCCAAAACATGCTGCCGAGCAAGGACATCGTCGATAACGCGGTCAACTCCGCCGACCACACCACGCTGGTAGCCGCCGTGAAAGCGGCGGGCCTGGTCGACACCCTCAAGGGTAAAGGCCCGTTCACGGTGTTTGCGCCGGTCAACTCGGCGTTTGCCGCCCTCCCCGCTGGCACTGTCGATACGCTGCTGAAACCGGAAAACAAGGCAACCCTGAGCAAAATCCTCACGTACCACGTTGTCGCCGGAAAACTCGACATGACGACCCTGGCCGGGAAGATCAAGGCCGGTGGCGGGAAAACCGAGCTCACCACGGTGGCCGGCGGCAAGCTCTGGGCCATGATGAACGGCCCGCACAACATCACCATCAAGGATGAAAAAGGTGACGTTGCCGACATCACCACCTATGACGTGTACCAGTCCAACGGGGTGATTCAGGTCATCGACAAAGTGCTGATGCCCAAGAGCTGAGCCGTGCCGCCGCCCGCGCATCGGGGGCGGCGGTTTTTCCCGAGGGGTCGGCCAGTGAATGGAACAACCGCACACCGTGAACTAACCTCTGGCTGCACCCGCCCCCTCACACAGCCCGCTTCGATTGTCTGGAGAACCGTTATATCCATCGCCGACACCGATCAGCTCAGGCAGCTTCTGGCCCAGTGTTCGCTGGGTGACCGCCGCGCTTTCGAGACGCTCTACCGCAGTGTCGGACCACGGCTGCACGGTGTCGCCCTGCGATTCATGGGGCGCTCCGACCTGGCTGAAGAGGTCTTGCAGGAAAGTTTCGTGCGCATCTGGAACAACGCTGCGCGCTATGAGGCTCATCTGTCGGCCCCGCTGACCTGGATGATCAACATCACGCGTCACCAAGCCATCGACCAGTTGCGCAAACACCGCGACCGGCCGCTGACCGAATTCGAAGAACAGGCCCTGGTGGATGAAAGTCCCTCGGCCCATGAACAATTGAGCAGTGCCCGCGATGCCAGCGACTTGAACCGCTGCCTGGAAAGCCTTGAAGGCATGCAGCGCCAATCAATTACCGTCGCGTATTTTCAGGGGTTGTCGTGCTCGGAACTGGCGGAACACCTGGCCGCGCCGCTGGGCTCGGTGAAGTCCTGGATCCGCCGTGGAATGGAGCGCCTGCGCAGGTGCCTTGAATCATGAACTATCAAACCCCGCCCCTGCGCCGCGCCCTCGCCGCCGACTACGCCATCGGCCTGATGCCCCCGGCCGCTCGCCGACGATTTGAACGGTTGCTGCTGGAGGACGCGGCGTTGCGTGCAGAGCTGGCGCAATGGCAGGAAAGCCTGGCCAGCCTGACTGAAGCCCTGCCCGAACAGCCGGTGCCGGATCGTGTGTGGGAAGGCATCACCGCGCGAATCGAGCCACAGGTTTTGCATGTGCCTGAGAAACGACCGTTCTGGAACTGGATGCGGCTGACGGCGGCGGTATGTTCGCTGGTGATCGCGGTAACGCTGGGCGTGATTTATAACCGCGACAGTGCGCGTTACAGCGCCACGCTGCTGACGGCCGACGCGCAGCCTGCGCTTAAGGTCGAAGCACATGAGGATTATCTGAAGGTCGAACCACTGACGCTGGCGGCGGTCGATCCGGGACGCAGCCTGGAGTTGTGGGCGATTCCGGCGGATGGCAAACCGATTTCCCTTGGTGTGATTCCGGCGGGTGGCAAGGGACGCGTAGAACTCAGCGATGCGCAGAAAGCGTTGATCGGCAAGCCGATAGCATTGGCGGTGAGTCTTGAGCCGAAGGGTGGTTCGCCGACCGGGCAACCGACGGGGCCGGTGTTGTATCAAGGGGCGTTGGCGGTGCTCTAACTCGCGGCACTGAAGCAAGCTTTTGTGGCGAGGGAGCTTGCTCCCGCTCGGCGGCGAAGCTGTCGTAAATTCAGTCACCTCTTTTTACCTGATACACCGAGTAGGATTGTTTTGGGGCTGCTTCGCAGCCCAGCGGGAGCAAGCTCCCTCGCCACAGGGTTTGTGTTCCTTCCAATAAAAACGGCGACCCGAAGGTCGCCGTTTTGTATTGCGTGAAGCCTTATGCCGCGCTGAACAGCTTGTGCGGATCGATCACAAACTTCTTCGGCACGCCCGCATCGAACTCGCCATAGCCTTGCGGTGCCTGATCCAGACTGATCACCTGAACGCCCACCACTTCGGCGATGTTGATGCGATCCCACATGATCGCCTGCATCAGCTGGCGGTTGTACTTCATCACCGGAGTCTGGCCGGTGTGGAAGCTGTGGGACTTGGCCCAGCCCAGACCGAAGCGGATGCTCAGGCTGCCCATTTTCGCGGCCGCGTCCACGGCACCCGGATCTTCGGTCACGTACAGGCCAGGGATACCGATTTTGCCGGCCACCCGAACCACGCCCATCAGCGAGTTGAGCACGGTGGCCGGAGCCTCGTGTTTCACGCCGTCATGGCCGTGACCGCGCGCTTCGAAGCCCACGGCGTCGACGGCGCAATCCACTTCCGGTTCACCCAGCAGCGCAGCGATCTGTTCGTGCAGCGGGGTGTCCAGGGACAGGTCGGCGATTTCGAAACCTTGCGCCTTGGCGTGTGCCAGGCGGACGGTGTTGACGTCGCCGATGATCACTACCGCCGCGCCCAGCAGGCGAGCGGAAGCGGCAGCCGCCAGACCGACCGGGCCGGCACCTGCGATGTACACGGTGCTGCCTGGGCCAACGCCGGCCGTCACTGCGCCGTGGTAACCGGTTGGCAGGATGTCGGAGAGGCAGGTCAGGTCGCGGATTTTTTCCATCGCGCGATCGCGATCAGGCAGTTTCAGCAGGTTGAAGTCGGCGTACGGCACCATCGCGTATTCAGCCTGACCGCCGGTCCAGTCGCCCATGTCGACATAACCGTAAGCGCCGCCCGGACGCGCCGGGTTAACACTGAGGCAGACGCCGGTGTGCATTTCCTTGCAGGAACGGCAGCGCCCGCAAGCCACGTTGAACGGAACGGACACCAGGTCGCCGATCTGCAGGTTCTCGACGTCGCTGCCCTTTTCGATCACTTCGCCAGTGATCTCGTGGCCCAGCACCAGACCGGTCTGGGCGGTGGTACGGCCGCGCACCATGTGCTGGTCGGAACCACAGATATTGGTGGAAACCACGCGCAGGATGACAGCGTGATTGATCTTCCTGCCACGCGGGTCCTGCATTTTCGGATAGTCGATTTTCTGTACTTCGACCTTGCCTGCGCCGAGATACACCACACCACGATTGCCAGACATGCTTTCACCTCGCTGTTGTTTTTATGTAGCGGTCGCGTCGCCATTGGATCGGCGGCGCGTTGATTGCTCGGGTATAGATGCTGTTTATGTGTTGCTTGTAATGGCGTCATCGCTAGCAGGCTAGCTCCCACAGTGATTCGGGTGAACACAGGATTTGTGAACAACCCAAAACCCTGTGGGAGCTAGCCTGCTAGCGATGGCGACCTAAAGAACGACGGTTCTGTTCGCGTTCAAAAACACGCGTCGCTCGATGTGATATCCAACCGCGCGAGCCAACGTCAGCCCTTCAATATCCCGCCCCTTGGCGATCAAATCTTCCGGGTAATGACTGTGGTCCACCACTTCCACGCCCTGAGCGATGATCGGACCTTCATCCAAGTCGTTGTTGATGTAATGCGCCGTTGCGCCCACCAGTTTCACGCCCTTGTTGTAGGCCTGGTGATACGGCTTCGCACCCTTGAACCCCGGCAGCAGGGAGTGGTGGATATTGATCGCCTTGCCGTCGAGTTTGCGGCACAGCTCCGGCGACAGAACCTGCATGTAGCGCGCAAGGATCACCAGTTCGGCACCGGACTCTTCGATCACCTGCAACACCTGACGCTCCTGCGACGGCTTGTCGTTGGGGTCGAGCGGGAAGTGGTAATACGGAATCTGGTGCCAGTCGGCCAACGGCTTGAGGTCCGGGTGGTTGGAGATCACGGCGGCGACGTCCATCGACAACTGGCCGATGCGCTGGCGGTAGAGCAAATCGTTGAGGCAGTGATCGGCCTTGGAGACCATGATCACCACTTTTGGCCGGTAGTTCGGCGCGGTCAGTTCGAAGATCATCCCGAAGGCCTGGCCACGTTCTTCGAGGCCCGCGCGGAAGGCTTGTTCGTCAAAGCCGTCGGGCTGGCGGAATTCCACGCGAATGAAGAACCGGCCCGAAAGCCGGTCATCGAAGGAGTGGTGCTCGGTGACGTAGCAGCCCTGCTCGAACAGAAAGCGGGTCACCGCGTCCACGGTGCCGAGGACGCTGGGGCAGTCGGCGGTCAGAATCCATGTGTCTGGGGCGCGGCTCATAGTGCGGTGACTCCTGCTGCTACATCTGTGATCAGAGAGAACTCTGTGGCGAGGGAGCTTGCTCCCGCTGGGTTGCGAAGCGACCCCAAAATCAGCGACCGCATTCCTACAGGAGGAATGCGGATACAGGGTTTGCGACTGCTTCGCAGTCGAGCGGGAGCAAGCTCCCTCGCCACAAAAGCAGTCATGAGCCGAATTACGCCTGGACGCTCAGCCCGTACTCAGCCGCCGCATCCTGCAACCACAACCACCAGTAATCCGAGAAGCTGCGACGAATCAGCAGTTCCCAGGTGTCTTCGGCCGTGTGGCGGATCACCAGTTGCGACTTGGCGAACACGGTGCCGACAGCCTTGCCCACCGGGAAGCTGTTCGGGTGCACGTCGTAGCTGGTGGATTTCATCAGCACCTGACGCACGTTCGGGCCGCTCAGTTCGAGGATCTGCTGACCACCGCTGACGTTGACGATCTGGATGTGCAAATCGCCCAGCGCTTCACGCAGTTTCTGCTCGGCGGCGAACTCTTCGCCGGTTGGCACGATCAGCAGCCATTCATCCGGCCCCATCCATTGCAGGCTGGTTTCGCCTTTGACGATGACGGTCAGTGCGCCCGGCAATTCGATGCCCAGGGCCTTGTGCACGCCCGCGGCAAACGCAGCGTCGTGGCCATCGCCACGGAGGGTCAGGTGGCCGAGGAGTTTTTTCTCACGCACGATCACGCCGGCGTTTTTGCGGCCCTTGCCGACCAGGCTGGCGAGGTCGGCATGATGCAGCGACGACTCGGCCTTGGCCCCGGTGGTTGGGCGTTGTTGGTAAACATTGGCTGCGGTCATAAAGCACCTGTTCCTGAATTCTGTTGGTTCCTGTGGAGGCTGCACTACCACTATCGCTAGCGGGCTAGCTCCCACATTCAACCGCGTTCCCCTGTGGGAGCTAGCCTGCTAGCGATTGGTAGCCCGCCCACAGTTCTCGAGGCCATTAGATGTTCTGGCGATCACCCTTCGGATCGAAGAACACCGAAGAAACGATTTCCGCCTCGATCACGCTGCCATCCGCCAGCGGTGCGAACACCCGCTCGCCGATGCGCTTCAAACCGCCTTTCACCACGCCCATGGCAAACGAATAGCCCAGGGAGTTGTGCAGGTAGCTGGAGGTGACGTGACCGACCATCGTCATCGGGATCGTCTGCTTGGTGTTGAACACCAGTTGCGCACCTTCCGGCAGCCATTTGGCCGGATCGATCGGCTTCAGGCCCACCAGCTGTTTGCGCTGATCACGCACACAGTCTTCGCGGTTCATGCCACGCCAGCCGATCCACGAGAACGGTTTGGTGCGACCGACACACCAGCCCATGTTCAGGTCATCAGGCGTCATCGAGCCGTCAGTGTCCTGGCCGACGATGATGAAGCCCTTCTCGGCCCGCAGGATGTGCATGGTTTCGGTGCCGTACGGGGTCAGGTTGTATTGCTTGCCGGCCTCGACGATTTTCTCGAGCACGCCCATGGCGTAGTCGGCTTGCACGTTGACTTCGTACGACAGCTCACCGGTAAACGAAATCCGGAACACCCGCGCCGGCACACCGCCGACCAGGCCTTCTTTCCAGGTCATGAACGGGAAGGCTTCGTTGCTCAGGTCGATGTCGGTGACTTCGCTGAGCAGCTTGCGGCTGTTCGGCCCGGACAGGGTCATGGTTGCCCAGTGATCCGTCACGGAAGTGAAGTACACCTTCAGGTCTGGCCATTCGGTCTGTTGGTAGATTTCCAGCCATTGCAGCACGCGTGCAGCGCCGCCGGTGGTGGTGGTCATCACGAAATGGTTGTCGGCCAGGCAAGCGGTGACGCCGTCGTCGAAGACCATGCCGTCTTCTTTGCACATCAGGCCGTAACGGGCCTTGCCCACGTCGAGCTTGGTCCAGGCGTTGGTGTAGATGCGGTTGAGGAACTCGCGCGCATCCGGGCCCTGGATGTCGATCTTGCCGAGGGTCGACGCGTCCAGCAGGCCGACGCTGTCGCGCACGGCTTTGCATTCGCGTTTCACCGCGGCATGAATGTCTTCACCGTTTTTCGGGAAGTACCACGGACGCTTCCACTGACCGACGTCTTCGAACTCGGCGCCGTTTTTCACGTGCCAGTGATGCAGGGCAGTGAAACGGACTGGCTCGAAAATGTGCCCACAGTGACGGCCGGCCACGGCGCCGAAGGTAACCGGCGTGTAGTTCGGACGGAACATGGTGGTGCCCATCTGCGGGATGGTCACGTTCAGCGAACGGGCGGCGATGGCCAGGCCGTTGACGTTGCCGAGCTTGCCCTGGTCAGTGCCGAAGCCCAGTGCGGTGTAGCGTTTGACGTGCTCGACCGACTCGAAGCCTTCGCGGGTCGCCAGTTCGATGGCGGCAGCGGTGACGTCGTTTTGCAGGTCGACGAATTGCTTCGGCGCACGTGCGGTGTTCTTTTCGTGCGGCACCTGGAACAGCGCCAACGTTGGCTCTTCCAGACGGCTCAGGGCTTTCGGCAAGGTGCCTTCGACCACGCTGAAACCGGCTTCGCTGGCTGCGCGAGCGCCGCCTTCAAAACCATCGGCCAGGGAATCGCCGAGGCCGTAGACGCCGTTGATGCCACCGACGCACACGCGTTTCTGCGGTGCTTCGCCCGGTACGAAACCAAGGATGTCTTCACGCCAGATCGGCTTGCCACCCAAGTGCGACGCCAGGTGAACCACCGGGCTGTAACCGCCGGAACTGGCGATCAAATCGCAATCAAGCCACTCGCCAGGACTGGTCACGGCGTGTGCTTTTACATCGATCGCGGCAACGCGAGCGGCGGTCACGTGCTTGCTGCCACGGGCCTCGATCACGGCGCTGCCGGTCAGGATGCGAATGCCTTTGGCGCGGGCTTCTTCCACCAGCGCACCACGCGGGTTGCTGCGGGCGTCAGCGATGGCCACCACTTGCAGGCTGGCATCGAGCCAATCCAGCGCAACGCGGTAGGCGTGATCGTTGTTGGTCGACAGCACCAGTTTCTTGCCCGGTGCCACGCCGTAACGGCGCACGTAAGTCGAGACTGCACCGGCGAGCATGTTGCCCGGCACGTCGTTGTTGCCATAAACCAGTGGACGCTCGTGAGCGCCGGTCGCCAGGACCACGCGCTTGGCGCGAACCCGGTGGATGCGCTGACGCACCTGGCCAATCGGGGCGCGGTCGCCGAGGTGATCGGTCAGGCGCTCGTGAATGGTCAGGAAGTTATGGTCGTGGTAACCGTTGACCGTGGCGCGCGGCAACAGCAGCACGTCCGGGGTGTCTTTCAGTTCGGCGATGACACTGGCGACCCACTCGGTAGCCGGTTTGCCGTCGAGGCTTTCGCGGGAATCGAGCAGGCTGCCGCCGAACTCTTCCTGCTCATCGGCGAGGATCACGCGGGCACCGCTGCGCGCAGCGGCCAAGGCAGCGGCCAGGCCAGCAGGGCCACCGCCGACGATCAGCACGTCGCAGTGCTGGTTCATGTAGTCGTAGGTGTCCGGATCGTTCTCGGTCGGCGAACGGCCTAAACCTGCGGCCTTACGAATGTACTTCTCGTACGTCATCCAGAACGATTGCGGGTACATGAAGGTTTTGTAGTAGAAGCCCGGCGGCATCAGCTTGCCGCCGACCTTGCCGAGAATCCCCATCATGTCGTTGTTCACGCTCGGCCAGCCGTTGGTGCTGGTGGCGACCAGGCCTTGGTACAGCGCTTGTTGCGTGGCGCGTACGTTCGGGATTTGCGTGGCTTCGGTGGCGCCGATCTGCAGCACGGCGTTCGGCTCTTCGGCACCGGCAGCGAAGATGCCGCGCGGACGGGAATACTTGAAGCTGCGGCCGATGATGTCGACACCGTTGGCCAGCAGGGCAGCGGCCAGGGAGTCGCCTTCAAAGCCTTTGTAGACCTGACCGTTGAAGGTGAAGCTCAGCACTTTGTTGCGGTCGATCCGTCCGCCGTTGGACAGGCGATTGATCTGGCTCATACCTTCTCTCCCAGAGCCGTGGTGGCCGCTTTCGGGCTATCGGTCTTGTCGGTGAATTGTGGCTTGGTGCCGATCTTGTAGGTCTCGAGAATCTCGTAGGTCACGGTGTCGCGGGTGGCGTTGAAGTACTGACGGCAACCGGCGGCGTGAATCCACAGTTCGTGGTGCAAACCGCGAGGGTTATCGCGGAAGAACATGTAGTCGCCCCACTCCTCGTCGGTGCAGGTGTTCGGATCCAGTGGACGCGGGATGTGCGCCTGGCCGGATGCGTGGAATTCCTCTTCGGAGCGCAGCTCGCCGCAGTGAGGACAGAAGATATGCAACATGGGGATTTCTCCTGTTAGTGGGCAACCGCAGCAGCGCCGTGTTCGTCGATCAACGCACCGTTGTGGAAACGGTCGATGGAGAAAGGTGCGGCCAATGGGTGCATTTCACCCTTGGCCAGGCTCGCGGCAAACACGTTGCCCGAGCCAGGTGTTGCCTTGAAGCCACCGGTGCCCCAACCGCAGTTGAAGAACATGTTCGGGACCGGGGTTTTCGAAATGATCGGGCACGCATCCGGCGTGGTGTCGACGATGCCGCCCCACTGACGGTTCATGCGGACGCGAGACAGCACCGGGAACATCTCGACGATGGCCTGGATGGTGTGTTCGATCACCGGGTACGAACCACGCTGGCCGTAGCCGTTGTAGCCGTCGATACCGGCGCCGATCACCAGGTCGCCCTTGTCGGACTGGCTGATGTAGCCGTGCACGGCGTTGGACATGATCACGCTGTCGATAATCGGTTTGATCGGCTCGGACACCAGCGCTTGCAGCGGGTGGGATTCGATCGGCAGACGGAAACCGGCCAGCTTGGCCATGTGCCCGGAGTTACCGGCAGTGACCACACCGACGCGCTTGGCGCCGATGAAGCCCTTGTTGGTTTCAACACCGATGCACACACCGTTTTCCTTGCGGAAACCGATCACTTCGGTCTGCTGGATCAGGTCCACGCCGAGTGCGTCAGCGGCACGGGCAAAGCCCCACGCCACGGCATCGTGACGGGCTACGCCGCCGCGACGCTGGACGGTTGCGCCCATCACCGGATAGCGCGTGTTCTTCGAGCAGTCGAGGTACGGAATCTCGTCGGCCACTTGTTTGGCATCGAGCAGTTCACCGTCCACGCCGTTGAGGCGGTTGGCGCTGACCCGACGCTCGGAATCACGAATGTCTTGCAGGGTGTGGCACAGGTTGTAGACGCCGCGCTGGGAGAACATCACGTTGTAGTTCAGGTCCTGGGAAAGACCTTCCCACAATTTCATCGCGTGTTCGTACAGGTGCGCCGACTCGTCCCACAGGTAGTTGGAGCGGACAATGGTGGTGTTGCGCGCGGTGTTACCGCCGCCCAGCCAGCCTTTCTCGACCACGGCCACGTTGGTGATGCCGTGTTCCTTGGCCAGGTAGTAAGCCGTGGCGAGACCATGCCCGCCACCGCCGACGATGACCACGTCATAGACCTTTTTAGGGGTCGGCGTGCGCCACATTTTCTGCCAGTTTTCGTGATGGCTGAGGGAGTGTTTGAAGAGGCCGAAGCCCGAGTAGCGTTGCATAGTCATTTACTCCAAAACCGCGCTCAGCGATAAACCGGGAAATCTGCGCACAGGGCCGACACTTGCTGCGCGACATTGGCCTCGACATCGGCGTCGCCGAGGTTGTCGAGGATGTCGCAGATCCAGCCGGCCAGCGTGACGCACTGGGTCACCTTGAAGCCGCGCGTGGTCACCGCCGGGGTGCCGATGCGCAGGCCCGAAGTGACGAACGGCGACTGTGGATCATTCGGGACAGCGTTCTTGTTCACGGTGATGTGGGCGCGACCGAGTGCTGCATCCGCTTCTTTGCCGGTGAGGCCCTGACGGATCAGGCTGACCAGGAACAGGTGGTTGTCGGTGCCGCCGGACACTACATCGTAGCCGCGTTTGATAAATACGCCGGCCATGGCCTGGGCGTTGTCGATCACTTGTTGTTGGTAAGCCTTGAAACCTGGCTCCAGAGCTTCCTTGAAGCACACGGCCTTACCGGCGATCACGTGCATCAGCGGGCCGCCCTGGGCACCCGGGAAGACGGCTGCGTTGAGCTTCTTCTCGATTTCTTCGTTGGACTTGCACAGGATCAGGCCGCCACGTGGACCGCGCAGGGTCTTGTGGGTGGTGGTAGTGACCACATCGGCGTAAGGCAGCGGGTTCGGGTACAGGCCGGCAGCGACCAGACCGGCAACGTGAGCCATGTCGACGAACAGCAGCGCACCGACCTTGTCGGCGATCTGGCGGAAGCGTGGGAAGTCGAGGGTCTTGGAGTAGGCCGAGAAGCCGGCGACGATCATCTTCGGCTTGCATTCGACGGCCAGGCGCTCGACTTCGTCGTAGTCGATCAAGCCGGTTTTGGTGTCGATACCGTACTGCACGGCGTTGTACAGCTTGCCCGAGGACGACACCTTGGCACCGTGGGTCAGGTGGCCGCCATGGGCCAGGCTCATGCCCAGAATGGTGTCGCCGGCTTGCAGCAGGGCCAGGTACACGGCGCTGTTGGCCGAAGAACCGGAGTGCGGCTGCACGTTGGCGTAATCGGCGCCGAACAGTTGCTTGGCGCGTTCGATGGCCAGGGCTTCAACCTTGTCCACGTGCTCGCAGCCACCGTAGTAGCGCTTGCCCGGATAGCCTTCGGCGTATTTGTTGGTCAGGCCACTGCCCTGCGCTTCCATGACGCGTTTGCTGGTGTAGTTCTCTGACGCGATCAGCTCGATGTGATCTTCCTGGCGTTGCTCCTCGGCATTCATCGCCGCCAGCAGTGCATCGTCGTAACCCTTGATCTGGTCTTGCTTGCTGAACATCGCGTCTCTCCCAGCGGCGGCGGTGCGCCATTCGTCTCGGTGAGGCACGTACCTGTCGGCAGTGCCCTTTGATGCGATGGTATGACCGGCGCAGACAGGCCAAATGCCTACGGACGCCACGCAAAGGTGCGTTTACGACATGGACTGCAAAGGATGGCTGGCAAAGGCCTTTGTGGCGAGGGAGCTTGCTCCCGCTCGGCTGCGAAGCAGTCGTAAAACCGACAAACTCGATCTGACTGCAGAACCGCATGTTCTGGGTTTGGGGCTGCTGCGCAGCCCAGCGGGAGCAAGCTCCCTCGCCACAGGACGGGTTCAGGCCAGGAGTTGGCGTAGGGCCAGCAATGCGAGGAAGTGCGCGGGATAGAGCGCATACGCCCAACGCCGCATCGGCGGCGGCTTGAAACGGCTGGCATGTCGCAACAAGAACAACCCGAGCAATGGCGCGATCAGACAAGTGGCAATCCCGAACAAGGCGGCGCTGCTGCCAAATCGGGCCGAGGCATACAACACATGCCATTGATTGGCAGCCATGCAAACCAATCCCGGAAACAGGCTGAAATACCAGGGCCGCCTGATCACCAGCAGCATCGCCAGAGGCAGCAGAACACCAAAGAAACCGAACATCAGGCGTTCCGAGAACAGTGCTCCCAGCATCACAGCGCCGACCGCGAGCAGGCGCGATGGCAGTGTTTCATCCTGCCAGCCACGCGCGACCAATAGCCCAAGCACCAGCGTAGGCAACACATTCAGGGTGTCGGGATCAGGGATGAATATCCTGTAAGGGATTTCGCTGATGGCACTGAACAGAATCAACCAGCCCAAATACCGCCACTGATGTGTGACTTCCCGTGCCCGCGAAACATTCGCCGCCATCGCCAGACAAAACCACGGAAACGCCAACCGGCCGGGAGCATAAAGAATATCGACGGAGTAACCGACATATCGCAGGTGATCGAGCACCATGCTCAGGAGCGCCAGCCACTTCAGCAGATCCAGTGCCCCATCCCGTTGCGTCATGTGCATAATTGCCCGTCGTCTTTGTATTGTTCTGTCAGACGCATCCCGTGTGCTCCCCGGATGATCTTCGGTAAAGTGCGCACCATCATTGACCACGAAACGCTTCACCATAAGCGTCCCGACCACGGAAAGCAGGGCCATGACCGATAAGAGCCAACAATTCGCCAGCGACAACTATTCCGGTATCTGCCCTGAAGCCTGGGCGGCGATGGAACAGGCCAACCACGGTCACCAGCGCGCTTACGGCGACGATGAATGGACCGCCCGCGCGTCCGATCAATTCCGCAAATTGTTCGAAACCGACTGCGAAGTGTTCTTCGCCTTCAACGGCACTGCGGCCAACTCATTGGCCCTGTCGTCGCTGTGCCAGAGTTACCACAGCGTGATCTGCTCGGAAACCGCCCACGTCGAAACCGACGAATGCGGCGCGCCGGAGTTCTTTTCCAACGGCTCCAAACTGCTGGTCGCCCGCACCGAAAACGGCAAGCTGACCCCGGAATCGATCCGCGAAGTGGCCCTCAAGCGCCAGGACATCCACTACCCGAAACCGCGCGTCGTGACCCTGACCCAGGCCACCGAAGTCGGCAGCATCTACACCCCGGAAGAAATCCGCGCCATCAGTGTCACCTGCAAAGAACTGGGCCTGAACCTGCACATGGACGGCGCGCGGTTCTCCAACGCCTGCGCATTTCTTGGCTGCTCGCCAGCGGACCTGACCTGGAAGGCCGGGGTCGATGTCTTGTGCTTCGGCGGCACGAAAAACGGCATGGCCGTGGGTGAAGCGATTCTGTTCTTCAACCACAAACTGGCCGAAGACTTCGACTACCGCTGCAAACAGGCCGGTCAGCTGGCGTCCAAGATGCGCTTCCTCTCGGCACCGTGGGTCGGGATTCTGGAAAACGACGCCTGGCTCAAGTACGCCCGCCATGCCAACCACTGCGCGCAGTTGCTGGCTGAACTGGTCAGTGACATTCAGGGCGTTGAACTGATGTTCCCGGTGCAGGCCAACGGCGTGTTCCTGCAACTCTCGGAACCGGCCATCGCTGCGCTGACCGCCAAGGGCTGGCGCTTCTATACCTTCATCGGCAACGGCGGCGCACGCTTCATGTGCTCGTGGGATACCGAGGAAGAACGCGTTCGTGAATTGGCGGCGGATATTCGGGAAGTCATGTCCCGCTAAGCAGCAAGCCCCGCTCCCCTCTGTGGCGAGGGAGCTTGCTCCCGCTCGGCGGCGAAGCCGTCGCAAACCTGCCAACGCGGTCTGCCTGACAGACCGCGTCCTCAGTATTTGGGTCTGCTTCGCAGCCCAGCGGGAGCAAGCTTCCTCGCCACAGCGACCGCGTACACCTGAAGACTTCGTCTACATTGACTGGCGAGCCGTTCCACTCGCTCAGACAATAACAATCAGGAGCGCACGCATGTCCTTACAAGGCAAAACCCTGTTCATTACCGGCGCCAGTCGCGGGATTGGTCGTGAGATCGCGCTGCGGGCGGCGCGGGATGGGGCCAACATTGTGATTGCGGCCAAAAGTGCCGAGCCGCATCCCAAACTGCCGGGCACGATTTTCAGCGTCGCGAAGGAAGTTGAAGCCGCGGGAGGCCAAGCGCTGGCCTTGCAGGTGGATGTGCGCGATGAAGTCGCGGTGCGTGAAGCGCTCGCCCAGGCCAACGAACATTTCGGCGGTATTGATGCGCTGATCAACAACGCCGGCGCAATCAAGCTGACCGGCGTTCAGCACATCGAGCTCAAGCGCTTTGACCTGATGCACCAGATCAACACCCGCGCCGTGCTGCTGTGCAGTCAGGCCGCCCTGCCCTATTTGAAAAAGAGCAGCGGCCATATCCTCAATCTGTCACCGCCACTCAACCTGGCCACCAAATGGTTCGCCCAATACAGCCCGTACACCGTGACAAAATACGGCATGAGCATGCTCACGTTGGGCATGAGCGAGGAATTCAAGAACTACGGCATCAGCGTCAATTCACTGTGGCCGCAGACCATGATCGCCACCGCGGCCATCGAGTTTCAGCTGGGTTCTCGCGAGTCCTTCAAACATGCGCGCACACCGGCGATCATGGCGGACGCCGCCCATGTGATTCTGGACAGCAGCGGTCGCAGCATTACGGGTCGGTTGCTTATTGATGAGGAAATACTTCGGGAGCATGGCGTGACCGAATTCGATCATTACCGCTTTGAGCCCCACACCAACGACAAGCTGATGCCAGACCTATTCGTCGACTGAAAAAACACCGTACCTGCTCGCGATGAGGCCGGAACATTCAACATTGATATTGACTGATCCACCGCTATCGCGAGCAGGCTCGCTCCCACAGGTTTAGAACTCAATCCGCACATCACCCTTCGGCACGCTGCAGCACGAAAGAATGTATCCCTCGGCTTCGTCTTCTTCGGTGATCCCGCCGTTGTGGTCCATCTCGACCTCGCCACCCAGCTTCATCACCTTGCACGTCCCGCAGATCCCCATCCCGCAGGCCTTTGGAATCAACAGACCCAGCTTGGCAGCAGCGGCGTGGACCGTTTCCCCCGGTGCAACGCGAATGCTCTTGCCGGACGCGGTGAACTCCACTTGATGCAGATCCGCCACGTCGATGTCCGGTGCATCTGCGGCAATTTCGGCTTGCTCCACCGCATCGGCGCGGGCTTCCGGGGGCGTGGCGCCGAAGGACTCCTCGTGATACCGCTTCATGTCGAAACCGGCGGCTTCGAGCATGCGCTTGACCGCGTTCATGTACGGCGTCGGGCCGCAGCAGAACACTTCGCGCTCAAGGAAGTCCGGCGCCATCAGCTCCAGCATCTTGTGGTTCAGGTAGCCGCGATAACCGGCCCACGGTTCACCCAGACCATGCTTCTCGCAGATCAGGTGCAGGCTGAAGTTGTCGATCCGCGACGCCATGTGTTCCAGCTCGCGGTGGTAAATGATGTCCTTGGGCGAACGGGCGCTGTGGATAAACACCATGTCGACGTTGCCGTTGGTGTCGTAGAACCAGCGCGTCATCGACATCACCGGCGTGATGCCGACACCACCGCTGAGGTACAGCACTTTCGGCGCGGTGAAGTCCATGGCGTTGAACAGCCCGACCGGCCCGTGCACCGCCAGTTCCTGACCTTCGTGCAGGGTGTCGTGCAGCCAGTTGGAAACCTTGCCGCCCGGCACGCGCTTGATCGTTACCGAAAAGCTGTACGGCACCGACGGCGAGCTGGAAATGGTGTAGGAGCGCATGATCGGCACGCCTTCGATTTCCAGCTCCAGGGTGACGAACTGCCCCGGTTTGAAGAAGAACAGGATCGGCTGGTCGGCCATAAAGCAGAAGGTGCGCACATCCCAGGTTTCCTGGATGACTTTGACGCAACGGACGATGTGTCGGCCATTGGCCCAGGTCTGGGTAGTTACCGGATTCAGGAAGCTGTTGGACATGCTGTTCTCCACCGCCGATGGTCGGCCTTATGTTGGCGATTCTGCGTATAGCGCGAACCACCCATTTACCTATCTGCGACATTCACATACTTATCGCGACCAGCCCCCAACTACCGAGGGTTGCGCGTCGGGAACAGATTGGGCCATGTCGCCCATGGATAAGGTTCTGGGCAGCGCCGGCCCCACACTCGCCCCATACCAAGACACATTCTTTACACCTTGCGTAGCAACCCTGATCAGCCACTTTCGCGGCCACGCAGATGGCCTTGAGGAAACACACGATGGACGTCACCGCAAAAATCAGCCTGGGCGATCCGCTGGAACCCGCACGCAAGGCCACCGCGCAGATGCTGCAAGAGCGCGAGCGTACTTTCTCGCTGCCGCAGCCGTTTTACTCTGACGAGCGGCTGTTTGATATCGACATGCAGGAGATCTTCCAGAAAGAGTGGTTGATCGCCGGCATGGCCTGCGAAATCCCGACCAAGGGCAACTACCTGACCCTGCAAGTCGGCAAGAACCCGATCATCGTCATTCGCGGTGCCGAAGGCGTGATTCACGCGTTCCACAACGTCTGCCGTCACCGCGGTTCGCGGCTGTGCACCAGCGAAAAAGGCAAGGTCGCCAAGCTGGTCTGCCACTACCACCAATGGACATACGAGCTGGACGGTCGCCTGCTATTCGCCGGCACCGAAATGGGCGCCGACTTCGACATGAAGCAGTACGGCCTCAAGCCAGTGAACGTGAAGACCGCCGGTGGCTACATCTTCATCAGCCTGTCGGAGAACCCGCCGGCCATTGATGACTTCCTGTCGACGCTGAACCATTACATGGAACCGTACGACATGGAGAACACCAAGGTGGCGATTACCACCACCTTGGTGGAGAAAGCCAACTGGAAGCTGGTGCTGGAAAACAACCGCGAGTGCTACCACTGCAACGCGTCGCACCCTGAATTGCTGAAAACCCTGCTGGAATGGGACGACGTCACCGACCCGCGCGCCGATCAGGCCTTCAAGGATCACGTCGCCGCGTCCGCCGCTGCCTGGGAAGCCGAGAAGATCCCTTACGCCCACGCCAGCTTCGGCCTGCGTAACCGCATCGTGCGCATGCCACTGCTCAAGGGCACCGTGTCGATGACCCTGGACGGCAAACAGGGCTGCGCCAAACTCATGGGCCGCATCAAGAACCCGGACCTGGGATCGATGCGCATCCTCCACCTGCCGCACTCGTGGAACCACTGCATGGGCGACCACATCATCGTCTTCACGGTGTGGCCGATCAGCGCGCAGGAAACCATGGTCACCACCAAGTGGATCGTCCACAAGGACGCCGTCGAAGGCGTGGACTACGACGTGGAGCGCATGCGCCAGGTCTGGGACGCCACCAACGACCAGGACCGTCGCCTGGCCGAAGAGAACCAGCGTGGGATCAACTCCACTGCGTATCAGCCTGGGCCTTACTCGAAGACTTATGAGTTTGGTGTGGTGAACTTTGTGGACTGGTACAGCGAGCGTCTGTTGAACAACCTGGGGGCTGAGCCGGCTCCGTATCTGAAAGGCGTTCCTGTCCAGGGCTAACAGCAAAAGCTTCGCGGGCAAGCCTTGCTCCTACAGGGGATCGGTGGTGTTCACACATGTTGTGAACGACATCAATCAATGTGGGAGCGAGCCTGCTCGCGATAGCGCCATCCTCCGCGACACATCCCCTTCTGACTCCCCGCAACCTTAGAACTGTACGAAATATGATCTATTGCGTTCAGCGCTATGCCGTGCGTGGCTTCCAGCCTTCAGCAAACAAGTTATCCACACCTCCACCCACAGCTAATGGGGACAAGTGTGTGACAACCCATAACTTTCTCCACAGAAACCGAAGAAAATCCGTGACTTATCCAGAAGCAGGGTTTTGAACAGCAATTGGTTGTTTTTTGACCTGACACCTGAAAGCAACGCAATACGTGGCCTGTAGCGGATGGCGAACACCTTATCCACAGAAGCGCCAACAGACTTTGGGGGCAACTTCTGCGCCGCTGTGGAAAACTGCCGTAAACCGCGATAAATCAGGGTTTGCGCGAGGTTAACCCCTCCAAATCGTCGAATTGTTCACTTTTTGATCACGCAGCGGAAAGCCCCGGTTTATACGGCCTGTAGCGGACAGCGAACATCTTATCCACAGAAGCGCCAACAGAGATTGGGGGCAAGTATTGCCGCCCGCTTAAACTTATCCTCGGGAAAAAGCCCGTAAAAACCGTAAGTTAGGCTGGTTGTTTTTTGTACGAAGGCTTGCAGGGCTTGATTTTCATGGCGTGCAGCGAGGGGCGAACATGTTATCCACAGAAGCGCTAACAGGGATTGTGGGTAACCGTCATCAAACCCTGTTGAAACAGGACAGGCCTGAGGCGATGTCCAGATTCAGTTCATAGTCATTGAAAGCCCCCCACCCGAGCAGGATCGAAGGCACGTACTGCCCGAGTAGCAGGGACGGCGGAATCGTATAGTCCGGGTAGTATTTATAGGTGATCGACCGGATGCGCCCGGACAGGCTCAACTCGCCCCTGTAAGTCCGGTGGCTCGGCGTGACGGTGACGTTGTCGGGTGAATGGCCGGGCGAGGACGAGGTCAGGTAATCCACATTGCCGGTGTCGACAATCGCCAGCGTCGCCCGACGATCCAGTCGCGCGGCAATGGTCAGTCTTTGATTGATGTCCATACGCACGTAGGTGATGGGCGAATCACATCGTGTGGGCGGTGCAGCGTTAATCTCCAGGGTCTTGTTCGTGACCTTCAAACGCCCTGACTTACCGATCAGATCAAGCCCCAACAAGTTATCCCGGTCACTGACAAACACCAGGACATTCCTGAATTCGCTTGTGCCTATCTTCAGGGATTCCAGGATTCCCAGTTGGGCTGCCAGGTCTCGCTCACCGTAAAACGTGCTGTAGCCATAATGGGAGTCGGTTAATAACCTGATGCCCATCAGCTTCGCGGTTTCAGTGTTGACCCGTGTTTGAGGGGCTCCCGTGTCAAGAATGAACCGCGCCGAAACCCCATTGGCCGCTTTGACATCGATGTAGGGCAGCGCTTCGTCGGTCACGTGGCCGTCACCGGGGTAAGGATGGATCGGCAGTACTTCGTGGTGCTTGGTCCGGGTCACCGAGAAATCGGCGACCGTGCGCAAGGTGGCGATCGATTCGCTGCCGAACATGGAAAACATCAGTTTGAGCTCAGGGTCGTTCGCGATGGCCCCGGCATGACGGCGCTTGATCGCCAGGTAGTAATCGGGAAGCTGGTTGGCGGCTTTGGCCTCGAACATTCTGGCGAGAACGGAGACTGAACATTGCAGGTTTTTTTCAGCATCGCGCACGTCGTCGCACCGCTGCTTCATCTGCGCCAGGGAAGCGCTCCGCCCCTGTCCGGACTCGATCCATGTGTAGAAATCCGGCGCTGCGTTATCAGCCGTCGAATTCTTGGATACAACCAGAAAAACCGTCAGGGCACAGATCAGACATGTCTCACGCCGACTGACCGCGTTCATGATCAACCCGTGCCTGAAAACGCATTGTTTGAATTAGCGCTGCTGCCAGTTCGGACAGCTCATAGAGAAATGTAGCTCACTAGGGCCACTGCATGAGGTAGGCGTCACCGGTCACTCGAATCATCGGGTGAGGGGTGATCTGGCAGGAATCGACGATTCGAAAGCCATGGCGTTCGTAGAACCGACGGGCGCCGGTGTTGACGGCGTAGTCGATCAGGCTCAACCCCTTGAGGCCCAACTGGTTCGCGCGCTCGTGAGCGTGCGCGAGGAACTGTTTGCCGAGGCCCTGATTTCGCCAGCCTTCGTGCAGAGCCAGGCTGGAGATGTAGAGCGTGTCGGGGATTTCCATGTCGGCATACGGCGCCAGCACCGGGTCGGTGGTGGGCTCGGCCAGGGGATCGTGACGCATTGTGTAGCTGTGCATCATGCCGATGACCTGCCCGTCCACTTCGGCAATCAGGCAGTTCTGCCAGGAGAAATCCACATCGTCGCGGGCATAACGACTGGCGCCGACGTCCAGCAGATCCTGGCCGGGCTCTGCCAGTTGGCTCCAGATGTAATCAGCAGCCCCCTCTGACGAAATCTGGAACAGACGAGCAATCTCCCGCGCATCCGCGCGCACTGCCGAACGAAATTCAACGGTCATTGTTTTTCCTTGTGGGAGCGAGCCTGCTCGCGATTGCGTTGAGTCAGCCGCCGATAATGTCGACTGACCCAACGCTATCGCGAGCAGGCTCGCTCCCACATTTTGATTTGTGGTGGTTGTGTGTCAGCGAACCACGCCTTCTTCGATCAGCAACTTGAGAATCGCCTCGGCACCCGCTTGCGCAGTTACGCCTTTGAGCACCTGCCCGCCGCCGCCACTGGCCTTGGCCGTCGCGGCTTTCATCCGGTCTGCGCCGCTTTTCGCCTTGATCACTTTCAAGCGTTTCGGCCGCGGTTTGGCGGGTTGCAACGTGGCGACCGCCAGCAGTTCATCGTCGATCACTTCGACTTCATCCGCCTGCAACACTCCGCGCCGGGCCGGGCCGTAGGCGCTCTGCCGAGACTTCGGCGCGGCGTTATCCACCGTCGCGAGAAACGGCAGCCGTACCTTCAAACGACGACGCTGACCACGGGGCAAGGCCTGCAGCACCAGCGCCGAACTGCCATCGATGGACTCCACCTGAGCCAGCCCGACCACCAGCGGCCAGCCGAGGCTTTCCGCCAGCAGAAACGGCAGCATGCCCGAGCCTTCGCCGGTTTCTGCCTGGCTGCCGGTCAACACGACTTGCGCACCGGCATCGCGCAGATAGGCGGTCAACGCCGGCAAGGCATCGGCGCCCTGGGGTTGTTCCAGCACATGCAATTGCTCCAGGCCCATGCCCAGATAAGCGCGTAATGCCGGTTCCGCGACGTCGCCGGCATGCAGCACTTGCAGGTTATTCCCAGCCAGTTGCAGACCCAGTTCCACGGCCCGCGCATCCTGCTCCGCGCGACGTGGCCGGCCGGAAGTCGGGTGGGCGCCGATGGACACCAGGCTGATGATTTTCGTGCTCATAACCCTTTCCTTCCCTTAAGCCGCATCGCGCTTGGCTTCGTTGCGGTATTCCTCTACCGCCGCGATCAAGGCTTGAAGAATCTCGGCGCTCTCGCCGATCACCGACAGGTCGGCCCGTTTGATCATGTCGCAGCCAGGGTCGAGGTTGATCGCCACTACCTTGTCGCAGGCACCGATGCCTTGCAGGTGCTGGATCGCCCCGGAAATCCCCACCGCCACGTAAACCCGCGCGGTGACCCAGGTGCCGGACGCGCCGACCTGACGGTCACGCGCCATGAAGCCGTCGTCCACTGCCACCCGGGACGCGCCTTCGGTGGCGCCGAGCGCTTCGGCAGTCCTGTGGAAAAGTCCCCAGTCCTTGACCCCGTTGCCGCCGGAGAAGATGAACTCGGCCTCGGCCATCGGAATCGCCGCCGGATCCACCGCCACTGCACCCAAATCCTCGATGCGCGACAAGCTTCGTGCGACAGCTGTGGATAACTCCACCGGCAAGGCTTCATGACGGGTTTCGCTGACCGGTTCGGCGCATTCGACGGCGGCGAGGATCAAGCGTGCCACCGGGCGTGCAAGGTCTTGCAAACCGGCACCGGCGCGGCCGATGCACTCCTGACCCTTGACCTGCCAGACCCGCGTGGCCGGGCGCTCGCCCAGTGCAGCGGCAAAGCGTCGACCGAGTTCGCCGCCACCGCTGCGGCTGTCCGGCAGCAGCCAGTGACGCGGGCTGAACTGGTTATCCACAGCCCGCAGGCCCTGGACCCGTTGTTCCGGTGCATAACCGCTGAATTCGTCGCCTTCGAGTACCAGCAAGCGATCAACGCCAGCGGTAGCGAAGGCATTTTCCTTGTGCTCGCCGAAGACCACGGCCAATACCGCGCCGTCCTTGCCGGCCAATTGATGCGCCAGGCCGAGCAAGTCGCGGTCGTGACTGCTCAAACGGCCGCCAACCATGTCCGGCACCACGCTGATGTAAAACGCAGGTGCAGGTACTTGATGCAGCGGCAATTGCACTTCAACGGCAGCCGAGCGTTTGGTCGCCCCGCCCTGCTGAGCCCCACTGCGGTCGATCCGTTTGATGCCGTTCGGGCCAATGAAACCTATGCCATGGGGATTCTTGCGAATGACGCCGTTAGGCCCCATCCAGCTGTGTTGTGCCGGCTGCATGGCCGCATGCAGCGGGTGCAGGCGGTTACGGGCAATCCATTCGGCGCGGGGGTCGCGGCGGATAATGTCGCTCATCAGTGGGCCTCCGCAGGTTCACGTTGGGCCGGTGTGGTCGGTTTGCTAGGGGCTGCGTCTTCGAGCAACGCGTCCGCCACCAGTTCGGCGATGTCCTTGATCAGCGGACGCGGTTCGACCACGCCCTCGAGCATCGCGGTGCACTGTGGGCAACCCACGGCCACCAGTTCGGCGCCGGTTTCGCGGATGTCTTCCATGCGCATGTCAGGGATCCGCTGCTTGCCCGGAATGTCGGTGATTGGCGCACCGCCACCGCCGCCGCAGCAGCGCGAGCGGAAACCGGAGCGTTGCATCTCTTTCACTTCAATCCCGAGGGCGCGCAGCACTTCACGCGGTGCCTCGTATTCGCCGTTGTAGCGGCCGAGGTAGCACGGGTCGTGATAGGTCACGCTGCTGCCTTTGTGCTGGCCGAGGTTCAGGGCACCAGCGCCGATGATTTCGGCCATGTAGGTGCTGTGGTGCTGCACGAGGTAGTTGCCGTCGAAGGCGCCGTACTCGTTTTTCAGCACGTGGAAGCTGTGCGGGTCGCAGGTGACGATGCGGTTGAAGCTGTACTTGGCCAGGGTCTGGATATTGCGTTTAGCCAAGAGCTGGAAGGTGGCTTCGTCGCCCAGACGGCGGGCCACGTCACCGCTGTCACGCTCTTCAAGACCGAGCACGGCGAAGTCGACCTTGGCCGCTTTCAGCACTTTGACGAAAGCGCGCAAGGTGCGTTGATTGCGCATGTCGAAAGCACCGTCGCCAACCCAGAACAGCACGTCGATGGATTTCTTCTCGCTCATCAGATTGAGGTTCAGGTCCGCTGCCCAGTTCATCCGCCCGCCCGGGGCGAAGCCGCCCGGGTTGTCGGTGGCGATCAGGTTTTCGAGGACTTCGGCACCCTTGTTCGGGGTCGCGCCTTTTTCCAGGGTCAGGTGACGGCGCATGTCGACGATGGCATCGACGTGCTCGATCATCATCGGGCATTCCTCGACGCAGGCACGGCAAGTGGTGCAGGACCACAAGGTTTCGGCGTCCACCAGACCGTTGACGATCGGTTGATGCGGATTACCCGCGTGTTCGCCGATGGCTTTGCCGGGATAGGGACTGCCAGCAAACTTGGCGTCGGTGCCACCGGCGAGGCCGACCACCATGTCTTGAATCAGTTTTTTCGGGTTCAGTGGCTGGCCGGCGGCGAATGCCGGGCAGGCTGCTTCACATTTACCGCACTGCACGCAGGCGTCGAAACCGAGCAGTTGGTTCCAGGTGAAATCCTTGGGTTTTTCCACGCCCAGCGGTGCGCTTGGATCGTTGAGGTCCAGCGGTTTCAAACCGGTGGAACGACCACCGCCAAAACGCTCGGCGCGGCGGTGCCAGGCCAGGTGCAGCGCACCGGCGAAGGCGTGCTTCATCGGGCCGCCCCAGGTCATGCCGAAGAACAATTCCGAGACGCCCCACAGCACACCGATCCCGAGGATCACGGCCAGGATCCAGCCACCGAAGTTTTCCGGCAGAATGCCGGCTACCGGCAGGGTCACCAGGAAGAACGACGCCGAAAACGCCAGCAAGCTTTTCGGCAAACGCATCCACGGGCCTTTGGACAAACGGGCTGGTGGGTTGCGTCGACGCAGGTACACAAAGATCGCACCGACGAACATCACCGCCGTCATCAGCAACAGCGCGTAACCGAGGAAGCGGTTATGCAGGCCGAAACCGTGCACCAGAATCGCCAGCACCGCCGACGCCACCGCACCACCGGCCGTAGCGACGTGGGTGTTGGCGATGTATTTGTCCCGCGCGACGACGTGGTGCAAGTCGACCATGTAGCGCTTGGGCATGGCGAACAGGCCGCCGATCAGGTCGACTTTCGAAGCCCGGCCCCGGCGCCACATAGCCACCCGCCGCAACGCGCCCAGAACCGCAAGGCCCAAGGCAGCGAACAACAGGATTGGAAGAAGGGTGTTCAACATAGGTGTTGCTCCCAAAGACCGCAGGGTCGTGTGCGTGCCGGTAAGAGCGACGCACTACTTGTGGTGAGGGAGCTTGCTCCCGCTGGAGCGCGAAGCGCTCCCATAACAGCCGCCGGTATCTATCTGATACACCTCGACTGCCGGTTTTGGGGCTGCTTCGCAGCCCAGCGGGAGCAAGCTCCCTCGCCACAGGTGATGGTGGTTATCCTTTAGAAATCCTTACAGAGTCGCAGCGCGTCGTAGATGGCCGCGTGGGTGTTGCGCTGCGCCACGCAGTCGCCGATGCGGAACAGCAAGTAGCCGTCGCCCGCCTGACTCAACGAAGGTTGTGGCTTGATCGCGAACAAGGCTTCGATGTCCATCTGGCCTTTGTTGCGCGAGCCTTCCTTCATGGCGTAGTAGATTTCTTCGTCCGGACGCACGCCGTTTTCAACGACGACCTGGTCCACCACCCGCTCCTCTTTGGCGCCGGTGTATTCGTTTTCCAGCACCGCCACCAGCTTGTCGCCTTCGCGATAGACCTTCTCCAGCATCATGTCCCCGGTCATGATCACTTCTTTCGGGTACATGCTGCGGTAGTAAGTCGGGAACGAGGTGCCGCCAATCGCCACGCCCGGCTTGATGTCGTCGGTGACGATCTCGACCTGGCTGCCCTTGTCGGCGAGGAAGTCGGCAGTCGACATCCCGGTGAATTCGCAAATGGTGTCGTAGACCAGTACGTTCTTGCCCGGCGCAACTTTGCCGTCAAGGATGTCCCAGCTGCTGACTACCAGGCCTTCAGCCGCGCCCCAGTGTTCGTTTTGCTCAAGGAACGGATGACCGCCGACGGCAAGCACCACCACGTCCGGACGCAGGTCGAGAATGGTCGCCGCATCGGCTGCCACGCCCAGGCGCAGGTCGACTTTCAGACGCGCCAGCTCCAGTTGGAACCAACGGGTGATACCGGCGATCTGGTCCCGTTGCGGGGCTTTCGAAGCGGTAGTGATCTGCCCGCCGATGAATTCTTTCTTCTCGAACAGGGTCACGTCGTGGCCACGTTCGGCGGACACGCGAGCCGCTTCCATCCCGGCAGGACCGGCACCGACCACCACGACTTTGCGTTTCACACCGGTCGATTTCTCGATGATGTGCGGCACACCCATGTATTCACGGGAAGTCGCGGCGTTCTGGATGCACAACACGTCCAGGCCCTGATACTGACGGTCAATGCAGTAGTTGGCACCGACGCATTGTTTGATCTGGTCAACCTGGCCCATTTTGATCTTGGCGATCAAGTGCGGGTCGGCGATGTGGGCGCGGGTCATGCCGACCATGTCCACGTAGCCGCCTTCCAGAATACGGGTTGCCTGGTTCGGGTCCTTGATGTTCTGCGCATGCAGCACCGGCGCCTTCACCACTTCCTTGATACCGGCGGCCAGGTGCAGGAACGGCTCCGGTGGATAACTCATGTTCGGGATAACGTTGGCCAGGGTGTTGTGGGTGTCGCAACCCGAGCCCACGACGCCGATGAAGTCGATCATGCCGGTGTCGTCGTAATACTTGGCGATCTGCTTCATGTCCTCGTGGGACAAGCCGTCCGGGTGGAATTCATCACCGCACAGGCGGATGCCGACGCAGAAATCCGGGCCGACTTCGGCCCGCACAGCCTTGATCACTTCCAGGCCGAAACGCATACGGTTTTCGAAGCTGCCGCCCCATTCGTCGGTACGTTTGTTGACTCGCGGGCTCCAGAACTGGTCGATCATGTGCTGGTGCACGGCGGACAGTTCGACGCCGTCCAGGCCACCGGCCTTGGCGCGTGCTGCAGCGCTGGCGTAGTTGCCGATCACGCGCCAGATTTCTTCCGGCTCGATGGTTTTGCAGGTCGCACGGTGCACCGGTTCACGGATGCCCGACGGCGACAGCAGGGTCGGCCAGTGCTCGCCGTCCCAACGGGAACGACGGCCCATGTGGGTAATCTGGATCATGATCTTGGCGCCATGCTTGTGCATGGCATCGGCCAGGTTCTGGAAGTGCGGAATGATCCGGTCATCGGCCAGGTTGACCGACTTCCACCAGCCTTGCGGGCTGTCGATGGCCACGCTGGAGGAACCGCCGCAAATCGCCAGGCCGATCCCGCCCTTGGCTTTCTCTTCGTAATACTTGACGTACCGGTCGGTGGTCATGCCGCCGTCGGTCGCGTAGACCTCGGCGTGCGCGGTGCTGAGCACGCGGTTACGGATGGTCAGTTTGCCGATCTGGATCGGCTGGAACATTGCTTCGAAAGCCATGGCGGGGTCCTCGACTTACAACGGCTTGACGGTGAACAAACCGTCGTCGTGGCCTTCTTCGGAGCCACCGTAGACTTGCTCGGCAACCGTGCGAATCTTGCTGCCGCGGGCCTGCAGAATCTGGTCCATGGCACCGGCAAACCAACCGGTAAACATGTAGTCGACCTTGCGCCCGACCTTGCCGTACACGTAGACGAACGCCGAGTGTTCGAGCTTGACGCTGGCGGTGCCTTTGTCGAGGTCGATGTCCTGGATCTTGAACAGGCCCCAGCCGCGCTGCGACAGGCGCTTCATGTAGTGCTCGAACACCGCGACGCCTTCCAGGCCGTGGCATTCGGCTTCTTTTTCACACCAGTGCCAGGCGGATTTGTAGCCGGCCTTGTAGAGGATCTCGGCGTAGGCTTCGGCGCCCAGCACTTCCTCGATGCCCATGTGGTTGTTGACGAAGAAGTGACGCGGTACGTACAGCATCGGCAGGGCGTCGGAGGTCCAGACACCGGTTTCACTGTCGACTTCGATTGGCAATTGCGGGGCGATCTTGGCCATGGAAACTTAACTCCAGAAAAATTTTGGTGTTGCCCCCGGCACGGACGGCCGGGGGAAAGGATTCAGAGGTGCGGTGGCTTATTCGCCCCAGACGTCCTTGAGGACGTTGACCCAGTTCTCGCCCATGATCTTGCGCACCACTCGCTCGGAGTGGCCGCGCTTGAGCAGGGTTTCGGTCAGGTTCGGGAACTCGCCGACGGTGCGGATTCCCAGCGGGTTGATGATCTTGCCGAAGCTGGTCAGACGGCGGGCGTAGCCCTTGTCATGGGTCAGGTATTCGAAGAAGTCCTGGCCATGGCCCTGGGTGAAGTCGGTGCCGATACCGATGGCGTCTTCGCCAACGATGTTCATGGTGTATTCGATGGCTTCGGCGTAGTCGTCGATGGTCGAATCGATGCCCTTGGCCAGGAACGGCGCGAACATGGTCACACCGACGAAACCGCCGTGATCGGCGATGAACTTCAGTTCTTCATCGGATTTGTTGCGCGGGTGGATTTTCAGACCCGACGGCAGGCAGTGGGAGTAGCAGACCGGTTTCTTGGATTCGAGGATGACTTCTTCGGAAGTTTTCGAACCGACGTGGGACAGGTCGCACATGACCCCGACGCGGTTCATCTCGGCAACGATTTCACGGCCGAAGCCCGACAGGCCGCCATCACGCTCGTAGCAACCGGTGCCAACCAGGTTCTGGGTGTTGTAGCACATCTGCACGATACCGACGCCGAGCTGCTTGAACACCTCGACGTAGCCGATCTGGTCTTCGAAGGCGTGAGCATTCTGGAAGCCGAACAGGATGCCGGTCTTGCCCTGCTCCTTGGCTTTACGGATGTCGGCGGTGGTGCGCACCGGAATCACCAGGTCGCTGTTCTCGCGGATCAGCTTCTGGCTGGCGGCAATGTTGTTGACGGTGGCCTGAAACCCCTCCCACACCGACACGGTGCAGTTGGCAGCGGTCAGACCGCCCTTGCGCATGTCTTCAAACAGCTCGCGGTTCCACTTGGCGATAATCAGCCCGTCGATAACGATGCTGTCGGCGTGCAATTCGGCTGGGCTCATCAGGCTGTCCCCTATTAGCGATTCATGCGCCGAATCGTGTGCCGGCGCTTTGGGGCCAGCATATGCCTGAGGACCGGTGCAGCCGGGTGCAAAAACGACAGAGGGTTTGCCGAAAGCGTCAATCCGCGACAAAGGGTCGTTATCGGGCCTTATCAGCTGGCTGTTCAATGCCGTCCTCTTGGGCCAGAATTCGGCACATTACTGGATGCTTACTGGATTTAGGGCGACGCAATGAAATCGATCTTCCTGGCTTTGGCACTGATAGCGACCGGCGTACAGGCGGCTGAAGAGTCCGACACCAACCCCTGCGATGCGGTCGAAAACGACGTCCAGACCCTGGAATGCTCGGTCTACAGCCGAACCACCGCCGAAGACCTGCTCAAGGACAACTACCAGAGCCTGACCGAGCGCATGCAAACGCTCTACGGCAAAAGCCCGACGCAACTGGCCGACATCACCGCCAAAATCAAGGCGGCCCAGCAACAATGGCTGAAGACTCGGGACGCGGATTGCGCGGTGGAAGCCTTCCCGGCGACCAGCGGCAGCAAGGCGTTCACCATTGCGCAGAATGATTGCGTGGCGCGGATGAGTGATGAGCGGTCGGAGTTTTTGGAGTCGATTGGGCAGGAGTGATGCAAACTCCGGCCAACTAGAGCGGCAAAGCTGCTTACTTCAGCCAGTAAAGGGATCGAAATGAAAATCTGCGGCATCGAAATCAAAGGCAGCGAAGCAATCATCGCCGTGGCGTCCCTGGACGATCAGGTGCTGAGCCACGTCGCGCTCAACACCAAGAAAATCGCCCTCGACGATGACGACGAAGCCGCCAATGTCAAGGTGTTTGCCGCTCAGGTCGCGTCGTTTGTACGTGAGAATTCCATAGACCGGATCGCGATCAAGAAGCGCAGCAAGAAAGGTGAATTTGCCGGCGGGCCGACCACGTTCAAGATCGAGGGCGTGTTTCAGTTGCTGGAGAGCTGCGAGGTGACGCTGCTGTCGCCGCAGACGATCAATGCGCAGAACAAGAAGTTTGATTTTGAGCTGCCGGGGACGCTGAACAAGTATCAGCATGAGGCTTACAAAGCGGCCTGCTCGGCGTTGATGAAGAAGTAAGATTCACACAAAAACTGTGGCGAGGGAGCTTGCTCCCGCTCGACTGCGCAGCAGTCGCTATTGGGGGCCGCTTCGCAGCCCAGCGGGAGCAAGCTCCCTCGCCACAATGAATCATTCGACCTGACTAACGCGCCGTCGATCTTCTCGCGGACACCGCGCAAACCGCGCCCGATAACTCCGGGTGAAATACGACGGTGATTCAAACCCGCACGCAATACTCACTTCCAGCACACTCATGTCCGTCTGCCGCAACAACTGCCGCGCCTTCTCCAGCCTTAACCGCAGGTAGAAATTGCTCGGCGTGTCGTTCAGGTGCAGGCGAAACAAGCGCTCCAGCTGCCGCCGCGTCACCTTGATCGACTCTGCCAATTCCAGCGTGGTCAGCGGCGGTTCGCTGTGTTGTTCCATTTCGCCAATAACATGAACGAGCTTCTTGTTGCTGATGCCATACCGCGTGGCGACTTCCATGCGCTGGTGGTCTTTGCGCGGGCGGATGCGGCCGAGTACGAATTGCTCGCTAACCTGGATCGCCAGTTCCGGGCCGTGGGCCTGGGCGATGAGGTCGAGCATCAGGTCGATGGAGGCCGTGCCGCCGGCGGAGGTGATGCGCCGGCGATCGATCTCGAACAGTTCCTGGGTGACGCTGAGCTGTGGATAAGACTCCTTGAAGGCGTCGATGGCTTCCCAGTGCAGGGTTATGCGATGGCCGTCGAGCAGGCCGGCTTCGGCGAGGACGAAGCTGCCGGTGTCGATCGCGCCGAGGGTCACGCCTTCGTTGTCCAGTCGACGCAGCCAGTGTTCCAGCGCCGGGGTGGCGAATTTCAGCGGTTCGAAGCCAGCGACCACCAACAGCGTCGCACCTTTCTTCAGCGGTTCCAGCGCCGCGTCGGCGTTCACCGACATACCGTTGCTGGCCAGCACCGCACCACCGTCTGCGCTCAGCACATGCCAGCGATACAGCTCGCCGCGAAAGCGATTGGCAACCCGCAGCGGCTCGATCGCCGAGATAAAACCGATGGCCGAGAAACCCGGCATCAACATGAAGTAGAAATCCTGGGACATGGAGCGCACTCGGTTGGCGGGTAGCGTGTGATGTTGATACGCCACTTGCGAGCGGCATTCAAGAGGGCAGGTCGCTGCAGTGCAAGAGCTGGTCGCCGCAGTGCGTTTTAGCGGGCCTCAAGCTGCGTAACTTGGCATCACCGGCGCACAAAGACGACCGGACCCACAATAACGAACTGCCGAGGAAACCTGAGATGAAACGACTGATCAGCAGCTGTGTTCTTGCACTCAGCGGTACCGCTTTCCTGAGCGCCAGCGTCATGGCCGCCGAACCCGCGTCTTGCCAGAACGTGCGCATGGGCGTCGTGAACTGGACCGACGTGATCGCCACCAGCGCCATGACCCAGGTCCTGCTCGACGGCCTCGGCTACAACACCAAACAAACCAGCGCGTCCCAGCAGATCATCTTCGCCGGGATCCGCGACCAGCGCCTGGACTTGTTCCTGGGCTACTGGAACCCGTTGATGACCCAGACCATCACGCCGTTCGTCGATGGCAAGCAGGTCAAAGTGCTTGAAGCGCCCAGCCTGAAAGACGCCCGCGCCACCCTCGCCGTACCGACTTATCTCGCCGACAAGGGCCTGAAAACTTTCGCTGACATCGCCAAGTTCGAAAAAGAACTGGGCGGCAAAATCTACGGCATCGAGCCCGGCTCGGGCGCCAACACCCAGATCAAGGCGATGATCGCCAAGAACCAGTTTGGCCTCGGCAAGTTCCAGTTGGTCGAGTCCAGTGAGGCCGGCATGCTCGCGGCGGTAGATCGCGCCGTGCGCCGCAAAGAGGCGGTGGTGTTCTTCGGCTGGGCACCGCACCCGATGAACGTCAACGTGCAGATGACTTACCTCACCGGCAGCGATGACGCGCTGGGCCCGAACGAAGGCATGGCCACCGTCTGGACCGTCACCGCGCCGACGTATGCCGAGCAATGCCCGAACATCGGTCGCTTGCTGAGCAACCTGACCTACACCGCCGAAGACGAGAGCCGGATGATGCAGCCGCTGCTGGATCACAAGGACGCGTTCGAATCGGCCAGGCAATGGCTGAAAGATCACCCGCAAGACAAACAGCGCTGGCTCGAAGGTGTGACCACCTTCGATGGCAAACCGGCGGCTGACAACCTGAAACTGACCAGCAAATAACCCGCTCACTTTTTATGAATCAAACCACCGATTCGCAGCCCGACCGGGCTGCGAACGGCATCACCACGCCTGCAAGGAACCCCCTCATGAACCACGACGTCATCATCACCTGCGCACTCACCGGTGCTGGCGACACGACCAGCAAAAGCCCACACGTGCCGGTCACCCCGAAACAAATCGCCGCTGCCGCTGTGGAAGCCGCCAAGGCCGGCGCCACCGTGGTCCACTGCCACGTTCGTAACCCCGAAACCGGCAAGTTCAGCCGTGACGTGGCGCTGTACCGCGAAGTCATGGAGCGCATCCGCGAGGCCGACGTCGACATCATCGTCAATCTCACCGCCGGCATGGGCGGCGACCTGGAAATCGGCGCGGGCGAGAACCCGATGGAGTTCGGCCCGAACACCGACCTGGTCGGCCCGCTGACCCGTCTGGCCCACGTCGAAGAACTGCTGCCGGAAATCTGCACCCTCGATTGCGGGACCCTGAACTTCGGCGATGGCGACACCATTTACGTGTCCACCCCGGCCCAGCTGCGTGCTGGCGCCAAACGCATTCAAGAGCTGGGCGTGAAGGCCGAGCTGGAAATTTTCGACACCGGTCACCTGTGGTTTGCCAAACAGTTGATCAAGGAAGGCTTGCTCGACGATCCGCTGTTCCAGCTGTGCCTGGGCATCCCGTGGGGCGCGCCGGCCGATACCACCACCATGAAAGCCATGGTCGACAACCTGCCAGCCAACGCCGTGTGGGCCGGTTTCGGCATCGGTCGCATGCAGATGCCGATGGCGGCGCAAGCGGTGCTGCTCGGCGGCAACGTGCGGGTCGGTCTGGAAGACAACATCTGGTTGGACAAGGGCGTGTTGGCGACCAACGGACAACTGGTCGAACGCGCCTCGGAAATCCTCAGCCGCCTCGGCGCCCGGGTTCTGACGCCGGCGGAAGGCCGGGCAAAAATGGGCCTGACCAAGCGCGGTTAAAACCCACACACAACCCTGTAGGAGCGAGGCTTGCCCGCGAAGACGGTATTCCTGCCGTAAGAAATCCGCCGGATGTACAGGCCTCTTCGCGAGCAAGCTTCGCTCCTACAGGGATTACCGAATTCTTTTAGGACGTCGCCATGAGCTTTATCACTGATATCAAAACCTTCGCCGCCCTGGGCAGCGGTGTCATCGGCAGCGGCTGGGTCTCCCGCGCCCTCGCCCACGGCCTCGACGTGGTGGCCTGGGACCCCGCGCCCGGTGCCGAAGCCGCCCTGCGCAAACGCGTCGCCAATGCCTGGGGCGCGCTGGAGAAGCAAGGCCTGGCACCCGGCGCTTCGCAGGATCGCCTGCGCTTTGTCACGACAATTGAAGAGTGTGTTCGCGATGCCGACTTCATTCAGGAAAGCGCCCCGGAACGCCTCGATCTGAAACTGGAACTGCACAGTAAAATCAGCGCGGCGGCCAAGCCCAATGCACTGATCGGTTCCAGCACTTCGGGCCTGTTGCCGAGCGAGTTCTACGAGAGCTCGACTCACCCGGAACGCTGCGTGGTCGGCCACCCGTTCAATCCTGTTTATCTGCTGCCCCTGGTCGAAGTGGTCGGTGGCAAAAATACCGCACCGGAAGCCGTTCAAGCGGCCATGAAAGTCTACGAATCCTTGGGCATGCGTCCGCTGCATGTGCGCAAGGAAGTGCCAGGATTTATCGCCGACCGTTTGCTCGAAGCGCTGTGGCGCGAGGCGCTGCACCTGGTGAACGACGGTGTGGCGACCACCGGTGAAATCGACGACGCGATCCGTTTTGGCGCAGGTCTGCGCTGGTCGTTCATGGGCACCTTTTTGACCTACACCCTGGCCGGTGGCGATGCGGGAATGCGTCACTTCATGGCGCAGTTCGGTCCGGCGCTGCAATTGCCGTGGACCTATCTGCCGGCTCCGGAGCTGACCGACAAATTGATTGATGACGTGGTGGATGGCACCAGTGATCAGCTGGGCAGACACAGCATTTCGGCGCTGGAACGCTATCGTGATGATTGCCTGCTGGCGGTGCTGGAAGCGGTGAAAACCACCAAAGAGAAGCACGGGATGGCGTTCGCCGACTAACCACCGCCACTAACTTGTAGGAGCGAGGCTTGCCCGCGAAGAGGCCGGTACATCCGACGGATCTCTTGCGGCAGGAATACCGCTTTCGCGGGCAAGCCTCGCTCCTACAGGTTTCAACCACTTTCGGATGTGACGACATGCCCACCCTCACCACCTACCAAACCACAATCATCCCCGACTGGGTCGACTACAACGGCCACCTGCGCGACGCCTTCTACCTGCTGATTTTCAGCTACGCCACCGACGCACTGATGGACCGTCTGGGCATGGACAGCAACAACCGCGAAGCCAGCGGCAACTCGCTGTTCACCCTCGAACTGCACCTCAATTACTTGCACGAAGTGAAGCTCGATGCCGACGTTGAAGTGCACACCCAGATCATCGCCCACGACAGCAAACGCCTGCACCTCTATCACAGCCTGCATCTGGTCGGTGATGACAAGGAACTGGCAGGCAACGAACAAATGCTGCTCCACGTCGATCTCGCCGGGCCGCGTTCCGCGCCGTTCAGCGAAGCAACTCTGGGCAAGCTGCAAGCCATCGTTGCCGAGCAAACCGACCTGCCTGCCCCCCACTACATTGGCCGAGTGATCGCTCTACCCGCAAAAAAATAACAAGGAGATCGCCATGAACACCGCCGCTGCGTTTGCCGACTTTCGTACTTATCCGTTGATCAGCGCGCTGAGTGGCGTGCAGGCCCTGGCGGATCGCATTCTTGTGACATGGGCTGATACCCGTATCAGCCCCTTTCATCATCAATGGCTGCGGGACAACTGCCCGTGCCCGCAATGCGTCTACACCGTGACCCGTGAGCAGGTGCTGGAAATCGTCGATGTTGCAGAGGACCTGACGACGGCAAATGCGCGTGTCGATGCTGAAGGTTGCCTGTGTGTCGATTGGCAGGACGGCCACCAGAGTCGCTTTGATCCAGGCTGGTTGCGGGCCCACGCCTATGACGACGAATCCCGCGCCGAACGCCGAGCCGGCAAACCGAAATCCAGACTTTGGAAAAGCGACTTGCCGCTGCCGGTGTTCGACTATCAGGCGCTGATGAACGACAACGACGCCTTGCTGCAGTGGCTGCTGGCCGTGCGTGATATCGGCCTCACCCAGGTCCGCGGCGTGCCCACCGAACCCGGCTCGCTGAAGCTGATTGCCCAGCGGATTTCCTTCATCCGCGAGAGCAATTTCGGCGTGCTGTTCAACGTGCAATCCAAGGCCGATGCCGACAGCAATGCCTACACCGCTTTCAACCTGCCGTTGCACAGCGACCTGCCGACCCGTGAGCTGCAACCGGGCCTGCAGTTCCTGCATTGCCTGGTCAATGACGCGGACGGCGGCGAGAGTATTTTTGTCGACGGTTTCGCGATTGCCCAAGCGTTGCGCGAGGAAGATCCCGAGTCGTTCAAAGCCTTGTGTGAAATCCCTGTGGAGTTTCGCAACAAGGACCGTCACAGCGACTATCGCTGCCTCGCGCCGATCATTGCTCTGGATGCGGTGGGGCATGTGTCGGAAATCCGCATGGCGAACTTTCTGCGTGGGCCGTTTGATGCGTCGGTGGATGAGATGCCCAGGCTGTATCGCGCCTACCGCCGGTTTATCGCCATGACCCGCGAGGCGCGGTTCCGGGTGATGACGCGGCTTAATCCGGGTGAGATGTGGTGCTTTGATAACCGCCGCACGCTTCATGCCCGCAATGCGTTCGATCCCGCCACGGGTGCCCGGCATTTCCAGGGATGCTATGTGGATCGGGATGAGTTGTTGTCGCGGATTCTCGTGCTGCAACGCTAGACCGAGTCATCGTTCATCGCCGGCAAGCCGGTCTCGCTCCCACAGTGGTTTTGCGTCGTGCACAAATCAACTGTGGGAGCGAGCCTGCTCGCGATGGCGCCAGTCCAGCCAACACATACCCTCCCGATTCCCAGGCAAAAAAAACCCCGATCAAGCCGTGACAGGATCGGGGCAGAAGGTACTGTTGAGGAGCCGTTGCGCGAGGGTGACCAAACCTTCGTGAAGCCAGCTGAATCCAGTGTGCCCACTCTCCCCGCTCGCAAGTTAGCCGAAAACGACCTGTTCATAGGTATTGCGGCCATTGCGACAAATCGTCCTTGCCGACGCCAACGGCCCCTACGAGAATCGAACCACGACACCGTTCCCTGAAGAAGGATTGCGTCATGATGCACGCCGATTTGATTGACCAGGAAGACCTGCTGGGCCAACTGAAGTCGTTGGGGTTTCAAGTACCGAACGGCTCCACCGCCGAGCAGGCTTGCGAATGTGCGGTGAGGGGTTTGAACGATGAACGGGCGATAGTGCTGCGCACCATGGTCAAGCAGATGTACACCAGCAGCGCGACCATCCTGCCGGCTGTGCGCCAGGCCATCGACAAGCAATTGCTGCCGGCGTTGGCGGAGTATCAGCAGAGTCGTAGCGCCTGATCTCTGAGGTGCAAACACTGTGGCGAGGGAGCTTGCTCCCGCTCGAGCGCGAAGCGGTCGCAAAACCAGCGAATGCTATCTGTCTGAAAGAATGCATTTTCTGGTTTTGGGGCTGCTTCGCAGCCCAGCGGGAGCAAGCTCCCTCGCCACAAAAGCTCCTTTGGTTTAAAGCCTTACGCTAGCGAAAGTCGACTCATTGCGCGCCTGACTCAACGCCGACAACGGCCCGGACAACGGCGACAGCACCAATGCTTGCGGCAGCGGCATCATCGCCACTTGCTGCGTGGTGTTGGAACCGACGCGTTCGTCACGCGGCGGAATGCCGAAGTATTCGCGGTAGCACTTGGAGAAATGCGGCGTGGACACGAAGCCGCACACCGACGCCACTTCGATGATCGACATCGGCGTTTGCTTGAGCAGCTGCCGGGCGCGGATCAAGCGCAGTTTCAGGTAGTAACGCGACGGCGAGCAGTGCAGGTATTTCTGGAACAACCGCTCTAGCTGGCGACGGGACACGGCGACATACACCGCCAGTTCGTCGAGGTCGATCGGTTCTTCGAGGTTGGCTTCCATCAGCGCGACGATTTCCTGCAACTTCGGCTGGTTGGTACCGAGCATGTGCTTGAGCGGCACGCGCTGGTGATCCTGTTCGTTACGGATGCGCTCGTAGACGAACATTTCCGAGATCGCGGCCGACAGTTCACGACCATGATCGCGGCTGATCAGGTGCAGCATCATGTCCAGCGGCGCAGTGCCGCCAGAGCTGGTGAAACGGTTACGGTCGAGGGTGAACAAACGGGTGCTCATGGCCACGCGCGGGAAGGCTTCCTGCATCGAGGCCAGACATTCCCAGTGCACGCTGCAATCGAAACCGTCCAGCAGGCCGGCGCAGGCCAGGGCCCAGCTGCCGGTGCAGACGGCACCGAGGCGCTTGGATTGACGCGCCTGGCTTTGCAGCCATGAGACGTGTTCGCGAGTAACAGTGCGCTGAATGCCGATACCGCCGCAGACAATGATGGTGTCCATGGACGGTGCTTTGTGCATGGAGGCGTCGGGGGTGATCTGCAGACCGTCACTGGCCCAGACCTGACCGCCGTCGACGGTGAGCGTGGTCCAGCGATACAGCTCGCGACCGGACAATTGGTTGGCCATACGCAGGGGTTCTACGGCGGAGGCCAGAGAAATCAGCGTGAAATTGTCCAGCAGCAGAAAGCCGATGGATTGAGGCGCACGGTTCTGGGGTTGAGCCCCGGAGTTGAACGTCGTCATCGCGGTATCTCCTCACACAAAGCGGGTGATGGCCTCAGGCGGAGGCTCTTGTTATTGCCATCGTTCTCGCGTGGGAGACGGGCTTTGTAATGACAGAGCAATTGCCATGCCTAAAATTGAATGCGCGTTCAATAACTCCTGAAAACGACGTCGCAGCGTGTCTATATAAGCCGCGTCGCGAGTGGGGGTTATAAGCAGCAGGAAGGGCAGCAAGCGCTCTGCTCCGTTGCGTGTGAGCAAATCGGTAGCACTTGTGGGAACAGGCTTGCGGCGCCTCAGGAAAGAGTGTCACCGCAAGCACGGGGGACGGGCGGTCAGGGTCGAGTTGGACGCCTGACTTGCTGCAAGTGGCTTATCTGTAAGCGACGCGCCAAAACGTGGCGCGTTTTAATTTCCGTGTTCACTTAGCGCGCAGTTTTGACTGGTCTGACGTGGCCAATGAGATCTTGTGGCGAGGGAGCTTGCTCCCGTTCGGCTGCGAAGCAGTCGCAAAGCTTTGGGGCCGCTTCGCGACCCAACGGGAGCAAGCTCCCTCGCCACAAAAGCCTCCTCAGCACAAGGTCAACCCGGTATCAGCACTCCACCGCACTCACCGCCAACCCACCCCGCGATGTCTCTTTATATTTGTCATGCATATCCGCCCCGGTATCACGCATGGTGCGAATTACCCGATCCAGCGAGATAAAGTGCTGACCATCGCCGCGCAACGCCATTTGCGCCGCGTTGATCGCTTTCACCGCAGCAATCGCATTGCGCTCGATGCACGGCACTTGAACCAGTCCGCCAACCGGATCGCAGGTCAGACCGAGGTTGTGCTCCAGGCCGATTTCCGCCGCATTACACAACTGCTCCGGCGTGGCGCCAAGGATCTCCGCCAACCCCGCCGCCGCCATGGCGCAAGCCGAACCGACTTCGCCCTGGCAACCGACTTCCGCCCCGGAAATAGAGGCGTTCTTCTTGCACAGAATCCCCACCGCTGCGGCGCTGAGGAAATAGTCGACTACGTTGGCGTCGGTGACCACTTCGCTGAACTTCATAAAGTAGTGCAACACCGCCGGAATGATCCCCGCCGCGCCGTTGGTCGGCGCCGTGACCATGCGCCCGCCGGCGGCGTTTTCTTCGTTGACCGCCAGGGCGAACAGGTTGACCCATTCCATCGCGCTCAGTGTCGAGCCGATTACGTTGGGCTTGTTCAACTCCTGCAGGCTACGGTGCAATTTGGCCGCACGACGGCGCACATTCAGGCCTCCGGGCAGGATGCCTTCGTGCTTGAGGCCCTGCTCGACGCAATCCTGCATCGCCCGCCAGAGCTTCATCAGCCCGGCGCGGATTTCTTCTTCGCTGCGCCAGACCTTCTCGTTGGCCATCATCAATTCGGCAACACGCAAGTTGTGCTGCTTGCAGAGGCTGAGCAGCTCGACGGCGCTGGAGAAATCGTAAGGCAACTCGGTGCGATCCAGATCCACAACACCGCTGGACGCTTGTGCTTCATCGACGACGAATCCGCCGCCGATGGAATAGTAGGTGTCGCGATGCAGCTCGCCGTCATCGCCTTCGGCGATCAGGGTCATGGCGTTGGGGTGGAACGGCAGGTTTTCGTCGATCAGGCGCATGTCCCGGGCCCAGATGAACGGCACTGACAAACGGCCGTCGAGCAACAGCGTGTGGGTTTCGCGCAGGGTTTCAATGCGGATGCCGATTTGCGACGGATCGATCGCGTCCGGCCACTCGCCCATCAAGCCCATGATCACCGCGTTGTCGCTGCCGTGACCGATGCCGGTGGCGGACAGCGAACCATAAAGCTGAACTTCGACGCGCCGCACTTGTTCCAAAAGACCCTGCTCACGCAAACCTTGCACGAACAGCGCCGCGGCGCGCATCGGCCCCACGGTGTGCGAACTGGAAGGGCCGATGCCGATTTTGAACAGGTCGAAAACGCTGATAGCCATTACTGCCGAACTCCTGGATGTGCCAACTCCAGGCGCAGAAGCGCCCGGTGACGGAGCTGCTACGCTCAAGCTGCAATCCGCCGAGATGGCCGCATCATCAGGCTTTTACGGTGTCGTTCGACGTCTCACACCGACGCACTCATGCCCACCAACGCCGTGTGCGTTTTACGCCATGTTTTCGCCATTTTTTTGCGATGCAGAGGGGGAAAAGGGGCTGAAAAAATCTGTAAACGACGTCACCGACACTGGATGCGACCATCCCTGTACTGGTTACGACGCACCCTGTAGGCGTCAGATTTTCACTGGTACATGATCGTATCGACTCGATTGCAAGGCGCCGTGGTAGAGCTGTCTCCAAAACGCCATCCAACCGCAACCTATAAGTGCGGTGGTCCAGTCGGAACACTGCCAAAAAAAACACCAAGGAGTCCATCCATGAAAGGTTCCCCGTCGTTGTTGTTGGCCGCCATGCTGAGTCTGCCGTTACTGGCTCAAGCCGCAGAACCCGCTCAGTGCAGTACCGTAAACTTCTCCGATGTCGGCTGGACCGACATTACCGCGACAACCGCCACCACCAGCGTCGTTCTCGATGCCTTGGGCTACAAGACCAAAACCACCATGATTTCCGTGCCGGTGACCTACAAGTCCCTGGCCGACGGCAAGAACATGGACATTTTCCTTGGTAACTGGATGCCGACCATGGAAAACGACATCAAGGCTTACCGCGATGCCGGTACCGTGGATGTCGTGCGCACCAACCTCACCGGCGCCAAGTACACCCTCGCCGTGCCGCAGGCGCTGTACGACAAAGGGCTGCATGACTTCGCCGACATCGCCAAATTCAAGAAAGAACTCGACGGCAAGATCTACGGCATCGAACCGGGTAACGACGGCAACCGTCTGATCCAGAGTATGATCGACAAGAACGCCTTCGGCTTGAAGGACGCCGGTTTCAAGATGGTCGAATCCAGCGAAGCCGGCATGCTGTCGCAAGTCGACCGCGCCCAGAAACGCGACACCGCCGTCGTATTCCTCGGCTGGGCGCCGCATCCAATGAACAAGCGTTTCAAGATTCAGTACCTGACGGGTGGTGACGACTTCTTCGGCCCGGACTTCGGTGCTGCCACCGTGGCAACCAATACCCGCAAGGGGTACGTCCAGGAATGCAGCAACGTTGGCCAGCTGCTGAAAAACCTGGAATTCACCGTCGACATGGAAAGCTCACTGATGGGCAACATCCTGGACGACAAGATGAAGCCTGACGCGGCCGCCAAGGCCTGGCTTAAAAAGAATCCACAGGTCCTCGATACCTGGCTCGCTGGCGTGACTACCATTGACGGTAAACCAGGCCTGGAGGCCGTGAAAGCCAAGCTCGCGCAGTAATCGCTTACGCCGGGCGGGTTCGCTCGCCCGGGCTGTTTATTTCCTTGCATGCGGACGTTCACTACCATGCTGATTGATCAGAAAATACCTCTAGGCCAGTACATCGCGGGCTTCGTTGAATGGTTGACGCAACACGGCGCCAACACTTTCGACGCGATCGCCGTGACACTGGAAACGATGATCCACGGCGTGACTTTTGCGCTGACCTGGTTCAACCCGCTGGCATTGATCGGCCTCATCGCGCTACTGGCACACTTCATTCAACGAAAGTGGGGGCTGACCGTTTTCGTCATTGCCTCCTTTCTGCTGATCCTCAATCTGGGGTACTGGCAGGAAACCATGGAAACCCTCGCCCAGGTGTTGTTCGCCACCCTGGTCTGCGTGGTCATCGGCGTACCGCTGGGCATCGTCGCCGCGCACAAACCGATGTTCTACACCCTGATGCGTCCGGTGCTCGATCTGATGCAGACCGTACCGACCTTCGTTTACCTCATTCCTACCTTGACCCTCTTTGGTCTGGGTGTGGTCCCGGGTCTGATCTCCACGGTGGTGTTTGCGATTGCCGCGCCTATCCGCCTGACTTACCTGGGTATCCGTGATGTTCCCGCAGAATTGATGGACGCCGGCAAAGCCTTCGGCTGTTCGCGCCGTCAACTGCTCGCACGCATCGAACTGCCCTACGCCATGCCAAGCATCGCGGCCGGTATCACCCAGTGCATCATGCTGTCGTTGTCGATGGTAGTGATCGCGGCACTGGTGGGCGCCGACGGCCTGGGCAAACCCGTGGTCAACGCACTGAACACTGCTGATATCGCCCTGGGCTTCGAAGCCGGCCTGGCGATCGTATTGCTGGCGATCATGCTCGACCGTATCTGCAAACAACCCGACGCTAAAGTAGGGGGTGACGCATGAGCATTATTCGCTTCGAAGACGTCGACGTAATCTTCTCCAAAGATCCGCGCGAGGCGCTCAAGCTCCTCGACCAGGGCATGACCCGCGACCAGATCCTGAAAAAGACCGGCCAGATTGTGGGCGTTGAAAAAGCCAGCCTGGACGTCGAAAAAGGTGAAATCTGCGTATTGATGGGCTTGTCCGGCTCCGGTAAATCCAGCCTGCTGCGCTGCATCAACGGGCTCAACACCGTCAGCCGTGGCAAGTTGTTTGTCGAGCACGAAGGCAAGCAGATCGACATCGCGTCCTGTACCCCGGCAGAACTGAAAATGATGCGCACCAAGCGTATCGCGATGGTGTTCCAGAAGTTCGCCCTGATGCCTTGGCTGACGGTGCGCGAGAACATCAGCTTCGGTCTTGAAATGCAGGGCCGCCCCGAGAAAGAACGGCGCAAACTGGTGGACGAAAAGCTTGAGCTGGTGGGCCTGACCCAGTGGCGCAACAAAAAGCCCGACGAGCTCTCCGGCGGCATGCAGCAGCGTGTCGGCCTGGCCCGCGCGCTGGCGATGGACGCCGACATTCTGCTGATGGACGAACCGTTCTCGGCCCTCGACCCGCTGATCCGCCAAGGCCTGCAAGACGAACTGCTGGAGCTGCAAAGCAAGCTGAACAAAACCATCGTGTTCGTGAGCCACGACCTCGATGAAGCACTGAAACTGGGCAGCCGTATCGCGATCATGAAAGACGGCCGGATCGTCCAGTACAGCAAGCCAGAAGAAATCGTGTTGAACCCGGCGGACGACTACGTGCGGACCTTCGTCGCGCACACCAACCCGCTGAACGTGTTGTGCGGTCGCAGCCTGATGCGCACCCTCGACAACTGCAAACGCATCAACGGTTCGGTCTGCCTCGATCCGGGCGGCGATTCGTGGCTGGACCTAGCCGAAGGCAACACCATCAAAGGCGCACGCCAGAATGGTTCGGCCCTGGATCTGCAGAACTGGGTGCCGGGTCAGGCCGTAGAAGGCCTCGGTCGTCGGCCTACCCTGGTGGATTCGAACATCGGCATGCGCGATGCGCTGCAGATTCGTTATCAAACCGGCAACAAACTGGTGCTGCACGACAACAACCATGTGGTCGGGATTCTCGGTGACAGCGAGCTGTATCACGCGCTGCTCGGCAAGAACCTGGGCTAAGACCGCAGACACAAAAACGCCGCGAGAGGATCGCGGCGTTTTTGTTGGTGCAGATATTTGGCTTGGAATACTGACAACTGTGGCGAGGGAGCTTGCTCCCGCTGGGTTGCGAAGCAACCCTAAAACCAGACACTGCGGTATTTCAGACAGACCGCGTTATCCGGATTTGCGACTGCTGCGCAGTCGAACGGGAGCAAGCTCCCTCGCCACAAGGGATCTGCGGTGCAGCAACTAGCACCGCATCACCTCATATCTCAGCTATAGACACGGCCAAGGAGCTGCCGATGGCTTTCAAACTGATCGAGCACGTCGCGGGTGATCTGATCCTGAGTGAAGCCCATCAGGTCATAATCCTGGCTGCCGTTGTGCAGGTACACCTCGGCGCGGTAGTAGCGCGCACGCGGTTCATCAGCACTTTCAGCCGACACCATGTCGCTCGCCGCAGCCAGATAGCCATCCAGGCTCACTTCGTAGACAAAAGGGTTGCCCTCTTCCATCTCGATCCGCAGGCCCATGCAGCGCTTGGCCTTGCCCAGCAACGTTTGCACGTCCAGACCTTTACCACGCAATTGCACCACGGCCTCTTCCAGCGCGGGGCTGACTTGCTTGTCCATGAAACGCTGAACGATCGATTGATTCGGTTGCAGGTCCAGTTGAGTCAAACGCTCGCTGAAACCACGACGACCGCGTGCAGCCAGTTCCGCTTGCTCCTGTTCGATCTGCACGTCCTGGCGCATGGCCTTGTGCAAGCCGAACATGAAGAACACCAGCACCACCGAGAACGGCAGACCGGCCAGCACCACCATGGTTTGCATGGCTTCGAAGTTACCGGCGAACAGCAGGCCGATAGTCACCAGGGTGATCACCGCCGACCAGAAGATCCGCAGCCAGTGCGGCGCATCTTCGTCGACATTGCCGCCCTTGCACGAAAGGTTGGCCATCATCACCGCGCCGGAATCCGCCGGGGTCAGGAACAGCACGAAACCAACGAAGATCGACACGCCGATCACCACTTTCGACGCCGGGTAATGCTCCAGCAACTGGTAGATCGCCATGGAAGGCTGTTCCAGCGCCGTCTTCCCGAGTTCCACCGCCCCATGGTTCATCACCAGGTCCAGGGCCGAGTTACCGAAGATCGACAGCCACGCCAGGGTGAAACCCAGCGGGATCAGCAGCACGCCGGCCACCAGTTCACGCACCGTACGACCACGGGAAATACGCGCGATGAACATGCCTACGAATGGCGCCCAGGAAATCCACCAGGCCCAGTAGAACAGGGTCCACAGGCCCAACCAGCGGTCGGACTTCTCACTGTCGCCTTCGTACACATAGAGGTCGAAGGTCTTCAGCACCACGCCGTTCAGGTAGTCGCCGATGTTCTGCACGAAGCCGTTGAGCAGGTGCAGGGTCGGGCCGAACAGCAGCACGAAAATCAGCAGGCCGCTGAACAGCACGATGTTCAGGTTGGACAGACGACGAATGCCGTTTTCCACGCCGGACACGGCCGCAATGGTCGCCACGGTGCTCATCACGATGATCACAATCAGCAGGTTGGTGTTGCTGTGTTCCATGCCGAACAGGTTTTCAAGGCCCGACGACACTTGCAGCGAACCAATCCCCAGGTTCGTCACCAGCCCCAGCAGGGTCACGAACATGCCGAAGCCGTCCACCGCGTGACCGGCCGCGCCTTTGACCCAACGCTCGCCCACCAGCGGATACAGCGCCGAACGCAACGCCAGCGGCTGGTTATGGCGGTAGGCAAAGTAAGCAACGGCCAGGCCGACCAGTGCGTAGATCGCCCAGCCATGCAGGCCCCAATGCAGGAAGGTCAGTTGCACCGCCTGACGCGCGGCCATGTTGCTGGCCGAAACGCCTTCCGGCGGGTTGAAGTAGTGGTCCAGCGGCTCGGAAGCACCGAAGTACAACAGCGAGATGCCGATACCCGAGGAGAACAGCATCCCCGCCCAGGCGCCATAACTGAAGTCCGGGGTGTCGTCCTTGCTGCCCAGTTTGAGCTTGCCGTAGGACGAAAACGCCAGGCCAACCACGAAAACCAGGTAAGCGGCGATCACCACCATGTAGTACCAGCCGAAGCTGCGGGACAACCAGGCCTGAGCCACTCCGAGCATTCTGCCAGCCTCTTGCGGGGCGATGATCAGAATGGCGGTCAACAGCAGGATCAGCGCGGTAGAGGTGTAGAACACCCAACCGTTGACCGTCACCTTCTCGGGCGGGGTCTTTATAAGAGAGGCAGAACTCATGGCACAGATGCTCCGGCAGTGCGAGAGAAGAACACAAGGCAACGCGATACCCGACCAATCGGTTAGTTGGCAGCCGACCGGCGGGTGATATAAAGACACCCCGAAAAAAGCCCGAAGCCTGTGGACGCCGTTGCGTATAGGTTTCGAGCCGTTTTGGATGTCGGTTTATCGCCATTTACACGTAGGAAAAATCTGTAAGCAGCGACGATTTGTCGCAGATCTTATTCTTTGTTGATTGAACGTTCAATCAAAACAAAATAGACTGGCCCTCAATCCGATAGACGTTTTGCGTCTGCCGGAAGGCCTAAGGAGATGTGCAAGATGCCCAAGGTCGGTATGCAACCCATCCGCCGCCAGCAATTGATCGAAGCCACATTGCTGGCCGTCGATCAGGTCGGGATGGGGGACGCCAGCATTGCGCTGATCGCCCGTTTGGCCGGTGTCTCGAATGGCATCATCAGTCACTACTTTCAGGACAAGAACGGCCTGATCGCTGCCACGGCGCAGTACCTGATGAGTGTCCTCAGCGAGAACGTCACCGCGCGCCGTCAGGCGCTGACAGATGACAGCCCGCGGGCGCATCTGCAGGTGATCATCGAAGGCAACTTCGACGCCAGCCAGGTCAATGGCCCGGCAATGAAAACCTGGCTGGCCTTCTGGGCCACCAGCATGCACCACCCGTCTTTGCACAGGTTGCAGCGGATCAACGATCACCGTCTGTATTCCAACCTGTGCTGCCAGTTCCGCCGCGTATTGCCGCTCGATGATGCGCGCAGTGCAGCCCGTGGCCTGGCAGCGTTGATTGACGGTTTGTGGTTGCGCGGCGCGCTGTCGGGAGATGCTTTCGACACCGAGCAGGCGCACCGGATCGCTTACGAATACATGGATTTCCAACTGGCCAAGCGGGTGAGTTAGAGCACACATAAAACGCTCAACCCCTGAACGCTACCGATGTGATGCCAACTGCTTCACGGCACGCCCGGTGGTTAACGCCAACCACTTATGCACTTGCGAGGACTTTATGGCCCGTTTCGAACTGCAAAAACTCTACATCGATGGCGGCTACAGTGACGCCAGCAGCGACGCCACTTTCGAAGCCATCAACCCGGCTAACGGTGAAGTCCTCGCAAAAGTACAACGCGCGACCAAGGAAGACGTTGAGCGCGCTGTCGTCAGCGCCGAAAAGGGCCAGAAAATCTGGGCCGCGATGACCGCCATGGAGCGTTCGCGCATCCTGCGTCGCGCCGTGGACATCCTGCGCGAGCGCAACGATGAACTGGCCGCCCTGGAAACCCTGGACACCGGCAAGTCGTTCTCCGAAACCAAGTATGTCGACATCGTCACCGGCGCTGACGTGCTGGAGTACTACGCTGGCCTGGTTCCGGCCATCGAAGGCGAGCAGATTCCGCTGCGCACCACTTCGTTCGTCTACACCCGTCGCGAGCCGCTGGGCGTCGTGGCCGGTATCGGCGCGTGGAACTACCCGATCCAGATCGCCCTGTGGAAATCCGCTCCAGCCCTGGCGGCCGGTAACGCGATGATCTTCAAGCCAAGCGAAGTTACTTCCCTGACCACCCTGAAACTGGCCGAGATCTACACCGAAGCAGGCCTGCCAGCCGGTGTGTTCAACGTCCTGACCGGCAGCGGCCGTGAAGTCGGCACTTGGCTGACCGAGCATCCGCGCATCGAAAAAATCTCCTTCACCGGCGGCACCGACACCGGCAAGAAGGTTATGGCCAGTGCTTCTGCTTCGTCGCTGAAAGACGTGACCATGGAACTGGGCGGCAAATCCCCGCTGATCATTTTCGACGACGCCGACCTCGATCGCGCCGCCGACACCGCGATGATGGCCAACTTCTACAGCTCCGGTCAGGTCTGCACCAACGGTACCCGCGTGTTCGTACCGACTCACCTGAAAGCCGCTTTCGAAGCCAAGATCGCTGAGCGCGTTGCCCGTATCCGCATCGGCAACCCGGAAGACGAAAACACCAACTTCGGTCCTCTGGTCAGCTTCGCTCACATGGAAAGCGTGCTGGGTTACATCGCCAAAGGTAAGGAAGAAGGCGCTCGCGTGCTGTGCGGCGGTAGCCGTCTGACCGAAGGCGAATTCGCCAAAGGCGCATTCGTGGCCCCGACCGTGTTCACCGACTGCACTGACGAGATGACCATCGTGCGCGAAGAAATCTTCGGCCCGGTCATGGCGATCCTGACCTACGAAACCGAAGAAGAAGTGATCCGTCGTGCCAACGACACCGACTTCGGCCTGGCCGCTGGCGTCGTCACCAAGGACCTGAACCGCGCTCACCGCGTGATTCATCAACTGGAAGCCGGTATCTGCTGGATCAACGCCTGGGGCGAGTCCGACGCGAAGATGCCGGTCGGCGGCTACAAGCAGTCGGGTGTTGGCCGTGAGAACGGCATCAGCTCGCTGAACAACTTCACACGCATCAAATCGGTACAGGTCGAACTGGGCGATTACGCCTCGGTGTTCTGATCTGACGCGGTTCTGGAGTGGCGGCCCTATGTGGCGAGGGAGCTTGCTCCCGCTGGGCTGCGAAGCGGCCCCAACTCCAGGCACCGCGTTTCATTCAGACAGAACTCGGTCGCTGATTTTGCGACTGCTGCGCAGCCGAGCGGGAGCAAGCTCCCTCGCCACAAGGTAAGTGGCGCCTCGGCCACCGCAACCTGACCAACTTCAAAGAGGGTGCATTTCAATGTCCCAAGAATTCGATTACATCATCATCGGTGCCGGCTCGGCCGGTAACACCCTGGCGACCCGTCTGACTGAAGACGAAGGCGTCACCGTCCTGCTGCTCGAAGCGGGCGGTCCGGATTACCGCATGGATTTCCGCACGCAAATGCCGGCTGCCCTGGCGTTCCCGCTGCAAGGTCGTCGCTACAACTGGGCCTACGAAACCGATCCAGAACCACATATGGACGGTCGCCGGATGGAATGCGGTCGCGGCAAGGGCCTCGGCGGCTCCTCGCTGATCAACGGCATGTGCTACATCCGCGGCAACGCGATGGACTACGACAACTGGTCGAAACTGCCAGGTCTGGAAGACTGGACCTACCTCGACTGCCTGCCGTATTTCCGCAAGGCAGAAACCCGTGACATCGGCCCGAACGACTACCACGGTGGCGACGGCCCGGTCAGCGTGACCACGCCGAAAGCCGGCAACAACCCGCTGTTCCACGCGATGGTTGAAGCAGGTGTGCAAGCCGGTTACCCGCGCACCGAAGACCTGAACGGTTACCAGCAAGAAGGCTTCGGCCCGATGGACCGTACCGTGACGCCGAACGGCCGTCGCGCCAGCACCGCCCGCGGTTACCTGGACATCGCCAAGAAGCGCTCGACCCTGACCATCGTCACCCACGCCCTGACCGACAAGATCCTGTTCGAAGGCAAGCGTGCAGTCGGCGTGCGTTACCTGATCGGCGCCGCTGAAGAGCGCGTTGAAGTCCGCGCCCGCAAAGAAGTGTTGCTGTGCTCCGGCGCCATCGCTTCGCCGCAGATTCTGCAACGCTCCGGCGTCGGCCCGGCCGAGCTGCTGAACAAGCTCGACATCCCGGTGGTACACGACCTGCCAGGCGTCGGCGAAAACCTGCAGGATCACCTCGAGCTGTACCTGCAATACGCCTGCACCCAACCGGTCTCGCTGTACCCGTCGCTGCTGCTGCGCAACCAGCCAGCCATCGGTGCCGAGTGGCTGTTCAACGGCACCGGCATCGGCGCCAGCAACCAGTTCGAAGCCGGCGGTTTCATCCGTACCCGTCCGGAATTCGATTGGCCGAACATCCAGTACCACTTCCTGCCGGTCGCGATTAACTACAACGGCAGCAACGGTGTGAAAGAGCACGGCTTCCAGGCGCACATGGGTTCCATGCGTTCGCCGAGCCGTGGTCGCATCCAGGCCAAGTCCAAGGATCCTCGCGAGTACCCGAGCATCCTGTTCAACTACATGGCCACCGAGCAGGACTGGCAGGAATTCCGCGACGGCATCCGCCTGACCCGTGAAATCATGCAACAGCCTGCGCTGGATGCCTTCCGTGGTCGCGAAATCAGCCCGGGCATTGAAGTGCAAACCGATGAGCAGCTCGACAAGTTCATCCGCGAGCACGCCGAAACCGCGTTCCACCCGTCCTGCTCGTGCAAGATGGGCACCGACGACATGGCCGTGGTCGATGCCGAAGGTCGTGTGCACGGCATGCAAGCCCTGCGCGTGGTCGATGCCTCGATCATGCCGATCATCACCACCGGCAACCTGAACGCGCCAACGATCATGATCGCCGAGAAAATCGCCGACAAGATCCGTGGTCGCAAGCCATTGCCGCGCAGCACGGCCGATTACTACGTGGCCGGTGATGCACCGGTGCGTGGCAAGCCGTTGCGGGATGTGAGCCTGACTGCTCAGTAAGGCGTAATACCGAGGCGCGCCCTTCGCGGGCAAGCCTCGCTCCTACAGGAATGGCGTTGTACCGAAAGTTCGTGATCGACACCCAACAACCCTGTAGGAACGAGGCTTGCCCGCGAAGAGGCCATTACAACAACCACACAACTTCCTGACACACCGCTCCGCCCTTGATCCTCCCCCCGCACAGGCCTAATCTAGCGCCACGCAAACGTTTCACCCCCCCTCGCAACACCGCTACATCGCCACTCCATACCAAGGAGGTTCACGAATGTTCGATTTCCACCCCCAGCTCAAGCAGCGCTTCGCTGCCTTGCGCACGGGCGCTGAATTCTTTTCGCTGCGTTACGTGCGCGAGTCCGGACAGTACCTGTCGGTGCGCAAGAACGTCGCCGAACCTCCGAGCCTGAGCCGTGATGAAGGCGCGATGTTGACCGTGCGCGTCAACGGCGTCGAAGCCTACGCCGCGACCAACGACCTGTCGCAATCCGGCCTGCAGGCCGCGCTGGAAAAAGCCGAGCAACAAGCCCGTCACCTCAAGCCCAACGCCCTGCTCGACCTGCGTGATCAAGCTGTCTCGAGCGACCGCGCCGATTACTTTTCACCCAACTTCGACCAGCCCTTCCCATCCCTGAGCGACTGCTATCAACTGCTCGGCGCCGAATCCGCGTCCGTGCCCAAGGACGAGCGACTGGTGAACTGGCAGGTGAGCATAGGCATCACCCACGTCGAACAGATCTACCTCAGCAGCGCCGGCGCTGAACTGCGCCAGGCCCAGCGTTTCATCTACCCGAGCCTGGAAGTCACCGCCTACGATGGCAGCGACAGCCAGACCCGCACCCTCGGCCGCGAAAACTTCGGCCAACAGGGCGGCTTCGATGTAATCAGTCGCTGCGGCCTGGTGGGTGCAGGCCCGAAAATCGCCGATCAGGCGCTGCAATTGCTGCTTGCACCGAACACCCCGCAAGGCCCACGCGACCTGCTGTTGATGCCCGACCAGATGATGCTGCAGATCCACGAATCCATCGGCCACCCGCTGGAACTGGACCGCATCCTTGGCGATGAGCGCAATTACGCCGGCACCAGTTTCGTCAAAGCAGAGGACTTCGGTCATCTGCAATACGGTTCGAAACTGCTCAACGTGACCTTCGACCCGGACATCCCAGAGCAGCTCGCCAGCTACGGCCATGACGACGACGGCACTGCCGCCAGCAAGCAATTTCTGATCAAGGAAGGCTTGCTGCTGCGCCCATTGGGCGGTGCGCTGTCGCAATTCCGTGCCGGCATGGACGGCGTCGCCAACAGCCGCGCCTGCGGCTGGAATCGCCCGCCGATCGACCGCATGGCCAACCTGAACATCGAGCCTGGCGATCAGCCGCTTGAGCAGCTGATCGGCAACATCGAGCACGGCATTTTGATGAGCACCAACCGCTCGTGGTCGATCGACGATGCGCGCAACAAATTCCAGTTCGGTTGCGAATGGGCCCAGTTGATCGAAAACGGCGAGCTCAAAGGCGTGGTGAAAAACCCGAACTACCGGGCGATTTCCGCGCAGTTCTGGAAAAACCTCAGCGCCGTCGGCGATGCCAGCACCTTCAAGGTCCTTGGCACTCCGAACTGCGGCAAGGGCGAGCCGAATCAGGTGATCCGCGTCGGCCATGCGTCGCCGGCCTGTGTGTTCAGCAATGTGGATGTGTTTGGGGGAGACGCCTGATGAGTACGTCAAACAATCAGGCCGATGGGTTCAAGGCCCTGGTCAACTGGCTGCGCGACGCGATTCGCGAACCGGAGCAGTTCACCCTCAGCTACGCCGCCGAGTCGTCGGCCTTCGTGCGTTTCAACCATGCGAAGGTGCGTCAGGCCGGTCAGGTTCAGCAAGCCAGTGTCGGCTTCAAACTGATTAACGAAGGCCGGCATGCGGACCTCGACATCACACTGTCGGGCGATACCGAAGTCGACCTCCAACGGCTGGCCGAAGGGCTGCAACAGTTGCGCGAGACCTTGCCGTTGTTGCCGAAAGATCCGTATCTGCTGCTCAACCACAACGGCTGGCAGAGCAAGAATGTGCAGGCGCATCCGCTGCCGGATACCGAGCAGGTGGTTGCTGAAATCGCCCAGGCTGCCGAAGGGCTGGACCTGGTGGGTTTCTATGCGGCCGGTCCGATCAGTCGCGGTTTCGCCAGTTCCTCGGGCGCGTTCGGCTGGCATCAGGCCAACAGCTTCAATTTTGACTTCAGCCTGTTTCATGACAACGGTCAGGCAGTGAAAGCCAGCTACGCCGGGCACGACTGGAACAGCGAAGGGTTTGCCAAACGCTTTGCCCAGGCACGCGAGCAGTTGGCGTTTCTCGGCAGGCCGCAACGCACTCTGCCGCCCGGTCAGTACCGCGCCTATCTGGCACCGGCAGCCATGGGCGAAATCATGGACATGCTGGGCTGGGGTGGATTTTCAGCGCAGTCGATTGCCAGCAAAAACAGTCCGCTGCAGAAGCTTTACGCAGGCAACAGCTCGTTCAGCCCGTTTGTGTCCGTCGATGAAAAAGTCAGCGGTTCATTAAGCCCGGCGTTTTCCGGCGAGGGCTATCCGCGCAGCGATCTCAAGCTGATTGTCGACGGCAAGGCCGGCGCGCAAATGGTCAGCTCGCGCAGTGCGGCCGAGTACGGCCTGACCGCCAACGGCGCCAGCGGCGGTGAAATGCCGAGCGCCTTGAACATGGCGGCCGGGACGTTGCCTGATGCGCAGATTCTCAAGCAACTGGGCACGGGGCTGTACATCAGCAATCTGTGGTACTTGAACTACTCGGACCAACCGGGGGCACGCATGACCGGCATGACAAGGTTTGCGACGTTCTGGGTCGAGAATGGCGAGATCCAGGCGCCGGTCAGCACCATGCGTTTCGATGACAGTGCTTACAGTTTGCTGGGTTCACAGCTGGAGGCGTTGACCGAAGAGCGCGAGTTGTTGCTGTCGGCAAGCACTTACAGTCAGCGAGCGACGGCTTCGGCGTTGTTGCCGGGTGCGCTGATCAGCAAACTGACGCTGACCTTGTAAACACAAAACCCTGTGGCGAGGGAGCTTGCTCCCGCTGGGCTGCGAAGCGGCCCCAAACCCAACACATGCGGTTAACCGTTAAACCGCATTCTCAGGATCGACGACTGCTTCGCAGCCGAGCGGGAGCAAGCTCCCTCGCCACAGGTTCAGCAACTGCCACGAATCTGCATCAACAACCCACAAGAGGTCCCATGCCCAACCGCCCGCCTCTCGATGCCGTCACCGCCCGCTGGGTGCCGTGGGTCGTCGCCATTGCCTTCTTCATGCAGTCCCTCGACGGGACCATCCTCAACACCGCCCTGCCGGCCATGGCGCGCGACCTGGCGGAAGACCCGCTGCGCATGCAGGGCGTAATCATCGCCTACATGCTCACCGTCGCCCTGCTGATCCCCGCCTCCGGCTGGATCGCCGATCGTTTCGGCACCAAGAAAATCTTCTTCGGCGCGATCCTGTTGTTCAGCATCGGTTCGTTGCTCTGCGCCCTGTCGAGCAGCCTGAGCATGCTGATCGGCGCCCGGGTGATTCAGGGCCTGGGCGGTGCGCTGATGCTGCCGGTCGGGCGGCTGGTGGTGCTGCGCGCCTACCCGCGTTCGGAACTGGTGCGGATCATGGGTTTCATCACCATTCCCGGCCTGCTCGGCCCGTTGATCGGCCCGACCATGGGTGGCTGGATGGTGGAATACCTGACCTGGCACTGGATCTTCCTGATCAACCTGCCGGTCGGCGCCGTCGGTTGCTACGCGGTCTGGAGATTCATCCCCGACCTGCGCGGCACTGAACGTACGCGTTTCGACAGCCTCGGTTTCTTGCTGTTTGGCGCGGCGATGGTGCTGATCACCATCGCCATGGAAGGTCTCGGCGAACTGCACCTGCCGCATCTGCGCGTGATGTTGCTGCTGTTCGGCGGCATGGCCTGTCTGGCGGCGTACTGGTTGCGGGCCGGGCACATCGAGAATCCGCTGTTCGCGCCGTCGCTGTTCAAGACCCGGACGTTTGCCGTGGGTATCCTCGGCAACCTGTTCGCCCGTCTGGGCAGCGGCGCGTTGCCGTTCCTCGTACCGTTGCTGCTGCAAGTGGCGCTGGGTTACTCGCCGTCCCAGGCCGGGATGAGCATGTTGCCGCTGGCCGCTGCGGCGATGGTTGCCAAGTCGGTGGCGCGGCCGCTGATCGAACGCCTGGGCTATCGCATCGTGCTGACCGGCAACACGTTGGCGCTGGGGTTGATGTTAGCGAGCATGGGGCTGGTCAGCGAGCAGACGCCGTACTGGTTGTTGCTGGGCATGCTGGCGATCCTCGGCGCGATCAACTCCTTGCAGTTCACCGCGATGAACACCGTGACCCTGATCGACCTCGACGACGCCAGCGCCAGCAGCGGCAACAGCCTGCTGTCGGTGGTCGCGCAATTGTCCTTGAGCCTGGGCGTTGCGTGCGCCGGTGCGCTGCTCGGCGGGTTCACGGCGGAAGTCGGTAATGACGGCGTGAACACGGTGCTGGGCGCGTTCCAACTTACGTTTGTGACCGTTGGAATCATGGCGATGCTGGCCGCGACGATCTTCTCGCAGCTTTCAAAGGAAGACGGACGGCGTGTCAGAAGTCCCGAACAACACATCGAACATTGAGCCGGGCACAGGTGGTGAAGGATTTATCTGTGGCGAGGGGATTTATCGCCGTTCGGCTGCGAAGCAGTCGTAAATCCGGCTGATGCGGTCTGTCTGTCAAACCGCGTTTGCCAATTTGGGGCGCTGCGCACCCCAGCGGGGATAAATCCCCCTCGCCACAGGATTGCGTTCGTCCAGAATTTGCAGGTGGAGGGCGCGGGACTGATACACTGCGCGACATTTTGTTTTGCAGGCCAGTCCCGTGACCACCATCGCCACCGCTTTTAATACTTTGCCGCTGTCCGCCGCCATGCTGGCTAACCTCGACTCCCTCGGTTATGCCCAGATGACGCCGATCCAGGCGCAAAGCTTGCCGGTGATCCTGAAAGGGATGGACCTGATCGCCCAGGCCAAGACCGGCAGCGGCAAGACCGCCGCCTTCGGTATCGGCCTGCTGAACCCGATCAATCCGCGCTTCTTCGGTTGCCAGGCGCTGGTCATTTGCCCGACGCGCGAGCTGGCGGACCAGGTCGCCAAGGAACTCCGTCGTCTGGCCCGCGCCGAAGACAACATCAAGATCCTGACCCTGTGCGGCGGCGTCGCGTTCGGCCCGCAGATCGGTTCGCTGGAGCATGGCGCGCACATCATCGTCGGCACCCCGGGTCGTATCCAGCAGCACTTGCGCAAGGGTTCGCTGATCCTTCATGGCCTGAACACGCTGATCCTCGACGAAGCCGACCGCATGCTCGACATGGGTTTCTACGACTCCATCGAAGAAATCATTGCCCAGTGCCCCGAGCGTCGCCAGACCCTGCTGTTCTCCGCCACGTATCCGGTGGGCATCAAGCAGCTCGCTTCGAAGTTCATGCGCAACCCGCAGCAAGTGAAGGCCGAGGCGTTCCACGACGACACGCAGATCGAGCAGCGCTTCTACGAGATTTCCCCGGAAGAGCGCATGGATGCCGTGGTCAAAGTCCTCGCGCATCACCGTCCGGCGTCCTGCGTCGCCTTCTGCTTCACCAAGCAGCAGGTTCAGGAAACCGTTGACCACCTGACGGCCAAAGGCATCTCCGCCGTCGGCCTGCACGGCGATCTGGAACAGCGTGACCGTGACCAGGTGCTAGCAATGTTCGCCAACCGCAGCACGTCAGTGCTGGTCGCCACCGACGTCGCCGCGCGCGGTCTGGACATCGATGCGCTGGACATGGTGATCAACGTCGAACTGGCCCGTGATTCGGAAATCCACATTCACCGCGTTGGCCGTACCGGCCGTGCGGGTGAGAAAGGTATTGCGATCAGCCTGGTCGCCCCGTCCGAAGCGCACCGCGCCCAGGCCATCGAGCAACTGCAGAAGTCGCCGTTGAGCTGGGATCAGCTGGACAACCTCAAATCCCAGGGTGGCGGACCGTTGCTGCCGGTGATGAGTACGCTGGTCATCGGCGCGGGCCGTAAAGACAAGGTTCGCCCGGGTGACATCCTCGGCGCACTGACCGGCGATGCCGGGATTCCGGGTGCGCAGGTTGGCAAGATTGCGATTTTCGACTTCCAGGCCTACGTGGCTGTTGAACGCGGGATCGCCAAGCAAGCCTTGCAGCGCCTGAATGACGGCAAGATCAAAGGCCGTTCGTTGCGCGTTCGCATCCTGTAAGAACGCCTCGGCCCCTGTGGGAGCTGGCCTGCCAGCGATGGCATCGACTCGGTCTGACTGGTAAACCGAGTCGATACCATCGCCGGCAGGCCAGCTCCCACATTTGATTGCATTCCAGATCAGCTCTTGTGTGAGGACACCGTTTTGCGCTCTACCGAAGTCGTGATCATTGGCGCTGGCGCCGCAGGGTTGATGTGTGCGCTGACCGCCGCCGGGCGCGGGCGCAAGGTGATGTTGCTCGACCACGCGAACAAGGCCGGCAAGAAAATCCTGATGTCGGGCGGTGGTCGCTGTAATTTCACCAACATGTACACCGAACCGGGCAATTTCCTCTCGCAGAACGAACACTTCTGCAAATCCGCACTGGCGCGCTACACCCAGTGGGATTTCATCGGGATGGTCGCCAAACACGGCGTGCCGTACCACGAGAAAAAACTCGGCCAGCTGTTCTGCGATAACAAATCCAGCGACATCCTCGAGATGCTCCTCAACGAGTGCGATCAAGTCGGTGTCAGCCTGCACCTGGACACCTCGATCCAGACGATCGAGAAGCTGGAAAGCGGTTACTTGCTGGACACCACGCTGGGCCAGATCACCTGTGAATCCCTGGTGATTGCCACCGGCGGTCTGTCGATTCCGACCCTGGGCGCCACCGGTTTCGGTTATCAGGTCGCGAAGCAGTTTGGCCACGAACTGTTGCCGACCCGCGCCGGCCTGGTGCCGTTCACCATCACCGATCAGCTCAAGGAGCTTTGCACCGAGCTGTCCGGTACGTCGGTCGATTGTCTGGTGAGCTGCAACGACCAGAGTTTCCGCGAGAACATCCTGTTCACCCACCGCGGTCTCAGCGGCCCGGCGATTTTGCAGATTTCCTCGTTCTGGGAGTCCGGCGACTCGGTAGAGATCAACCTGATGCCGGACCACGACGTGCCGAGCTGGCTGCAACAGCAGCAAGCCGAACGTCCAAACAGCGAGCTGAAAACCCTGCTTGGCGAGATCTTCACCAAGAAGATGGCCAACCTGCTGGCGGACAACTGGTTCGCCTCCAAACCGATGAAGCAGTACACCCACGCGGAAATCGCCGACATCGCCGAGAAACTGGCGAGCTGGAAAGTCGTGCCGGCCGGCACTGAAGGTTATCGCACCGCTGAAGTGACATTGGGCGGCGTCGATACCAACGAGGTGTCGTCCAAGACCATGGAATCACTGAAAAGCCCCGGCCTGTACTTCATCGGCGAAGTGCTAGACGTGACCGGACATCTGGGCGGCTTCAACTTCCAGTGGGCATGGGCTTCGGGCTACGCCGCCGCGCAATACGTCTGATCGACCGAGTTATCGTTTTTCGCGGGCAAGCCTCGCTCCTACAGGTTCGTGTCATACGCAATATTGCGAACGACACAAAACAGTAGGAGCGAGGCTTGCCCGCGAAAGCGTCCGAACAAACAACACAGAGCAATCAAGGAACAGATTTTGCTGTCAGATGTGATCGGCGCCATTGCGTCGGCGTCATTACTGGCTCAATTTAGCGTCATTGCCTCGGAAGGCCCTCGCACTTCATGCCATCGACCCCTTTTCGTCAGTCTCTGCGCCGTCTCTGGGCGCTGGATAAATTCAGTTACAGCGTGCGGGTGTTCATCGCCCTGACCGGCAGCATGGCGCTGTGTTGGTATCAGGATGAAATGGGGCTGCTGATCCCGCTGTTCCTGGGGATCATCGCCAGCGCCCTGGCCGAGACCGACGACAGCTGGCAGGGCCGCCTCAATTCGCTGGCCGTGACACTGGTGTGTTTTATCGTCGCCGCCCTGTCGGTCGAACTGCTGTTCCCCTATCCCATTCTCTTTATCATCGCCTTCGCCCTGGCCGCCTTCTGCCTGACCATGCTCGGCGCACTGGGTGAACGTTACGGCGCGATTGCCTCGGCGACGTTGATTCTGTCGGTCTACACCATGATCGGCGTGGATCAGCGCGGCGGCGCGGTGACCGATTTCTGGCACGAGCCGGTGCTGCTGGTGGCCGGCGCGGCTTGGTACGGCTTGCTCTCGGTGTTGTGGCAGGCGATGTTTTCCAATCAGCCGGTGCAGCAAAGTCTGGCGCGATTATTCCGTGAGTTGGGCTTTTACCTGAAGCTGAAATCGTCGCTGTTCGAACCGATCCGGCAGATGGACGTAGAGGCGCGCCGACTGGAACTGGCCCAGCAGAACGGCCGGGTCGTAGCGGCTCTGAACGCCGCCAAGGAAATCATTCTGCACCGGGTCGGCAACGGTAGACCGGGCTCGAAAGTCAGCCGATACCTGAAACTCTACTTCCTTGCCCAGGACATTCACGAACGCGCCAGTTCCTCGCACTATCCGTATAACGCGCTGGCCGACGCCTTCTTCCACAGCGACGTGCTGTTCCGCTGTCAGCGCCTGCTGCGCCAGCAGGGCAAGGCTTGTCGAGCGCTGGCGGAATCGATCCAGATGCGTCAACCGTTCATCTACGACGCCGGCTTCGCCGAAGCCCTGAGCGACCTGCACGCCTCCCTCGAACACCTGCGCATCCAGAGCAACCCGGCCTGGCGCGGACTGCTGCGATCCTTGCGCGCACTGGCCGCCAACCTCGGCACCCTCGACCGTTTGCTCAGCGATGCGAGCAACCCCGACGCCCTCGCCGACGCCACCGACAGCAGCCTGCTCGACCGCTCGCCACGCAGCCTCAAGGATGTGTGGATGCGCTTGCGCACGCAGCTGACGCCGACCTCGCTGCTGTTCCGCCACGCCCTGCGATTGCCCCTCGCGTTGAGCATCGGCTACGGCATGGTGCATTTGATTCACCCGTCGCAAGGTTACTGGATCATCCTCACCACGCTGTTCGTCTGCCAACCGAACTACGGCGCGACCCGGCGCAAGCTCGGTCAGCGGATCATCGGCACCGCCATCGGCCTGACCCTGGCCTGGGCACTGTTCGATCTGTTCCCGAACCCGCTGATCCAGTCGTGCTTCGCGATTGCTGCCGGGGTGGTGTTCTTCACCAACCGCACCACGCGCTACACCCTGGCGACGGCGGCGATCACCTTGATGGTGCTGTTCTGCTTCAACCAGGTCGGCGACGGTTACGGCCTGTTCCTGCCGCGACTGTTCGATACCTTGCTCGGTAGCCTGATCGCCGGGCTCGCGGTGTTCCTGTTCCTGCCGGACTGGCAGGGTCGACGCCTGAACAAGGTGCTGGCCAACACCCTGACCTGCAACAGCATTTACCTGCGCCAGATCATGCAGCAATACGCCGTCGGCAAGAGCGACGACCTGGCTTATCGCCTGGCCCGGCGCAACGCGCACAACGCCGATGCGGCACTGTCGACGACGCTGGCCAACATGCTGATGGAGCCCGGGCATTTCCGTAAGGAAGCGGATGTCGGGTTCCGCTTCCTGGTGTTGTCGCACACCTTGCTCAGCTATTTGTCAGGACTGGGCGCACACCGTGAAACCCAGCTGCCGGCAGACGTGCGCGAGCACTTGATCGAAGGTGCCGGCGTGAAACTGGCGGCGAGCATTGATGAGATCGCTCAAGGCCTGGCGAGCAAACTGCCGATTGCGATTCAAAGTGATGAGGAAGAAGCGCTGGCCAATGAGCTGGAGCAGATGCCGGATGAAATCGATGAAGGGCAGCGGCTGGTGCAAACGCAGTTGGCGCTGATTTGCCGGCAGTTGGGGCCGCTGCGGACGTTGGCGGCGCATCTCATCAAAGACACCAGCGAGGATTGAGAGTTGTGGTGGCTGGGCGGGCCTCTTCGCGGGCAAGCCTCGCTCCTACAGAGATCACGCGAAACCTGTAGGAGCGAGGCTTGCCCGCGAAGGGGCCATCCGCCGCCCCACAAAAACTACATCCCATGCTCCTTCATCAACCGCTCATAACTCCCATCTGCCTTCATCTCGGCAATCTCCCGATCAAAACCCGCCACGATCTGTTCATGCTGCGGATTTTTCAGGCTGACCAGAATATGCAGGCTGTTCTCGCTCAACGGTTTGGGCAGGAACTCGACGGAATTACGCACCTTGGCCGACTCCCGGGACAGGTAGTAACGCGCGACGTATTCATCCTCCAGCGTCAGCTTGACCCGATCGGCAGCGACCATGCGCACGGCCATGGCGAAGCTGTGCACCGGGACCTTCTGCAGCGAGGCGTCTTCATCGAACGCGGGTGAATAGGCATAACCACGCACCACCGCAATCGGGTACGTGTGCAATTGCTGCAGATTATTGAATTCGATCGGCGCGTCCTTGCGCTTGAGAAAGCGCACGCGGTTGAGCAGGTATTCGCCGGAAAACTGGCCTAGTTTGGTGCGTTCTTCGGTGTACCAGGCGTTCACCAGCACGTCGTAACGCCCTTCTCCGACGCCCAGCAGCGCGCGTGCCCAGGGCACCTGTTCAAAATCGCTGGCATAGCCGGCCCGGGCCAGCGCGGTGCTGACGATGTCAGTGGCCAACCCACCGTTGATCAGCGTGGCGTCGGTAAAGGGCGGCCATAAATCGGCAACCAGTCGCAGCTTTTCCGCTGCGGCGCTCTGAGTCAGCAACAGCAATCCGATCAAGGCCAAAGCTCGATGCAATCGCGGCATGCTCGAAAATCCTTAGCGGGCGGCTGCCCGACGTTTTCAGCCAAAACTCCAAGGCCCCGTACCGGCGAAACCCAGGTACTAACATTAGCTCATCGAAGCCACTGCACAGCGCTTCATCCCAGATTACACAAAGAAGACAACGCCGCGCGAAATGAATGATGGCATTTTGGCCTTTGTCACAGATTTCTCCGCCATCAAGACATCTTTCGCGCACACGCTTAGTATCGGAGGGACGTTGTTCAAGGAATGTGAAGATGACAATCGATTGGATCTGCAAACACCACAGCGATCTGGGCAAGGAACAGCTGTACGCCGTTCTGCAGCTGCGCGCCGAGGTGTTCGTTGTGGAGCAGAAATGTGTTTATCAAGACGTCGATGGCCAGGATCTGGAAGGTGACACCTGCCACTTGATGGCCTGGGACGGGGATCGACTGGTGGCATACCTGCGCTTGCTCGACCCTGAATTACAGGGCGGCGATGTGGTGATCGGGCGGGTGATTACCGCGCCGGATTATCGCGGCAAGGGCCTGGGTCATGAGCTGATCGCCCAGGCGTTGAAGCAGGCGGAAAAGCGCTGGCCTGAAGTGCCGGTTTATCTGTCGGCCCAGGCGCATTTGCAGGGGTATTACGGGCGGTACGGGTTTGTCGTGGCGGGTGAGGAATACCTCGAGGATGACATTCCGCATATCGGGATGCGTCGTTCTTGAGGGCCCTATCGCGGGCAAGCCCGCTCCCACAGGGATCTTCTGTGAATACAATATTTGTGAACAACAGAGAACATTGTGGGAGCGGGCTTGCCCGCGATGGCGGCATAACTGACGCCGCAGAATTCAGGGATACTCCAACACCGCCTTGATCTGCCGCAGATTACGCTCGATCCACCCCCGATCAATCGCCCCCCACTCGCGAATCCGATAACGCCCGGCATGGTTGCGCGCGCCCTCTTCCTGCTCGAATTCGCAAACGATGTCCAGATCCGCCAACGCCGCAATGGTGTCCTGGGCCGTGCGCCGGGGCATGCCGGTCACCTCGGTCAGTGCCGGGACGCTGCTGGCCAGCCCGCTGTCGATCAGGTACGCCACGTACAAACGGCGATAGAAGCTGCTCTTGGTCTTGCTCACGTCCATCCACACACTCCTTGGCTACTGCATTTCCCGCCACGTCAGGTACACCCGCAAATCGAACTCGATCTGGTGATACCCCGGCAACATGTGTTCGCACAACTTGTAGAACGCCTTGTTGTGATCCGACTCCTTGAAGTGTGCCAGCTCATGCACCACGATCATTTTCAGAAACTCGGCGGGGGCGTCCTTGAACAACGAAGCCACCCGGATTTCTTTCTTGGCCTTGAGCTTGCCGCCCTGCACCCGAGAGATCGTGGTGTGCAGGCCGAGGGCGCGGTGGGTCAGGTCCAGACGGTTATCGAACAACACCTTGTCGATGGCCGGGGCGTTGCGCAGGTATTCCTGTTTCAGGTCCAGCGCATAGGTGTACAACGCCTTGTCGCTCTGCACGTCATGCATTTGCGGGTAACGCTGGCTCAGGTAATCGCCCAGCCGACCTTCGGTGATCAGCCGGCGCACCTGGTCCTGCAATGCAACGGGATAGGCCTGGAGGAATTTCAAGGCAGTCATCGGGGCGGCAACATCGGTTACGAAAAGGTCGCCAGTGTAGCGAATTCAGTCCGTCAGCGCGCTCCAGTCGAACGGCTGCACAAAGGTTGGGACTTCTTCGGCCACCATCGGGTGCGCCACCAGGAAGCCTTGCACGTACTCGCAACCATTGGCTTGCAGCCACTCATATTGCGCGACTGTTTCCACCCCTTCGGCGATCACCAGGATTCCGTATTGTTTGCACAGGTCGATCACATTGCGCACCAGCGCCGCATCCCGTGTAGACGCTGGCAAGCGAGCGATCAGATGGCGGTCGAGCTTGAGCGTGTCCAGCTCCAGGTCGCGCAGATGGGACAGCGAGCACGGCCCTGAACCGAAGTCATCCAGCGCCACCCGCACACCCAGGTTATGCAGCAGGCGCAGCTGTTTGCGGGTTTCCTCGGGGTTGTGCATCAAGGCCTCTTCCGTGACCTCGACTTCCAGATGACGCGCCTGCAAGCCATGACGCTCCAGCACCTGGCGCAACTCGGTGACCAGGTTCGGCATGCCGAACTGCGTGCTGCTCAAACTGACGCCCAGCACCAGGTCCTCGGCAAACAGGGTTTCCCAGGCTTTACGCTGCCCGGCGCCGCGACGATAGATCCAGCTGCCCAGTCGGCTGATCAACCGCGCTTCTTCCAGCAACGGTAAAAACAGCCCCGGCGGCACGTCGCCGACACTCGGGTGCTGCCAGCGCAACAGCGCTTCGAACCCGCGAATCTGCCCGCCGTCGATCGCCACCTGAGGCTGATACACCAGATTGAAATCACGGTTTTCAATGGCGGCACGCACACTTTCTTCGAGCATCAGCCGTGAGCGCGCCCGACCATTCATGTCATGGTCATAAAAACGATACTGCTGACGGCCGGCGCGCTTGGCCTCGTACATGGCGATGTCCGACGCTCGCATCAATCCATCGAGATTGGCCCCGCAATCCGGGTACGTAGCAATGCCGATGCTGGCGCCCAGCGCGATGTCCAGACCATCGATCTGCTGACAGATCGACACCCGCTCGATGAGTTTCTCGGCAATCTTCGCCGCTTGTTCGGGGAACTCCAGATCCAGCAGCGCCGTGAACTCATCGCCGCCCATGCGCGCCAGAATGTCGAACGGCCGCAAGCACGCCTTCAACTGCTCGGAAACCCAGCGCAGCACGCGGTCGCCGGCATCGTGGCCGAGGGAATCGTTGACTCGCTTGAACCCGTCGAGATCGAGGTAGAGCAACACCCACGCGCTGTCGGAGCGTTCGCCGCGCAGCAACAGGTTTTCCACCGTCTGATAGAAGCCCCGGCGATTCAGCAGCCCGGTCAACGGGTCGGTCACCGCCTGGAATTCCAGCTGCTGATGCAGGTGGCGCACCACCGACATGTCCAGCACCGTCACCACCATCGCATGTTGTTCGGCGGGCAGTGGCGCGCAAGACAGCGCCACGGGCACCTGCTGGCCGGGGGCCGTACGCAACAGTGCGTCATGCAGGCGCAAGGTTTCGCCGCGCTTGTAACCGGCGAGCAATTCGGAATCGGCCCAGATCGGAATGTGCGGTTTTTGCAGGTAATCCAGAAACTCTTTGCCCTGCAGGTCCTGCAGCTTGGCATTGAGCAGCCGTGACATCGCCGGGTTGGCAAAGCGGATCAAACCGTCCTCGCCGACCACCAGGATGCCTTCGGCGGCATTGTCCAGCACCGAGGCATTAAAGGCGCGCTCGACCTCCAGATCGTGGCTCAGGCGCTGCAACGCCCGGCGATTGCGCTGATGCTCGAGCAGTGCCTGGACTTTGGGCTTGAGAATCTGCGGGTCGAACGGTTTGAACAGGTAATCCACCGCACCGCTGGCATAGCCCTTGATCACGGCGTCCTGGGACTGTTCATTGGCGGTGAGGAAAATGATCGGCGTGAGGCGGGTTCGCTGGCTTCCCCGCATCAGGCGCGCCACTTCAAACCCGTCCATGCCCGGCATCTGCACATCCAGCAGCACCAGGTCGATATCGTGCTCGAGTAAAAGACTGAGGGCTTCAAAACCGGACGCAGCCGTCAGGACCTGCCAATCCTGGCGCTGGAGCAACGCGCGCATGCTGATCAGGTTTTCAGGGTAATCATCGACGATTAAAAGGGTTGAGCTGCCGTCGGCTGGCGTGGGTTGCGCGCATTCCATGCTGCTTCTCTTGTTGGGGCGTCAGGCCGGTTTCTCGTGAAAACCGGACATATAACAAGCCTTCACTCTAGACCGGGATTAGCTAAAGCAGAAGATATCAGTACGCCATCATTTAACTAAAGAGTTCATTTACCGACTAACGGTCACCGCTACAGGCCGCTAAAACCGGGAAAGATGGCCTTTTAACAGGATTTTGACGTCATCCATCTGTCAGACAGGCGTTAACAAAACGGCCTTCTACGCTTATAAAGACCGCCCTCCAAGGCGCGTGCTAGAGCATCTGGTACGTCCGTGCTGCAAAATTTGTGGAAGCTTTGCCTATGATCGATCTCGCATCCTGGAACCTCAGTGTTCCCGTCGGTAACCCGCCGTACACCGTTGAAACAGCCAAACTGGTGAAGGGTTTCAAGGATCAATACTTCCATTCCGACACCGGCACCCTGTTTTTCTGGTCCCCAGTGACCGGCACGAAAACCGAAAACGCGAAATATCCGCGCACCGAGCTGCGGGAAACCTACAGCAACGGCACCCTGAAAAACTGGTACTACCCGGACGCCGACAACGCCCTGCGTGCCACCCTGGCGGTGAACCAGGTGCCGAGCTCGGGCAAGATCGTCATCGGCCAGATACACGCCTATGAAAGCCAGAAGCCCATGGTCAAGGTCGAATATCAGTACAAGACCAGCAGCAAGACCGGCAACATCGTCGCCAAAGTGCGCATGCACCCTGATGATGGCGAAGGCCGGGTGATCACCATCGCCACCGGCGTGAAGCTGGATCAGGAGTTCTCCTACCTCATCCACCTGAGCCCCGGAGGTGCGCTGGGCATCAGTGCGGCGGGTTACCAATGGGACACCAACATCAGCGCCACGTGGCGCGTCAAACCGCTGTACTTCAAGGCCGGTGTGTATGTGCAGGACAACACCGGGTACACAAGTGAAGGCGGGAAAGTGACGTTCAGCAAGCTGGATATTGATCACGATAAATAGAATCACCCACAAAAAAACCCGCCTCTCGGCGGGTTTTTTATGCGGTTCAAACGCTGAAGGCTTAGTTCACCTTGGCGTTCAACTCACCTTTCAGGTAACGCTGATACATCGCTTCCAACGAGATCGGCTTGATCTTCGAAGCGTTGCCGGCAGTGCCGAAAGCTTCGTAGCGAGCGATACATACGTCGCGCATTGCGGTAACGGTCGCGCCGAAGAATTTACGTGGGTCGAACTCGCTCGGGTTGGTAGCCATCAGGCGACGCATCGCGCCGGTGGACGCCAGACGCAGGTCGGTGTCGATGTTGACCTTGCGCACGCCGTGCTTGATGCCTTCGACGATTTCTTCGACCGGCACGCCGTAGGTTTCTTTGATATCGCCGCCGTACTGGTTGATGATCGCCAGCCACTCTTGCGGAACCGAAGACGAACCGTGCATCACCAGGTGGGTGTTCGGGATGCGTTTGTGGATTTCCTTGATGCGGTCGATGGCCAGCACGTCGCCGGTAGGCGGCTTGGTGAACTTGTAGGCGCCATGGCTGGTGCCGATGGCGATGGCCAGGGCGTCGACCTGGGTGCGCTTGACGAAGTCAGCGGCTTCTTCCGGGTCGGTCAGCATCTGGCTGTGATCCAGAACGCCTTCGGCGCCGATGCCGTCTTCTTCACCGGCCATACCGGTTTCCAGCGAACCCAGGCAACCCAGCTCGCCTTCTACCGAAACGCCGCAGGCGTGAGCCAGGGCCACGGTTTGTTGGGTAACGCGCACGTTGTAGTCGTAGTCGGTCGGGGTCTTGCCGTCTTCGCCGAGGGAACCGTCCATCATCACCGAGCTGAAGCCCAGTTGAATGGAGCGCTGGCAGACGTCAGGGCTGGTGCCGTGATCCTGGTGCATGCACACCGGGATGTGCGGGAATTCTTCGATTGCCGCGAGGATCAGGTGACGCAGGAACGGCGCGCCGGCGTATTTGCGAGCACCGGCCGAAGCCTGGACGATCACCGGGGAGTCAGTCTTGTCAGCGGCTTCCATGATGGCGCGCATCTGCTCAAGGTTGTTGACGTTGAAGGCTGGAACGCCGTAGCCGAATTCGGCTGCGTGGTCCAGCATCTGGCGCATGCTGATAAGTGCCATTGTGTGTGTCTCTCCCGGTTTGGGTCGTTAATCGTGCCAGCCTGCCGGAGCGGCGGCGGCTATTCAAGTTTTTGCAGATCGGGGGTTGGTCCGGGCTGCGGATTCGGTACAACATAAATCCTGAGTGTGACGAAGAACCTGTGGCGAGCAAGCTTGCTCGCGTTCGGCTGCGAAGCAGTCGTAAACCGGTCGACTCGGTCTTTCTCAAACACGGCGTCGACTGGCTTTGGGAGCGCTTCGCACTCCAGCGGGAGCAAGCTCCCTCGCCACAAAAGCCCAGCGATCGGCTCCTACTGCGCTTTACAACCGCGGCCGATCAAATCATTGGTGGCGACCCAGTACACCAGGCCTTCCTCACCTTTTACGTGAAACGCCAACATGTCGCTGCTGTACAGCGAACCTTCCGCGCCCGGTTCAAGCTTCAGGCGATAGACCTGATCGGCCCCGCCGAGGCGCACGTCGACGGCCTTGCGGCTGTCGTCTGTGTAGCGCCAGAGCACTTTGGCCTGGCTGTCGCAGGTCCAGGTGGTCCAGTTGTCCGTCGATTCGGCCGGCTTGAACAGGTTGAAATTCGAGCAACCTGCCAGCAGTGCCAGCGCCGTAATGGCGATAAAACCTTTCATCCGTGTTCCTCGACTGACGGCGCACGCCGCCAGCCCTGAGTAAGGAGTCAGACCCGTCAAGGGCAACCATGTTCCTTGGCGGGGGTCTGTGTTTCGTATTTGTCCAGGCCATCAGGACCGGAACGCTTGTTGATCACCGGGTTGGTTTCCGCTTGCCAGTCGGCCTGGTAGCAGCCTTTTTCCAGCGATTGCGGCGCAGGGTCCGGCTTGGCTTTCGGGTTACTCCCGCAAGCCGCCAGCGAACCCGCAACGATCAACAGCGCTAGCGTCTTGACCATCTGAACACTCCCTTTCCTGGTCAAATCAGCGACCTCAGGCCTTGGCCCGACTTTCCAGGACTTCAACCGCCGGCAATACCTTGCCTTCGACGAATTCAAGGAATGCGCCGCCGCCGGTAGAAATGTAGGAGATCTGATCCGCGACGCCATATTTGTCGATGGCCGCCAGGGTGTCGCCGCCGCCCGCGATGGAGAACGCCGAGCTTTCCGCGATGGCCTGGGCCAGCACTTTGGTGCCGTTACCGAACTGGTCGAACTCGAACACGCCCACCGGGCCGTTCCACAGAATGGTCTTGGACGACTTCAACAGCTCGGCGAAATTCGCCGCGGTCTGTGGGCCGATGTCCAGGATCATGTCGTCTGCGGCTACGTCGGCGATCAGCTTGACGGTGGCAGTGGCGCTTTCAGCGAATTCCTTGGCAACCACAACGTCCACCGGCAGCGGCACGCTGACCTTGGCGGCGATTTCACGAGCGGTGTCCAGCAGGTCCGGTTCGTACAGGGATTTACCGACCGGATGACCGGCAGCGGCCAGGAACGTGTTGGCAATGCCGCCGCCGACGATCAGCTGGTTGCAGATCTGGCTCAGGCTGTTCAGCACGTCGAGTTTGGTCGAGACCTTGGAGCCGGCAACGATGGCCGCCATTGGCTGGGCCGGGGCGCCCAGGGCTTTGCCCAGTGCGTCGAGTTCAGCGGCCAGCAGCGGGCCAGCGGCAGCGACTTTGGCGAACTTGGCCACGCCATGGGTCGAACCCTCGGCGCGGTGAGCGGTGCCGAAGGCGTCCATCACGAATACGTCGCACAGGGCAGCGTATTGCTGGGCCAGTTCGTCAGCGTTCTTTTTCTCGCCTTTGTTGAAGCGCACGTTTTCGAACAGGACGATGTCGCCGGCCTTCACGTCAACGCCGCCCAGGTAATCGGCCACCAGCGGCACTTCGCGGCCCAGGGCCTTGCTCAGGTAGTCGGCGACAGGCTTGAGGCTGTTCTCGGCCGAGAACTCGCCTTCGGTCGGACGGCCAAGGTGCGAGCAGACCATCACGGCCGCGCCTTTTTCCAGGGCCAGCTTGATGGTCGGCAGCGAAGCCAGGATTCGCGCATCGCTGGTGACTACACCGTCCTTGACTGGGACGTTGAGGTCTTCGCGGATCAATACGCGCTTACCTTGCAGATCGAGGTCGGACATCTTCAACACGGTCATGGGTCGCACTTCCTACGGTTTTTTTGAAGTCGCTGTTTGCAGATAGTGTTCTGCAACATCCAGCATTCGGTTGGCAAAACCCCATTCGTTGTCGAACCAGGCCAGGATGTTCACCAGCCGTGGGCCGGAAACTCGGGTCTGACTGGCATCGACGATGGCCGAATGTGGGTCATGATTGAAATCACAGCTTGCGTGGGGTAGCTCGGTGTAGGCCAGCAGGCCTTTGAGCGGGCCGCTGGTGGCCGCCTCGCGCAGAATCCGATTGACCTCGGTGGCGTCGGTGTCGCTCACGGTCTGCATCGTAATGTCGAGGCAAGACACGTTCACCGTCGGCACCCGCACGGCTTTGGCCTGAATTCGCCCGGCAAGTTCCGGCAACAGGCGTTCGATGCCGCGTGCCAGACCAGTGGACACTGGAATCACCGACTGAAACGCCGAACGGGTGCGGCGCAGGTCTTCGTGATGATAGGCGTCAATGACGGGCTGGTCGTTCATCGCCGAGTGGATGGTGGTGATCGACACGTATTCCAGACCAATGGCCTGATCCAGCAGGCGCAACAGCGGCACGCCGCAATTGGTGGTGCAGGAGGCGTTGGACACCAGCAGCTCTTCGCCGGTCAGGCAATCCTGGTTCACGCCGTAGACGATGGTGGCGTCGACATCCGCCTCGCTGGCCATCGGCTGGGAAAACAGTACGCGTGGCGCACCGGCGTCGAGGAAACGCTGGCCGTCTTCGCGGGTGTGGTAAGCGCCGGAGCACTCCAGCACCAGATCGACGCCCAACGACGCCCAATCGATGCCTTCGGGGGTGGCACTGCGCAGGACCTTCACGCAGTCGCCATTAATATGCAGACAATCGCCTTCAACCCTCACTTCGCCGGGAAAGCGCCCGTGCGTGGAGTCGAAGCGTGTCAGGTATTCGATGCTGGCCATATCCGCCAGATCGTTGATCGCGACAATCTCAAACCCGGCCTTCTCGCCTCGCTCGAACAACGCACGCAAGACGCAACGACCAATCCGGCCGTAGCCGTTGAGTGCAACTTTGTAGGGACGCGGTTGAGGCATGGGGTTCTCGATGAAGCTTGGGAATGTGGTTGCCAGGTCTGCCGCCTTCGCGGGCAAGCCTCGCTCCTACAGGTCTTCGGTTGCCTTGAAAAACAACGCAATCCCTTGTAGGAGCGAGGCTTGCCCGCGAAGACGTCAGCCCCGATACCGCAACTTCTGGATCAGTCTTCCAGCAGCTCTTCAGCCTGACCCAGGATGTTTTCCAGGGTGAAACCGAACTCTTCGAACAAGGCTGGCGCAGGCGCCGACTCACCGTAGGTGGTCATGCCGATGACGCGGCCTTCCAGGCCCACGTACTTGTACCAGTAGTCCGCGTGAGCGGCTTCGATGGCGATACGGGCGCTGACCTGCAACGGCAGAACCGATTGCTTGTAGCCGGCGTCCTGGGCATCGAACACGCTGGTGCAAGGCATCGAAACAACGCGCACCTTGCGACCTTGCTCGGTCAGCTTGTCGTAAGCCTGAACCGCCAGACCCACTTCCGAACCGGTGGCGATCAGGATCAGCTCAGGCTCGCCTGCGCAATCCTTCAGCACGTAACCGCCACGGGAGATCTCTTCGATCTGAATCGCATTGCGGGTTTGGTGCTGCAGGTTCTGACGCGAGAAGATCAAGGCCGAAGGACCGTCGTTACGCTCCAGGGCGAACTTCCAGGCCACTGCCGATTCAACGGCATCGGCTGGACGCCAGGTGTCGAGGTTCGGCGTGCTGCGCAGGCTGGTCAGTTGCTCGATCGGCTGGTGAGTCGGGCCGTCTTCGCCCAGACCGATAGAGTCGTGGGTGTAGACGAACAGCACGCGCTTCTTCATCAGCGAGGCCATACGCACGGCGTTGCGGGCGTATTCCATGAACATCAGGAAGGTCGCGCCGTAAGGCACCAGACCGCCGTGCAAAGCAACGCCGTTCATGATCGCGCTCATGCCGAACTCGCGAACGCCGTAGTACACGTAGTTACCGCTGGCGTCGTCGGCGGTGACGCCTTTGCAACCTTTCCACAGAGTCAAGTTGGAGCCGGCCAGGTCAGCGGAGCCGCCGAGGAATTCCGGCAGCATCGGGCCGTAGGCATTCAGGGCGTTCTGGCTGGCTTTACGGCTGGCGATGGTTTCGCCCTTGGCCGCGACTTCAGCAATATAAGCAGACGCTTTTTCAGCGAAGTCGGCCGGCAGCTCGCCGCTCAGGCGACGGATCAGCTCGTTGGCCAGCTCAGGGAAAGCCGCAGAGTAGGCAGCGAAACGCTGATCCCACTCGGCTTCGACCGCGCGGCCGGCTTCCTTGGCGTCCCACTCGGCATAGATGTCGGCCGGGATTTCGAAAGGACCGTGGTTCCACTTCAACGCCGTGCGGGTCAGAGCGATCTCCGCGTCACCCAATGGGGCGCCGTGGCAGTCTTCTTTACCTTGCTTGTTCGGCGAACCGAAACCGATGGTGGTCTTGCAGCAGATCAGGGTTGGCTGCGCGCTTTTGCGTGCAGTGTCGATGGCGATCTTGATCTCTTCCGGGTCATGACCGTCGACATTGCGGATCACCTGCCAGTTGTAGGCTTCGAAACGCTTGGGGGTGTCGTCGGTGAACCAGCCTTCGACTTCGCCGTCGATGGAGATACCGTTGTCATCGTAGAAGGCGATCAGCTTACCCAGGCCCAACGTACCGGCCAGGGAGCCGACTTCGTGGGAAATGCCTTCCATCATGCAGCCATCACCCAGGAATACGTAGGTGTGGTGGTCGACAACGTTGTGGCCCGGACGGTTGAATTGCGCCGCCAGGACTTTTTCTGCCAGGGCGAAACCCACGGCGTTGGCCAGGCCCTGGCCCAGTGGACCGGTGGTGGTTTCAACGCCTGGGGTGTAGCCGAATTCCGGATGACCCGGGGTACGGCTGTGCAGTTGGCGGAAGTTTTTCAGGTCATCGATCGACAGGTCGTAGCCGGTCAGGTGCAGCAGCGAGTAGATCAGCATCGAGCCGTGGCCGTTGGACAGCACGAAGCGGTCACGGTCGGCGAACGATGGATTGCTCGGGTTGTGCTTCAGGTAGTCACGCCAAAGTACTTCGGCGATATCCGCCATACCCATCGGGGCACCGGGATGGCCGCTGTTGGCTTTTTGCACGGCATCCATGCTGAGGGCACGAATGGCGTTGGCACGCTCACGACGGCTGGGCATCGCTGATCTCCTAGGGTTTGAATAAAACGAAACGGAAAAAAGGCGAGCATTTTCCCTCACAGGCATGCCTCGCGGCAATGACAGATAGTCATCTGAAGGCGTTTTTCCGGTGGATAAAGTCGCATTCGCCTGGTGAAACCTTTCCGCTGACGATTTGTAGAGTGACCCTTTCCCCGAGAAGTGCCATCTATCGAGCAATATCAAAACTTTTTGATATTGCTCTTGCAGAGCTTTATGACCGTCACTAGACTGCTGGCCCTATGAATTTACGCGTGCCTTCCATTCAACATGACGAGTGCGATGAGCTGGCGGCCCTGTGCAAGGCCGGCGGCGATCCTCTGCGGCTGAATGTATTGCGCGCGCTGGCCAACGATTCGTTTGGCGTACTGGAACTGGCGCAGATCTTCGGCATCGGCCAGTCGGGCATGAGCCATCACCTCAAGGTGCTGGCCCAGGCCGACCTGGTGGCGACCCGTCGTGAAGGCAATGCGATTTTCTACCGTCGCGCCCTGCCCCACACAGACCTGCTGGGCGGCAAGCTGCATGCCGCGCTGCTCGAAGAAGTGGACAACCTGACCCTGCCTGCCGATGTGCAGTCGCGGATCGGTCAGGTCCATGGGCAACGGGCGGCGGCCAGCCAGGACTTTTTCTCACGGGTTGCGGAGAAGTTTCGCGCCCAGCAGGACTTGATTGCCGGCCTGCCGCAGTACCGCGAAAGCGTGGTGGCCCTGCTCGACAAACTGAGCTTCAGCGAAGGGGCCACGGCCATTGAAGTCGGCCCTGGCGACGGCGCTTTTCTGCCGGAACTGGCGCGCCGCTTCACGCACGTCACGGCGCTGGACAACAGCACGGCGATGCTCGAACTGGCGCGCCAGGTCTGCGAACGTGAAACGCTGGCTAACGTCAGCCTGCAACTGGCCGATGCATTGAATGGTGTCAGCCTCAAGGCCGATTGCGTTGTACTGAACATGGTGCTGCACCACTTTGCCGCGCCGGCCGATGCGCTCAAGCACATGGCCGACTTGCTGCAACCGGGCGGTAGCCTGCTCGTGACAGAGTTATGTAGCCACAACCAGAGTTGGGCCAGGGAGGCCTGCGGTGATCTCTGGTTGGGGTTTGAACAGGACGATCTGGCCCGTTGGGCCACCGCTGCGGGACTCGTTCCCGGGGAAAGCCTCTATGTAGGCTTACGTAATGGTTTCCAGATTCAGGTCCGCCACTTTCAGCGGCCAGCTGGCGACACTCACCATCGGTAAATTCAGGAAAAAATCGAGATGAGCGAATACTCCCTCTTCACCTCCGAGTCCGTGTCCGAAGGGCATCCGGACAAAATCGCCGACCAGATTTCCGATGCGGTGCTGGACGCCATCATTGCTGAAGACAAGTTCGCCCGTGTGGCGTGCGAGACGTTGGTGAAAACCGGCGTGGCAATCATTGCAGGTGAAGTCACCACGTCGGCCTGGGTCGACCTGGAAGAAATCGTGCGTAACGTCATTCTGGACATCGGCTATAACAGCTCCGATGTCGGCTTCGACGGCGCCACTTGCGGCGTGATGAACATCATCGGCAAGCAGTCCCCTGACATCAACCAGGGTGTCGACCGCGCCAAGCCTGAAGATCAGGGCGCCGGCGACCAGGGCCTGATGTTCGGCTACGCCAGCAACGAAACCGACGTGCTGATGCCAGCACCGATTACTTTCTCGCACCAACTGGTTCAGCGCCAGGCCGAAGCCCGTAAATCCGGCCTGCTGCCTTGGCTGCGCCCGGACGCCAAGTCGCAAGTGACTTGCCGTTACGAAGGCGGCAAGGTTGTCGGTATCGACGCCGTTGTTCTGTCGACCCAGCACAACCCTGAAGTGTCGTACAAAGACCTGCGCGAAGGCGTAATGGAGCTGATCGTCAAGCACGTGCTGCCTGCCGAACTGCTGACCAAAGATACCCAGTTCCACATCAACCCGACCGGCCAGTTCATCATCGGTGGCCCGGTAGGTGATTGCGGTCTGACCGGTCGCAAGATCATCGTCGACAGCTACGGCGGCATGGCCCGTCACGGCGGCGGCGCGTTCTCCGGTAAAGATCCATCGAAGGTTGACCGTTCGGCTGCCTACGCCGGTCGTTACGTGGCCAAGAACATCGTCGCTGCCGGCCTGGCCGAGCGTTGCGAGATTCAGGTTTCCTACGCGATCGGTGTTGCTCAACCAACTTCGATCTCGCTGAACACCTTCGGCACCGGCAAAATCAGCGACGACAAAATCGTCAAACTGGTTCGCGAAGTGTTCGACCTGCGTCCATACGCAATCACCACCATGCTCGACCTGCTGCACCCGATGTACCAGGAAACCGCTGCGTACGGCCACTTCGGCCGCACTCCGGCTACCAAGACTGTGGGCGAAGATACCTTCACCACGTTCACCTGGGAAAAAACCGACCGCGCCGACGACCTGCGTTCGGCTGCCGGTCTGTAAGACTTCCCCGGCGGTACCAAAAGCCCTGCACGGCTCGCCGTGTGGGGTTTTTTATTGTCTTTCGCTTGGGACCGGCTTGCCGGCGATGAGGCCAGCCCAGTAACCCGGAAACACAAGGCAAAACACCCACCCTTCCCGCCTGACAATAAGTGACTAGCCTTCAAGCATTCTCCTTGAGCAAGGACGCTCACAATGCTTCTGCGCCTGTTTTCTCTTTTCTTCCTGACTTCAATCTGCTCAATATCAAACGCTGCCCATTGCCCCAACTGGCCGCCCGCCAGAGCTCTGGACGAAATCACAGCACTGCAAAAACAAATCGACATTTGGGACGACAGCTATCACCGCCGTGGCCACTCATTAGTCGCCGACGAACTCTACGATCAATCCCGCGCGCGACTGACCGAATGGTGTGAGTGTTTTGACCTGGGCATGGCGTCTGAACCCTCGCGCGCAACTGGCGGCAAAATTGCCCACCCCATTGCCCACACGGGCCTGGAAAAACTGCGCGATGATCGCGCCGTCGAGAACTGGCTGCGTGATCGCAAAGACATCTGGATACAACCCAAGGTTGACGGCGTGGCCGTGACGTTGATCTATCGCAACGGCATGCTGCATCAGGCGATCAGTCGTGGTGACGGTATGAACGGACAGGACTGGACTGCCTCGGCGCACTTGATTCCCGTTATCCCCCGACAACTGGCGCAACCCGTGGATTTGCTCGTGCAAGGCGAACTCTACTGGCGCCTGATCGACCATGTACAAGCCAAGGCCGGCAGCCTCAATGCCCGTTCTACGGTAGCCGGCCTGATGGCCCGCAAGGAACTCGCCCCTGAGCAAGCCGCAGGCATCGGACTATTTATCTGGGATTGGCCGCAAGGCCCGGCCAGCCTGCCCGCCCGTGGCGCGGCGCTGGATGAACTGGGGCTGCCGAGCACGGTGCCTTACAGTCAGCCGGTGCAGACGTTTGCCGATGCCGAACGCTGGCGCGATCACTGGTACCGCTCGCCCCTGCCCTTTGCCAGTGACGGTGTCGTCCTGCGCCAGAGCCAACGCCCTTCGGCCGAACGCTGGCAGGCGAAAACACCGCACTGGGTCGTCGCCTGGAAATACCCGTTTGCCCAGGCGTTGGCTCAAGTGCGCAAAATCGACTTCAAGGTCGGTCGCACCGGACGGATCACCCCCGTGCTGGACCTGAAACCGGTGACGCTTGATGACAGGCAGATCAAGCGCGTCAGCGTCAGCTCCCTTCGACGCTGGGAGGAACTGGATATCCGCCCCGGTGATCAGGTGTCCATCAGCCTGGCGGGGCTGACCATCCCCAGGCTCGACGGCGTCATTCTGCGCACCGCCGAACGCGCCGAATTAAACGTACCGTTGGCGGCAGACTTTCATCCTTTGAGTTGCTGGCAGCCGACGCCTGGCTGCGAAAGCCAATTCCTCGCGCGACTGGCCTGGCTCAGTGGCAAGCAAGGGTTGGCCTTGCCTCATGTCGGTCCCGGCACCTGGGAGAAACTTCTCGAAACAGGCCAGCTGAACGGCCTGCTGGATTGGTTGACCCTCGATGCTCAAGAGCTTGCTAACATTGACGGTTTCGGCGAGCGCAGCACGACGCGTCTTTTAAACAGTTTCAACAGCGCCCGCCAACGCCCTTTTGCTCGCTGGCTCAAAGCCTTGGGATTACCACCGACCGGCCAGGCGCAGCTAGCCGATTCATGGCAGGCACTGGCACAACGAAACACCGAACAATGGCAGTCCGAGGCCGGTATCGGCCCGGGACGCGCAGCGCAATTGAGCGCATTTTTCCGCGACCCGCAGGTCCTGGCCTTGAGTGACACATTACGTGCGGCGGGAATCGACGGGTTTTAGTGTCCGCAGATGCTCGCCCACCCGGGAACCCAAAGGTGCCAATGGGCTCAAACGCCCACCGCCATATCGATCCGATTTGCACTTTGTACATGGAGCTTTTATGAAATTTCTTTCACCGCTCGCCCTGCTGACTCTTTGCGGTGTGATGGCCGCTCCGCTGATGGCCGCCGAAGAGGCCCCGGGCCTGACCGGTTGCGCCGCCAAGAAACAGGGAATCATCAACCAGATCGAACTGGCCAAGTCCCACGGCAACGCCGATCAGCAGGCGGGCCTGGAAACGGCCCTGAGTGAAGTCACCGCTCATTGCACCGATGCTTCGTTGAAGAAGGAACGGGAAAACAAGGTCCTCGACGCCAAACATGAAGTCAGTCAGCGTCAGGCCGACCTCGACAAAGCCATGAAGAAAGGCGATCCCGAGAAGATCAACAAGCGCAAAGACAAACTCGCCGAGTCCCGCAAGGAATTGCAGGATGCGCTGGACGAGCTGGACAAGTAATCCGGATTAGCGAGCGAACTTTTGTGGCGAGAGAGCTTGCTCCCGTTCGGCGGCGAAGCCGTCGTAATCCGGATCGCAGAATACAGCTGACGAAACTCGGTTGAATGGTTTTGGGGCCGCTTCGCAGCCCAGCGGGAGCAAGCTCCCTCGCCACAGTTGCGCAGCAGGCTCACCCAGTCACATCCGAGAATCAATGATCCCGAAATTCTTTATGACAGGCACTGCAGGCATCTTCGACTTTCTGCACCGCCGGCCCGAGGTTACTGGCCTTGTAAGGCTGGACCTTGCTGGCAATCACCAATTCACCGGTGGTGGCTTCAAGGGTGCGGGCCATTTCCTGAAAGCGTGCCTGTTTCTGCCAGACATCGCTCTTGGCACTGGTGTGATCTTCTTCGCGCACCTGCGGAAAATGCTTCCACGGCTCATGGGACAGCGCATCAAGCTTCACCGCGCCGTCAGCGAACTTCGGACCGTCGAATGGAATGCGGCCGCGCAACATGCCGCCCAGGTCTTCGCCGGTCTTGAGCATTTGCTTGAAGATCGCCTTGCGCTGGCCCAGTGGCGAGTTCGGGTCGACACCGCCACACGCAGACAACGTCAAGCAGGCCAGCAATACAACGGAAAGTCTTTTAAATGTCATGGTGGCTTCAGGTCACGGGAAACGGCGGCCAGTATCCTCGCGTCACCGACAAACACCAATAGCCCTATTATCAATACGGGTTGTTCGAGCGCAGGGAGCACTCGCGCAACCGGCAAAGGAATTACTCCATGAACAGCCGTTTCAAGGCATGGCGTCACCGCCTGGCCTGGACCCTCCCGATAGTGGCCGTGCTCGCAGGCTGCACCGGTGGTGACAACAACAAACCGAAAACCCACGCCCTGGCCACTTACTCCAGCGCCACGTGGGAAGCGCTTCCATCGGTGTCCGACAACGACCTGGTCGCCGGCTTCGGTTCGTGGCGCAGCGCCTGCACCCGACTCAAGGCCGACCCGGTCTGGGGCTCGACCTGCGCCGCTGCCACCAAGGTGCCGCAAACCGCCAATGACATTCGCGGCTTCCTCAAACAGAACCTCGACGTCTACGGCCTGCGCGCCGCCAACGACAATCCCAACGGCTTGATCACCGGTTACTACGAGCCGGTATACCCCGGCAGCCTGACCCAAACTGCCGTGGCGAACATCCCGGTGTACGGGATTCCAGAAGACATGATCATTGTCTCTCTGGACAGCATCTACCCGGAGCTCAAAGGCAAACGCCTGCGCGGACGGCTCGAAGGTCGCGTGCTCAAGCCTTACGACGATGCGGCAACCATCGAAACCAAAGGGGTCAAAGCGCCGGTCGTGGCGTGGCTGACCGACCCGATGAACCTGCAATTCCTGCAAATCCAGGGCTCCGGTCGCATTCAGCTCGACGATGGTCGCCAGTTACGTATCGCGTATGCCGACCAGAACGGCCATCCGTATCGCCCCATCGGCCGCTGGCTGGTGGAACAAGGCGAGCTGAAGAAAGAAGACGTGACCATGGGCGCAATCAGCAACTGGGCCAAGGCTCATCCGGCGCGCATCCCAGAACTGCTCGGAAGCAACCCGAGTTATGTGTTCTTCACCCGTAACCCGGACAGCAATGAAGGTCCTCGCGGCTCGCTGAACGTACCACTGACTGCGGGTTACAGCGCGGCAGTGGATCGTAAAGTGATTCCGCTGGGCAGCCTGTTGTGGTTATCCACAACACGGCCGGACGGCACCGCGCTGGTACGTCCGGTGGCGGCTCAAGACACTGGCGGCGCGATTGCTGGCGAAGTCCGTGCGGACTTGTTCTGGGGCACCGGCGAAGCGGCCGGGCAATTGGCCGGCGACATGAAACAGCAGGGGCAGATCTGGATGTTGTGGCCCAAAGGCGCGGCATTGCCGCAAGTACCTCAGGTGACTGATGCGGTTAAAGCCAATCCTTGAGTCTTGTTTCGCCTGATGAATTGCCTTCGCGGGCAAGCCTCGCTCCTACAGCTAAAGTTGTTCTGTAGGAGCGAGGCTTGCCCGCGAAGGGGCCGGAACAAACGCCGCAGATCCGTCAGACCGAAACCACAAAGAAACTAACGATCAACCCCAGCCCCACAAACCACACCAACGACCGCAAGATATGCCAGTCCGCCAGGTAGCAAATGATGTACAGCAACCGGCTGGTGATAAACAAAACCGACAGCACATTGATGGTCACCAGCTCGGCATTGCCCGCCAGATGCGCCACGATCACCGCCGCAGCGAACGCCGGGATGATTTCAAAACTGTTCAGTTGCGCCGCATTCGCGCGCCTGCCCAAACCTTCCAGTGAATCAAGAAAATCCCGGGGATCATGGTTGTCTTCCAGCCTGTAACCGCCACTGATCTTGGCCACGCCCGTACACAGGTAAGGCAGGAAAATCGCGATCAAAATGCACCACAAAGCAACCGTCATAGAGTCATCCCTTCTTCAAGTTTCATGCGTCGAGCGTTTGTCGACAGTGAGCCAGTCAAAACTTCATCACCAACATGCCGATCAGTACCAGCCCACAGGCCAGGAGCCGAGGCCGGCCGAAAGGTTCTTTCAGGTAGCGCATGCCAAACAACACCACCAGAATCACGCTGATTTCGCGCAAGGCCGCCGCCTCGGCAATCGAACCCAGCTGCATCGCCCACAGCACCAGAGCGTAGCTGAACAACACGCAAAACCCGACCGCCAACCCCAGCCGCCACTGTTCACGCCAGAACAGCATAAACGCCGGCCGCTTGCGCACGAGTGCCAGTAACGGAAACGGCCAGGCACTGAGCAGCGTCACCCAGACCAGGTAATCCAGCGGATGCGACCAGCGCCGCAACGCCTGGCCGTCGATAAAGGTGTAGCAGCCGATGCACAGACCGATCAGTGCTACCACCGGCAGCATCGACCACGGCAAACGCGCGCCGCCACCGCCCTGCCACAGCAAGCACAGCATGCCGAACGGGATCAGCAGAATTCCGAAGATCTGCTGATGGGTCAGCACTTCTCCGGCAAAGATCAGCGTCAGGGCCAGCACCACCAGCGGCGACAGTCCGCGCATCAATGGATAGACCAGCCCCAGATCGCCGACCCGATAGGCCTGAATCAACAAATAGCGATAGAGCAACTCGAACGCCGCCGACGCCAGGATCCACGGCCAGATTTCAATCGGCGGCAACGCCACGAAAGGCAGCATCAGGGCGACAAACAACATCGCCACGCTGTCCATGCAGGCCACGACCAACAACCGTTCCGCGCTGAATTTAATCAGCGTATTCCACGCCGCGTGCAACAGCGCCGCCACCAACACCAAAACCGTCGCAAGCACGGCACGCTCCTTTTGTTCATCATCCTCTCCCGTGTAGGAGCACGGCTTGCCGGCGAAGGCGTTCTTGAAACCGCCATCGCCGGCAAGCCGTGCTCCTACAGGAAGCGGGGAGAGAATTGATTCGCCATATGTCAGCAGCTGTTTATACTGCAAGCGACCACGCCGCACTCAGTTGCGCTCAGACTAATTCCAATAATTTCTGCCTCGGTCCGCTCTCCTCGAGAACGGTCGTCGGCCTGCGTATGCCTGATCACAGCGTCAAGACTACCGACAGAGACCTTGCGCATGCCACTCGCTTTGCTTGCCCTCGCTGTTGCCGCGTTCGGCATCGGCACCACTGAATTCGTCATCATGGGCCTGCTGCCCGACGTCGCTCGCGACCTTGCCGTGAGCATTCCCGACGCCGGCCTGCTGATCACCGGCTACGCCCTGGGCGTGGTGTTCGGCGCGCCGATCCTCGCGATCGGCACCGCCAACATGCCGCGCAAAGCCACGCTGCTGGGCATGACGCTGATGTTTATCCTCGGCAACATCCTCTGCGCCCTCGCGCCGAACTACGCCACGCTGATGGCCGCTCGCGTGATTACTGCACTGTGCCACGGCGCATTTTTCGGCATTGGTTCGGTGGTCGCCGCCGGCCTGGTGGCACCGAACAAACGGGCCCAGGCGATTGCCATGATGTTCACGGGCCTCACGCTGGCCAACGTGCTCGGTGTACCGCTGGGTACTGCACTCGGGCAATACGCCGGTTGGCGTTCGACGTTCTGGGCGGTGTCCGTGATCGGGGTGATTGCCGCGATCGCGCAATGGCTCTGGCTGCCGAAGGACATCGCCATGGACAAGGCCAACCTGGCCAGAGAGTTCAAAGTGCTGGGCAAGGTCAATGTGCTGCTGGCCCTGGGCATGAGCGTATTGGCATCGACCAGTCTGTTCAGCGTGTTCACCTACATCGCGCCGATCCTGCAGGACATCACCGGCGTCAGCCCCCATGGCGTGACCATCATGTTGCTGTTGTTTGGCGTGGGTCTGACGGCGGGCAGCATGCTGGGTGGTCGATTGGCGGACAGTCGTTTGTTGCCTTCGCTGGTGGGCATGGCGCTGGCGGTGTTGGTCGTACTGGCTGCGTTTACTCAGACCAGCCATTCGGTGATTCCGGCGGCGATCACGCTGGTGCTGTGGGGGATTTTTGCCTTCGCGCTGTGTCCGATTTTGCAGCTGCTGATCATCGATCAGGCCCATGAAGCGCCGAACCTGGGTTCAACGCTGAATCAGAGTGCATTCAATCTGGGCAACGCGGCGGGGGCCTGGATCGGCGGGCTGGTGGTCGCCAGTGGTGCCGATCTGGCGGACTTGCCGTGGACCGGCGCACTGGTCAGCGGATTGACCGTACTGACTGCTCTGTACTTCATCTATCGGCAACGTCGCGTTACATCGCTGGCCAATTTGCCCGGTTGAATCGGAGACAAAACCGGCCTGGAAATCTGCCCTGGGTGTCGAAGCATTGGAGACGCGCGCTGTGGGAATATTTCCCAGACCGTATAGCCGATTGGACAGTGCATTCTGAAAGGCTCGCGCCAGAGCCTTTCGGACCGTTTCAAAAGCGTCTTTCGCGATATTATTTCCAATTGCTGCGCAGAGTTTTGACGCGTCCATACACGTCTAAAGTGTCACTTCCGGTATTCCTCAAGGAAGAGACAGCATGCCCATTTCCGTCAACAGCCATCTAACTTCGATACGTCCTGCAAGCATCTCGAGCGTCCCCCCTGCGGCCTCACCTACTCATTCGATAGACCATGACTGGGGTGATTTCATAACGGGGGCTACGCGAACCGTTCAAGGTAAGTGCGAAATACTGGCGCAACCACCTACCGATCGAGGGCTGTCGATTCGTCGTTTTGAAAACGGCGTGGTCGAAATGGACCTCAAGCTCCCCGATATCGAACGCCTGGTACTCAGCGGCGGCGGCGCCAAGGGCGTCGCCTTCTCCGGTATGGTCAAAGCGCTGGAGGAGAGTGGAGCCTTGGGCAAGATCCGAATCATCTCCGGCTCGTCAGCCGGCGCTATTTCTGCGGCTTTCCTGGCCAGCGGCATGGGTCACGCAGACTTCGACAAGATGTCGGACGAAACCAACCTCGTTTCGCTGCTCGACAGTCAGAGCAAAGTGCTGGGACCGATACAGCACGCCAGCTCCACCCTTGGCAAAGGCATCGCAAAGATCCCGGGCAAAGCCGGCACCATCGGCAGGTTACTGTTCGATCTGTTACCTCGTTTCCAATCCAAAGCCCTGCCGCTGGAAGCACTGATCCGCGAAAAAATGGTTGAGTCGGTCCAGTCACACTTCAACCACTCCCTGGAAGGTTTACCGCGGCCACTTTCTAGAGCGGACGACGCATTGGAACAAATAGAACAAAACCGTTATGTGACCTTCGACAATCTGGCCGCGCTTAGCGAAGAGAAGCCTCAAATCAAGCAACTGCACATCACCGGCACGGCCATGTTTGACGAACGCCCCCAGATGGTGGTGTTCAATGCCAGTCTGACCCCGGACCTGGACGTGGCTCGTGCGGCGCATATTTCAGGTTCATTGCCCGTCGTATTCCAAAAGCCTACGGAACAACAATTACCCTTTCAGGCTGACGGAGAGCGGACTGCATTTCAGGACGGGGGGATCATGCTCAATACACCGGTCATGGATCTTTACGAGCCTCAATTCCCGATGAGCGCAATTCCCGAAAGCGATCAGTTGATTCTCAAGTTTCAGAGCGGGAACGCCGGCAAAAAAAACGATCGCGGCACATTGTCTTCGGCCATGGCCGACAAGTTCGTCGGCGTACGCTACTCGGCTCGGGATGCACAAGAAGCCAATGGCATCAAAACATTCGCAAGTAAAACCGTCACTGTTCCTCTGAGGACCGAAAAGGGTGACTTCACGGGGGCGTTACAAGGCACCGTCAACTTCAGCATGCCGCTAGAGCACAAAAACCACCTGCAGCAGAAACTGCAACTTGAAGTTGGTAACTACTTGGGGCGCCGTGACCATAAAGAAACGTACACCTTCAACTCCATTGGCGGTGCACTGCTGGCGCTGGATGATCCGCTGTTCGAAGCGGTGGCGCTTGAGCTGAAGAACGATGAGGGTTCCACAGCCGTCATCACCTTCCGGCAGCAAGCCCAACAGGCGCTGACAGATCTGAAAAACGCCCTGGTTGATGCAAAAGCCACAACGAATGACACGCTGACACTCACCACAGAAATGCGTAAAGCGATGGCGAGCCTGGATCAGATCGGCGACGTTCCAGGAAAAATCGATTGGCTGGCGAAAAAGCTCAACCACGAAAACGATCCGGATTACATCGAGCTGTTGCAAGCCGTTAAACGCATGGATGCCGGGGCTACAGGGCCAAAGTCCGTGGTAATGACCGAGGCGATCAAGGAAATGGGCCAGCGCGACATCGTCACCAAGACTGAAAACTTCATTCGCGAAGTGATTTACCCCTCCCTGTATCGCTCTCGTCAGCCCGACGTCAACGTCAAGCTGTTGAACCAGGCCATCGTTGACTTGCGAGAAGCCCGGAGCGACAAGGATTACAACGTTGTACTGAGTCGAATTGCCGATCGGTACGTCTCCCGCACTGCCCTGTCCTCATCGCGCCCTTCCCACTCGACAACAGTCGATCAGGCCCGCGCATGGCTGATCCCTGACAGATAACCGAAAATTCCCGCACGGCCCGGGCGAGCGCCGATGCCTCGCCCGGCCTCATGGCCTGGCGTCCTCGTCAGCGGTCTTCCTGGCTTCGCTTCCCTTCTCTTTAGGCGCGCCGCTTTCACTGCGAATCTGCGCATGGCTGATCAGCGCAAAAATAAAGCTGCCACCGATGATGTTGCCCGCCAGCGTCGGACCGGCGAACACCAGCCAGAAATCCTTCCACGGCAGTTCCCCGGCAAAGACCAGATACGAAACCTCGGCCGAACCGACCACGATGTGGGTGAAGTCCCCCAGCGCCATGAAATAGGTGATGAGGATGATGATCCACATCTTGGCGCTCTCCATGGACGGGATCATCCAGACCATGGTGGCGATCATCCAGCCCGAGACGATGCCCTTGGCGAACATCTGGCTGGCATCGTTTTCCATGACCTTGCGGCCGATGTCGAGGAAGGCCAGGTCGGTCTTGCTGTCGAAAATCGGCAGATGCAGCATCACATACGCTACCAGCAGCGTGCCACAGAGGTTGCCCACCAACACCACCGACCACAACCGCAGTAACCGGCCGAAGTTACCCAGTGTGGGTTTGCTCATGATCGGCAGCACGGCCGTCAGGGTGTTTTCGGTGAACAGTTGCTGGCGGGCGAGGATCACCGCGAGAAAACCGGCGCAGTAGCCGAAACTGGCGATGACCTTGAAGCCTTCGGCGTCCGGCAGGCGGGAATTGAGCAACCCCATGGCCATCAGCGAAAGCCCCATGGTCAGGCCGGCGGCCAACGCCGACCACCACAGCGCGGCGACGCTGCGCTCAAGCTCCTGGTCGCCTTGGGTGCGGATGATTTCGTGCAGCACCGCTGCGCGTGGAGGCTGGTTTTTTTCGACCTCATGCTGTTCTTTCGCCGAGAGGTCGGGGGTCTTGCCTTCTTTTTGCGTGTCCATTGAAGCTCCTGAACCTGTGGCGTGTCATGTAGGTACGACACGTTGGCTTCGGTGCTGTTCAGTGGTCCGCTGAATCAATGTGGGAGCTAGCCTGCTAGCGATGGGCACACCGCCGATCTCACTCGGTGATGCCATCATCCTGAAACTGATCCTTGACGTACTTGATCTCGGTCCGGCCATGCGGCGCAGGCAAGCCGTCCTCACCCAGATTGACGAAGACCATCTTCTCCACCGTCAGGATGCTTTTGCGGGTGATCTTGTTACGCACTTCGCAGGTCAGGGTGATCGACGTACGGCCGAACTCGGTGGCGGTGATGCCCAGTTCGATGATGTCGCCCTGGCGCGAAGCGCTGACGAAGTTGATTTCGGAAATGTACTTGGTGACCACGCGTTGATTGCCCAACTGGACGATCGCGTAGATCGCCGCTTCTTCGTCGATCCAGCGCAACAGGCTGCCGCCGAACAGCGTGCCGTTGGGGTTGAGGTCTTCGGGTTTTACCCATTTGCGGGTGTGGAAATTCATATTCACTCCTGACCGTCTTGCCGATTGATGCCGCCCATCATGGCAGAGCCCGGACTAGAGCTCTATTGAGCATCGACTATGGTCTCGATTACCGTTCGGACATTGACCTGCAGAAAGGCTTTGGAAGATCAGCATAGCCCGCTATAATCGCCCCCGTTTCAAAACGGTAACGTTCCATTGATACCGTTTTCCCGCCACCTGTCCGAGGGGCGCTGCAGCAGGTTCGACCTGTCAGGCTCGGATGGGGCGTTGCCTGGCCACGGCCAGACACTAAACGCACAACGGCGCCCATTCGCATACATTACGAATGGAGGCTCATCATGAGCGCTGTTATCACGCCTGCAGATTTTAACGATTACAAAGTCGCCGACATGTCCCTGGCTGCCTGGGGCCGTCGCGAAACCATCATCGCTGAATCCGAAATGCCAGCCCTGATGGGTCTGCGCCGCAAGTACTCCGCCGAGCAACCGCTCAAAGGCGCGAAAATCCTCGGCTGCATCCACATGACCATTCAGACTGCCGTGCTGATCGAAACCCTGGTTGCCCTGGGTGCCGAAGTGCGTTGGTCGTCCTGCAACATTTTCTCGACTCAGGACCAGGCCGCTGCCGCTATCGCTGCTGCCGGTATTCCGGTTTTCGCCTGGAAAGGCGAAACTGAAGAAGAGTACGAGTGGTGCCTGGAGCAAACCATCCTGAAAGATGGCGCGCCTTGGGATGCCAACATGATCCTCGACGACGGCGGCGACCTGACCGAGCTGCTGCACAAGAAATACCCGGCGATCCTGGACCGCGTCCACGGCGTCACCGAAGAAACCACCACCGGCGTTCACCGCCTGCTGGACATGCTGGCCAAGGGCGAGCTGAAAATCCCGGCCATCAACGTCAACGACTCGGTGACCAAGAGCAAGAACGACAACAAGTATGGCTGCCGTCACAGCCTGAACGACGCGATCAAGCGCGGCACCGACCACCTGCTGTCCGGCAAGCAAGCGCTGGTCATCGGTTACGGTGACGTGGGCAAGGGCTCCGCTCAGTCCCTGCGTCAGGAAGGCATGATCGTTAAAGTCTCCGAAGTCGACCCGATCTGCGCCATGCAAGCCTGCATGGACGGCTACGAGCTGGTTTCGCCGTTCATCGACGGCATCAACGACGGCACCGAAGCAAGCATCGACAAAGCGCTGCTGGGCAAGATCGACCTGATCGTGACCACCACCGGCAACGTCAATGTTTGCGACGCGAACATGCTCAAAGCCCTGAAGAAGCGTGCTGTTGTCTGCAACATCGGTCACTTCGACAACGAAATCGACACCGCTTTCATGCGCAAGAACTGGGCATGGGAAGAAGTGAAGCCGCAGGTTCACAAAATCCACCGTACCGGTCCTGGCGCATTCGATGCCCAGAACGACGACTACCTGATCCTGCTGGCCGAAGGCCGTCTGGTTAACCTGGGTAACGCAACCGGTCACCCAAGCCGCATCATGGACGGTTCGTTCGCCAACCAGGTTCTGGCGCAGATCTTCCTGTTCGGCCAGAAGTACGCCGACCTGTCGCCAGCCCAGAAAGCCGAGCGCCTGACCGTTGAAGTACTGCCGAAGAAACTCGACGAAGAAGTGGCCCTGGAAATGGTCCGCGGTTTCGGCGGCGTCGTGACTCAACTGACCAAGACCCAGGCCGACTACATCGGCGTGACTGTTGAAGGTCCGTTCAAGCCGCACGCTTACCGCTACTGATTCGACCTGCTGCCTGCTCTCCCTTGTGGGAGCGGGTTTGTGTGGCGAGGGAGCTTGCTCCCGCTCGACTGCGAAGCAGTCGCAAAGCTTTGGGGACGCTGCGCGACCCAGCGGGAGCAAGCTCCCTCGCCACACAAGCCCGCTCCCACATTGGGACGTGCAAGCCTCCGGCTTACGTGTTTCCAAGGATATGACCATGTCCCAAGACCGTCGCTACAGTTTCGAGTTCTTCCCTACGAAGACCGACGCTGGGCATGAAAAGCTGCTCGCCACTGCTCGTCAGCTGGCCACGTACAACCCCGACTTCTTCTCCTGCACCTATGGCGCTGGCGGTTCGACCCGTGATCGAACCCTCAACACCGTGTTGCAGCTCGAAAGCGAAGTCAAAGTCCCTGCCGCACCGCATCTGTCCTGCGTGGGCGACAGCAAGGACGACTTGCGCGGCCTGCTGGCGCAATACAAGGCAGCCGGCATCAAGCGTATTGTTGCCCTGCGCGGCGACCTGCCTTCGGGCATGGGCATGGCCAGCGGTGAAATGCGCCACGCTAACGACCTGGTTGAATTCATTCGTGAAGAGACCGGCGATCATTTCCACATCGAAGTCGCCGCTTACCCGGAAATGCATCCGCAAGCGCGCAATTTCGAAGACGATCTGAACAACTTCGTGCGCAAGGCCAACGCTGGCGCCGACAGCGCGATCACCCAGTACTTCTTCAACGCCGACAGCTACTTCTACTTCGTCGAGCGCGTACGGGCGATGGGCGTGAACATCCCGATCGTGCCGGGGATCATGCCGATCACCAACTACAGCAAGCTCGCGCGCTTCTCCGATGCCTGCGGTGCGGAAATCCCGCGCTGGATCCGCAAGCAACTGGAAGCCTACGGCGACGACACCCAGAGCATTCAAGGCTTTGGTGAGCAAGTCATCACCGAGATGTGTGAACGCCTGCTGCAAGGTGGCGCTCCGGGGCTGCACTTCTACACACTGAACCAGGCTGAAGCGAGTCTGGCGGTGTGGAACAACCTGAAGCTGCCGCGCTAAACATCGTTACACGCAAGATCAAAAGATCGCAGTCTTCGGCAGCGCCTGCATTCGGGATTGTTTAATCCCTGTAGGCGCTGCGGAAGTCTGCGATTTTTTGCTTTTCACGCGCTTTTATTGTGATGCAACACACGGAGATAGAGCATCTGCAGGCGGTTTCTGGCTCTTTCCCGTTTCTCGTCGTAATCTCAAGCCCATGCCATTGATCCCGCAGTTAATCGCCGTGCTGGTTTTCACTTGCCTGAGCTTCGCCGCTCGGGGCGAGAAATTGCGCATTGTCACCGAACCATGGGCGCCTTACGTCTATGAGGAAAACGGCAAATCACTGGGCCTGGACTACGAAACCACGGCCATCGTCTTCAAGCGCCTGGGGATCGAAGTCGAGTGGCAGTTCCTGCCATGGAAACGCTGCCTGTCGATGCTCGAAACCGGCCAGGCCGATGGCGCGCTGGACATTTTTCACAGCGAAGAGCGCGACGCCACCCTGCTCTACCCCAGCGAACCGCTCTCGGAAGTCCAGTTCGTGATGTTTTACGCCAACGAGCGACCTCATCCGTTTCGCACCCTCGAGGACCTGAAAGGCCTGACCATCGGCACGTCGCCGGGCTATCTGTACAGCCCGGACTTTCGCGAATCGACCCTGTTCACTCGCGAACCGGCGCCCACCCATGAAGCCAACTTCGGCAAACTGGTGCGCGGGCGGATCGATCTGCTGATCACCGATCGCCGGGTCGGCCAGCATTTGCTCGACGAATTGAACATCCGCGACCAGATCAGCGAAAACCCGACCATCATCAGCCAACAAAGCCAATTCCTGGCGGTGCGCCGCAATGCGGGCATGGACTTGCTGGTGCAACGCTTCGGCGCCGAACTCAAGCGGTTCAAGCGCGAGCCCGCCTACGCCGAACTGAGTGCCCGTTATGGCGCCGATCCGGCAGTCAGCACGAAAGCCGCCAGGGCCACCGCCGCCCGCGGAAAAACCGTTGAGCAGCAGGAAAGCGGCGCGCAGTGATTGCTCTGTTATACTCCGGCCTTCCCGCCAGGCTCACGCCCGGACGCTCGGACTTGTTCAAGGCATCTCGACCCCGCTACAGCGCAGCTTTTCAGCCCGCGCGAGCGCTCCAGACGAGCTTTCAAGGCCCAGCAGGACCGGACGGGATTGCGTTCCTCTTAAACGCCATTCGCGCCAGGCAAGACTCCCATTGGGCCAAGCCCTAACTAAAACAGGATTACTCATGTCCTTTGCTTCCCTCGGTCTCTCCGAGGCTTTAGTCCGCGCCATCGAGGCAGCGGGCTATACCGAGCCTACTCCGGTGCAACAGCGGGCCATTCCCGCCGTGTTGCAAGGTCGCGACCTGATGGTTGCGGCTCAGACAGGTACTGGTAAAACCGGCGGCTTCGCCCTTCCGATTCTGGAGCGGTTGTTTCCGGGCGGTCACCCGGACAAATCCCAGCGTCACGGCCCGCGCCAGCCACGCGTGCTGGTCCTGACCCCAACCCGCGAACTCGCGGCTCAAGTTCACGAGAGCTTCAAGGTCTATGCCCGTGACCTGAAGTTCGTCAGCGCCTGCATCTTCGGCGGCGTCGGCATGAACCCGCAGGTTCAGGCCATGTCCCGTGGTGTTGACGTGTTGGTGGCCTGCCCCGGCCGCCTGCTCGACCTCGCCGGTCAAGGCAGCGTCGACTTGTCCCACGTGGAAATCCTCGTGCTGGACGAAGCCGACCGCATGCTCGACATGGGCTTTGTCCATGACGTGAAGAAGGTCCTGGCCCGCCTCCCGGCCAAGCGTCAGAACCTGCTGTTCTCGGCGACGTTCTCCAAGGACATCACCGACCTCGCCGGCAAGCTGCTGCACAACCCGGAACGCATCGAAGTCACGCCGCCGAACACCACGGTCGAGCGCATCGAACAGCGTGTGTTTCGTCTGGCCGCCAGCCACAAGCGTTCGCTGTTGGCGCACCTGATCACCGCGGGCGCCTGGGAACAGGTGCTGGTGTTCACCCGCACCAAGCACGGCGCCAACCGTCTGGCCGAATACCTGGACAAACACGGCCTGAGCGCAGTGGCGATCCACGGCAACAAGAGCCAGAACGCGCGCACCAAAGCCCTGGCCGACTTCAAGGCTGGCGAAGTGCGCATCCTGGTTGCCACCGACATCGCCGCTCGCGGCCTCGACATCGATCAGTTGCCACACGTGGTCAACTTCGAGCTGCCGAACGTCGACGAAGATTACGTTCACCGCATCGGCCGTACCGGCCGTGCCGGTCGTTCGGGCGAGGCGATCTCGCTGGTGGCTCCGGACGAAGAAAAGCTGCTGAAAAGCATCGAACGCATGACCAAGCAGAAAATCGCCGACGGCGACCTGATGGGCTTCGATTCCAGCGCTGTGGAAGCCGAGAAACCGGAAGTCCGCGAGCGTCCGGATGTGCGTAACCCGCGCAACCCACGTGGCCCGCGCGGCGACGGTCCGAACGGCAGCGGCGGTGGCGGCGGTCGTAAAGACAAGGGCAAGGACAAGGGCGGCAAGGAAAAACCTGCAGCCAGCGGTCGTGGCGAGCGTCCGGCCCGTGAGCAGAAACCACGCGAAGGCACTCCGGCTCGCGAGCAACAGCGTCCGGCGCCACGCGCTGCCGCTGATCGCGCTCCGGACGAGTTCCTGGACGACGATGTCGATAACTTCGGTAACCGCGTCGACTACGTGCCTCAAGCCAAGCCGGCTCAGGGCCGTGGTCGCCGTCCGGGTGCTCCGGCACAAGGTTCGGCCGCTGGCGCTGGTGCTCCGCGCACTGGCGGCAAGCCTCAGGGTCGCCAAAGCGGTCCTCGCAGCAGCGACGGCGCCACCACTGGCACGCCGCCGGCCAAGCGCAGCGGTCCACGTAACGGCGCTCCACGTGACGGTCAGGCCCGTCGCGAAGAAGGCCGCAATCGTCGCCCGGCGCGTGATGACCAGCCGCGTTCGGAACCGGCCGTGCAAAACCCGCGTGGTCCGGCACCGAAGATCATTCACAAGGAGTCGAAAACCGATCGTTTCCCGACTCCTGAGCAGCTTGATCAACTGCCAGGCCGTCCGCGTGGTGAAAAACCAGCGTTGCTGACTCGCAACCGCTGAGTTTTCCCCAGCCATAAAAAATGCCCCTGATCTCACGATCCGGGGCATTTTTTTATGCATCATCAACCCCCCTGTGGGAGCGAGCCTGCTCGCGATGGCGGTAGATCAGCCAATAGAGATGTTGAATGTTAAGACGCTATCGCGAGCAGGCTCGCTCCCACAGGGGATTTGCATAGATCCTCCAGGTTTTGCCAGGCAATAAAAAACGCCCCCGATCGCGAGATCGGGGGCGTTTTTGTTCAAGCGGCGAAAGTTACTTCGCTTTCACACCTTCAAACGTCACGTACAGTTCGACCGCGTCGGACGATGGGCCCAGGTCTTTCTGCTTGCCGAAGTCGGAACGCTTGATGCTGGTAGTGCCTTCGAAGCCGGCACGGTAGCCGCCCCATGGATCCTTGCCTTCACCCAGGAAGGTGGCCTTGACCACGACTGGCTTGGTGACGCCTGCGATGGTCAGATCACCCGCCACGTCGGCAGTGTCTTTGCCCGCGGCATTTTTGCCGGTGGATTTGACGCTGGTGGAAACAAATGTGGCTTTAGCGAACTTGCTCGCGTTCAGGAAATCACCGCTGGCGATGTGCTTGTCGCGCTCGGCGTTGTTGGTGAACACGCTGGCGGTGTTCACATTGAACTCGATCTTGCTGGCTTCAGGCTTGGCAGCGTCGAAGCTGAACTTGCCGTCGATGTCCTTGAAGGTACCGGTGATGTAGCTGTAGCCCAGGTGGCTGATCTTGAAGTCAACGAAGGCGTGCTGGCCTTCCTTGTCGACGACGTAGTCAGCAGCCATTACGTGACCGGCGGACAGCAGAGCGGAACCGATTGCCAGAGCGGCGAGGGTCTTTTTCAACATGCTTTCTATTCCTTTGAGTCGAGGTTGAACTTCAGGCTTTGCGGCCCAGCATTCGAGTGAGGGTCGCATCACGATCGATAAAGTGGTGCTTCAATGCTGCCAACGCATGGAGACCGGAAAAAATTACCAGTACCCACGCCAGATACAGATGAATCACACCGGCGGTGTCTGCCTGGTCCGGTAGTCCGGACACCAGCGCAGGAACTTCAAACAGGCCAAACACCGGAATCCCGACACCGTCTGCGGTGGAAATCAGGTAACCGGCAATCATCACAGCAAACAGGCCGAGGTACAGGAACGAATGGCCGAACTTCGCGCCGATGCGCGTCAGGCGGCTATAGCTTTCCAGTGTGGGCGGCGGCGGGCTGATGAAACGCCAGATCACCCGAAGAAACATCACCGCCAACAACACCAGGCCAATACTCTTGTGCAGGTCCGGCGCGTCTTTGCGCCAGACGCTGTAGTAGTCGAGTCCGACCATCCACAACCCCAACGCGAACAGACCGAAGACCGCCAGCGCCACGCCCCAATGCATGAAGATGCTGACCCAACCGTAGCGGGAAGAAGAGTTACGTAGCTGCATGCCCAAATCCTGTGAGAACTGCGACCAAGACTATCGAGTTATCTATCGATTTAAAGCGGAAAATTTCGCTTTGAAATATCGAGAAATACGATCAAGAGTCTGAAATGGGTGAGTTAAGGAAAGATTAAAGACCAATGTGTGAAAAAAGATGACGTCCAAATGAAGAACACCTCCGCCATGAGGTTTATTCAGTTCTTTTCTTCAGGCATAAAAAAACGCGGCATTTCTGCCGCGTTTCCTTAATCCAAAAGCTTACTGCGCTTTGGTATCGGCCACAGCGGGCTTGGCCGCAGGCTTCTTCGCCGTTTCAGCTTTTTTCGCCGGGGTTTTAGCCGGCGCTTTTTTGGCTTCGGTTTTGGCAGCAGGCTTTTTCGCCGGCGCTTTGGCCGGAGCCTTCTTGGCTGGCTCGGCTTTCACCGGTGCTGCAGGCTTCGGTGCTTCCACTGGCGCAGGTGCCGGGGTGGCCACTGGAGCTGGCGCCGGTGCTGGCGGTGTGACCGGCTCTGGTGCCTTGACCGGCTCCGGCTTCTTGTCCTCATCGGAGGATCCACCAAACAGATTGCTGAAGAAGTTGCCCTTCTTCGCCGCCACTGCTCCGGCCGCAACAGCAGTCGCTGCCGGAACAACTTTCGCCGGCTCAAACGACTTGCCCGCCGCCAGGTCTTCAACCTGACTGGCTGCGCGCTGACCGGTGCGCAATGCGCCTTCCAGCGTGCCTGGGTACAACGTGTCGGTGTGTTCGCCAGCGAACGCTACGCGTTGCAGCGGACGTTCCCACAGGCGCCAGTACTTGCTGATCTGGCCCGGGCCAAAGGCCAGGTAAGCGCCGCCCATCGACGGATCGGTACTGTAGCGACGGATTTCATAGCCAGTGAACGAACCGCGTGCCTGTGGATAAAACGCATGCAAACGAATCAGCACCTGATCGGCCATCTGCTTGTCGCCGAAGGCCTGCATCACCCGTGCATTGTCGCCGGACAGGTTGATCACCACGTTGGCACCGCCCTTCAGGGCTGGCTCGACCCACAACATGCCCAGTCCGGTGTTGCTGTAGATCTCGCCGGACATGCGCGCCTTGCTTTCCCATACTGGCGTCTTGAACTTCAGCATGATCTGGTCGCGCCAACCGTAGTTGGTGCCTTTGATGGCGCCCATGTGCTGAGCATCCAGCGCCGGGGTCATCTGGATCTTGCTCAGGGCACGCAATGGCACGGCGACCACGACGTAGTCAGCCTGATAGCCAACGCTGCCGACTTTGACGGTCACGCCATCCTTGTCCTGGGTAATGGACGAGACCGGGGAGCTTGTCTTGATGGTTTTCAGTTGTTTGACGAAAGCTTGTGCCAACACCGGGCTGCCGCCGAGCAGGCGCGAAGCACGCAGGTCACGGTCGGACACACCGCGATAAACCCGGCTCTGTTGTGCGTAATACAGCAGCGACAGGCGCGAAGGTTCGTCATAACGGGTACGAATTTGCTGATTGATCAACTGCCGAGCCGTGGCTGGCAGCGTCAAACGGTCGAGCCAGTTGGAGACGTTGATCTGATCCAGGGCATGCAGCGTGCTGTTCGCCGCCGGGTTCTGCGGGTCTTCGATCGAGCGCGCCAGATCGTCCAGGGTCTTTTCGTAGCGCTTGAGCGCATCGCTGGTGGCCGGTTCCTTGGTGGCCAGATCAGCGGCGGTGTAATACACGCCGTCGATCAGGTAGCTCGGCGTGCGCACGAATTCCGGCGCCGGCGTGGTGCTCAGCTTGAAGGTCGAGACGTACTTGTTCAGCACCGGCTGGGTCTTGTCGTTGCCGATCCATTCGCTGGTGGCCATGCCGGAGCGGCCGCCGAGGCTCGGCTTGGCTTCCAGCAGGGTGACCTGCCAGCCCTTGTTCTGCAGTTCGTACGCCGCCGTCAGGCCCGCAAGCCCGCCGCCGATCACGATCGCCGTTTTATCCTTGGCCAGCGCAGACACGCTGAACAGCCCCAACATCACCAGCGCACAGGCGCGCAGCCAACCAGCAGACATTCAGCGAACTCCGGAAATACACGTAGGAAAAACGGTTTTGCGAGTCAGACGACTCAAAGAACCGCGAAGAATACGTTAGCCATCATTGGGCCGCCAGCGACGTCTATCGCCCTATACAAAGTAGCTCAATCGACACAATGGGTTGTTCCCGCGCGACGCATTGCATAGGCTTGCGCGATTGTAGGTCCGCGCCTGTCACGGACCGCCTCGAGGAGACTGAACATGGGCCTGAATAATCAGTGGATGCAACGCGATCTCGCGGTGTTGTGGCATCCCTGCACCCAGATGAAAGACCACGAACAGTTGCCGCTGATCCCGATCAAGCGCGGTGAAGGCGTGTGGCTGGAAGACTTCGAAGGCAAACGCTACCTCGACGCGGTCAGCTCCTGGTGGGTCAACGTGTTTGGCCACGCCAACCCGCGCATCAACCAGCGCATCAAGGATCAGGTCGATCAGCTGGAGCACGTGATCCTCGCCGGTTTCAGCCATCAGCCAGTGATCGAGTTATCCGAGCGCCTGGTGAAGATGACGCCGGAAGGCCTGACCCGATGCTTCTACGCCGATAACGGTTCGTCCTGCATCGAAGTCGCGCTGAAAATGAGCTTTCACTACTGGCTCAACCGCGGCCAGCCGAACAAGAAGCGCTTCGTCACCCTGACCAACAGCTACCACGGCGAGACCATGGCGGCGATGTCGGTGGGCGACGTGCCGCTGTTCACCGAGACCTACAAGGCGCTGTTGCTGGACACCATCAAGGTGCCGAGCCCCGATTGCTACCTGCGCCCGGAAGGCATGAGTTGGGAAGAGCATTCACGCAACATGTTTGCCGCGATGGAGCAGACGCTGGCGGAGAACCACGACACCGTCGCGGCGGTGATCGTCGAGCCGCTGATCCAGGGCGCCGGCGGCATGCGCATGTATCACCCGGTATATTTGAAGCTGCTGCGCGAAGCCTGTGACCGTTACGGCGTGCACCTGATCCACGACGAAATCGCCGTCGGCTTCGGCCGCACCGGGACCATGTTTGCCTGTGAACAGGCCGGCATCCGCCCGGACTTTCTCTGTCTGTCCAAGGCCCTGACCGGCGGTTACCTGCCGCTGGCGGCCTGCGTGACCACCGAAGATGTCTACAGCGCGTTCTACGACGACTACCCGACCCTGCGCGCGTTCCTGCATTCCCACAGCTACACCGGCAATCCGCTGGCGTGCGCGGCGGCATTGGCGACGCTGGATATCTTCGAAGAAGACAACGTCATCGAAAACAACAAGGCGCTGGCACAGCGCATGGCCTCGTCTACCGCACATTTGGCCGATCACCCGAACGTCTCGGAAGTGCGGCAGACCGGCATGGTGCTGGCCATCGAGATGGTCAAGGACAAGGCGACCAAGGAAGCTTATCCGTGGCAGGAACGTCGTGGCTTGAAGGTGTTCCAGCATGCGTTGGAGCGAGGTGCTTTACTCCGACCGTTGGGCAGCGTTGTGTATTTCCTGCCGCCGTACGTGATCACGCCGGAGCAGATCGATTTTCTGGCGGAAGTGGCCAGTGAAGGGATCGACATCGCGACCCGCAATAGCGTGAGCGTGTCGGTGCCGAAGGATTTCCATCCCGGCTTCCGTGATCCGGGCTAAAAGTCACCGAGAAACCCTGTGGCGAGGGAGCTTGCTCCCGCTGGGTCGCGAAGCGGCCCCGCTTATCCCTGGAAAGAAGGGGACTGCTGCGCAGTCCAGCGGGAGCAAGCTCCCTCGCCACAAAAGCCAGCCACATTTGCGACTTGATCCAACTTACTGATTCAGTAGAGACCCAGCATGAGACTGTCCCGCTTCTTTATCGACGCCCCCCTGAGCACCGGCCAACACGAGTTGCCCGAGGCTCAGGCCCATTACATCAGCCGCGTACTGCGCATGGCCGAGGGCGATGCTTTGCAATTGTTCGACGGCTCGGGCCATGAGTTTCGCGCCACGCTGGTGGAGGTCGGCAAGAAGCGCGTCGTGGTGCAGATCGATGAAAGCTTCGCCGGTCAGGTCGAATCCCCGCTGCAGATCCATCTCGGCCAGGGTTTGTCCCGTGGCGAGCGGATGGATTGGGCGATCCAGAAAGCCACTGAACTGGGCGTGACCGAAATCACCCCGATCTTCAGCGACCGTTGCGAAGTCCGGCTGAAGGACGAGCGCGCCGACAAACGCCTGTTGCACTGGCGTCAGGTGGCGATCAGCGCGTGCGAGCAGTGCGGGCGGGCACGGGTGCCGGTGATTCATCCGCCGGTGTTGTTGGCGGACTGGTTGAAGCAGACCGAGGCGGATTTGAAGTTGGTGCTGCATCCGGTGGCAGAGCCGTTGGTGAGTCATGCGAAGCCTGGGACGCTGGCGTTTCTGATCGGGCCTGAGGGTGGGTTGTCGGATGCCGAAGTGGATCAGGCCAAGGGCAGCGGCTTCCACGCCGCCCGCCTCGGCCCGCGGGTGTTGCGCACCGAGACTGCGCCGGTGGTTGCACTGGCGGTTGCCCAGCAACTTTGGGGTGATTTCTAGGCCGCCATCGCTAGCAGGCTAGCTCCCACATTGAATTTTGGGTGTTCACCCGTTTCATGTTCACGGGAGATCTCCTGTGGGAGCTAGCCTGCTAGCGATTGGCCGCGACGCGGTCTACAAGACGTACACCAGAATCGCCACAAAGTGCAGCAAACTCCCCGCAATCACGAACAAATGCCAGATACCGTGCGCATGCCGCAACCGATTATCCAGGGCAAAGAAAACAATCCCCACGGTGTACAAAATCCCGCCCGACGCCAGCCAGGCGAACCCGGCCATGCCCAGCGCCGCCAGCAACGGCTTGACCGCCACCAGCACGATCCAGCCCATCACCGCGTAAATCACGATCGACAGGATCCGCGCCTCCGAACGCGGTTTGATCTCTTGCAGGATGCCGATCAGCGCCAGCCCCCAGACAATCCCGAACAACGTCCAGCCCCACGGCCCGCGCAGGGTGACCAGGCAAAACGGCGTGTAACTGCCGGCGATCAACAGGTAGATCGAAAAGTGATCGACCTTCTGCATGATCGTTTTTTTGCGCCCCTGCACGCTGTGGTAAACGGTCGATGCGCTGTAGAGCACCATCAACGTGAAACCGTAGATCGCCACACTGACGATCTTCCACGGGCTGCCGTCCATGCCGGCAATCACCAGCATCCACACCACCCCGACCGTCGCCGCCACCGCCCCGACCAGATGCGTCCAGGCGTTCAATCTTTCCCCGTGATACATGTGTTACTCACCTCGACATTCGTTACAGCATTGCGCAAGGCTCAGGCCTCAAGCGTAAAAGCGCAATGTTTCAAAACACAAACACCCCAACATACGTGCACAATCGAGCCATTCGACCAAGAGTCACGCCCATGCTGATCGACGAAGAGTTGACCCTGAAAAAACTCGAGGTGTTCCTCGCCTTCATGCGCTCCGGCAACCTGGCCCGGGCCGCCGCCGAGTTGCAAACCAGCAACGTCAGCGTGCACCGCGCCATCCATTCCCTGGAGAGCGCCCTGCGTTGTCCGCTGTTCAAACATGAAGGCCGCAACCTGACGCCGCTGGAAAGCGCGTATGTGCTGGAAGAACGGGCGCAGAAGTTGATTCAGGATGTGGTTGAAACCGTGCGCCTGACCCGCGAGGCTGCCGGGTTCTCCGCTGAACGCTTCAAGCTGGGCTCGTTGTATTCGCTGACGGTAAAGACCGTGCCGCAGTTGATCATGGGCCTGAAAATCCGCCGCAGCGAACTCAACATCGACTTGATCCTCGGTTCGAATTTCGACCTGTTGTACAAGCTCAAGAACATGGAAGTCGATGCGATCCTGGTGTCGTTGGACGACAGCGTGAACGACCCGGACTGCGAACAGATTCCGCTGTTTTCCGATGACATCTTTTTGGCCACCCCGGCGGATTCGAAGTTTGCACAACGCACGGAAGTGGACCTGGCCGAAGTCCGCGACGAGACGTTCATCACCCTGACCCAGGGCTTCGCCACGCACCAGGATGGCAATCGAGTGTTCAGGCAGGCGGGGTTCGAACCGAAGGTGGCGATGCAGGTCAACGACATCTTCACCCTGCTGAGCATGGTCAGCTCGGGGGTGGGTTATGCGTTGCTGCCGGGGCGGATTGCGGCGGTGTATGAGAACCGCGTGAAGCTGATTCCGTTGCAGGAAAAGTACCGGTTGCAGCAGCACATTGGTGTGGTGTTCCTGAAAGCCAAGGAGCGCGACCCGAATTTGCTGGCGTTGCTGGCGGAGTGTCGGATGTATGCCAATCGCCAGGCTTGAGACCTTGTGGCGAGGGAGCTTGCTCCCGCTCGGGTGCGGAGCACCCGCCTATCAAACCACCGGATTTACCTGATACACCTCGGTGGTAGAAGTGGGGCTGCTGCGCAGCCCAGCGGGAGCAAGCTCCCTCGCCACAAAAATCAGTCAGCGGTCTAGCCCATAATCCCGCGAACAATGAAGTACAACAAAGAAGGCCCCAGCAAGCACCCAAGCCCGGTATGAAACGTTGCCGTCAACGCGCCATAAGGCACCAACCGCCGATCCGTCGCTGCCAACCCGGCCGTCACACCGCTCACCGTCCCGGCCAACCCACCAAACACCATCGCCGAGCGCGGGTTATCCAGCCCCATCCAGCGCGCTGCCATCGGCGTGCCGACCATCACCAGAATCGCTTTGATCAGCCCGGTGGCAATCGACAACGCCACCACATCGGAACTGGCGCCAATCGCCGCCCCGGTCACCGGCCCGACGATGTACGTCACCGCGCCCGCGCCAATGGTGGTCATGCTCACCGCATCGCGATAACCAAACGCCCAGGCAATGCTCGCCCCGATAATGAACGGCAGCACCGTGCCCAGCAGCAGCGCGATCACGCCGATCAACCCGGCCTTTTTCGCTTCGGTGGCCTGCACTTCGAACGCCGTGGCGACGATGGCGAAATCCCGCAACATCGCGCCACCCATCAAGCCGATGCCGGAAAACAGCGTCAGGTCCGCCAGGCCTTTTTGCCCGCCGGTCATGGTGCCGCCGACCCAGGCCAGTACCAGGCCAATGACGATGGCAATCGCCGAGCCATGAATCCGTCCGAACGTCAGGCGTTTGGACAACACCACCGACACCCACATGATCACGCCGACAAACGCGAACGCCGTGACCAGACCGTTATGTTCCAGACCTTTCTCGATGAGATCCCACATGTCAGCGACCTCCTACGGGTGTGCCAACGGGGATTGTTTCCTCGGGTTCATCGGGCAACGGTTCGCCTTTGTGGGTCCGGCTGATCAGGGCAATGGTGCAGCCGCAGATCACCACTGAACCGATCGCTGCAAGCACCGCCACCGGGCCGCCGTGCAGGGCGGTGACGACGTTTTGTTGCGCCGCCATCGCCACCACCACCGGAATGTACATCGCTCCCCAGAAGCCGACGCCCATCTCGCAATCCTTGGTCATGCCGCCGCGCTTTTGCATCCACAACCGCGCGCAGATCAACAGGATCATCGCGATCCCGACACCGCCGACGTTTGATTTCACACCCAGCAACACGCCAAGCATGTCACCCATGATCACCCCTGCCAGCGTACAGATCGCCAACAGCGCCACACCGTAAATAATCATTGTTGTTGTCCTCAAAGTGCATCGTCGAATGTTGTTTTTGTTGTTCGAAGGCCTGAGTCGGTGGTCTAGGGTTGGCGGCTTCCCTCCTCACGCAACAGCGCCTGCAAGGTATCGAGCCGCGCCCCGTCGAAAGCAATCACGGTGCCCTGCTCGAACACCCGGCGCGCCAGCCCGGTCAGCACCGCACCGGGCGGCAGTTCGATCTGTAGACGTACGCCGCGCTCGTAGGCGCTTTGCACGGTGCCGCGCCAATCGACGACGCGGCACATGTTGAAGGCCAGGTCGTCGCGCAAGGCTTCGGTATTGATGATGGGCCGGGCGCGACTGCCGCTGAGGTAACCCAAGGTTGGTGTCTTCAGCGACACCTTGGCGAATGCATCGGCCAGCGTTTTAGCGGGCGCATCCAGCAGCGGGCAATGCGACGGCACACTGACGGCGAGTCGTTTGGCCAGGCCTGCACCGCGACCTTTCGCCAACTCGGCGACGGCTTTCATCGCGCCGTCGCTGCCGGCAATCACCACCTGGTTATCGGCATTGATGTTGGCCAGGTAAACCGGTGTGTCAGTGCTGTGAACCTGCGCCAGCAAGCCTTCCACTGTGGACAAGTCGAGACCGATGATCGCGGTCATGCCGTAGCCCTGTGGATAAGCCTGTTGCATCAGTTCACCGCGCAGGCTGACCAGATGCAGCGCATCGCTGAAACTCAAGGCACCGGCGACCACCGCCGCGGGATAGGCGCCGATGGACAATCCCGCCACGTAATCCGGCGCCATTGATAACTGACGCGAAGCCGCGACACCGGCAATCAACAGGCAAAGCTGAACCGCACGTGTCGACTTCAATGCTTCGGAGGAATCCAGCAACAACGCGTCTTCGCCCAACACATCACTGGCCTCGATCAGCGTCTCGCGAGGCAAACGATGGAGCATGCCCGGCTGCTGCGCGCCCTGGCCGGGGAACACCAGCAAACTGCTCACGCTGCTTGCTCCTGCGGGTTCCACGGATCAATCACCAGACAGGCTTCACTGGTATTTTTCAGCAACACGCGACGTGCGGAACCGGCCCATTCACGCAAGGCGACGGCGCCGAAAGGTGTTTGCAATTGCATGTCTACCTGGCACATAGCCGTGCCCAGAATCTTCACCAATTCCTGCGATTTCAAGCGATCCAACGGTTGCGGTGTGCGCAGGATCAAGTCGAGATCGCTGCCTTCGTGCAAGGCGTGGACACCGCAGGCCAATTCAAACCCGGCACTGCCGCTGACACCCCACACCCAACCGCAGCCATCGAGCATCGGTCGCAATTGGCGCAGGGCACGCACTGCCGGCAGATCCCGCTCAATCGAGACGTGGCAAAGTTCTTCCGGCGTTACGCAGCGCGAAATCCCATCGACCGACATCACCGTTCCAAAGCGCTGTTCACGCAACCGTCCACGCACCCCGACCGCAATGTGATCCGGCTCACTCAGCGCACGCCGAACCACCACTGGCTGCCCCGCGAGGATCGACTCGATCACCCACGCAGGCGCATCCGCAGGCAACTGCTCCGGGGTCATACCCCAGAGCAGGTCGTGGGCCAGAAAAGTGTTCACCACTGCTCTCTCAGCAGTTGGCGGACCTTGCTCGAGGCCGCACGGTTGCTCGCGCCCAAACGGCTGTTCAAATCGCGACCGCTTGCGGCAACATCGTCAATCGCCAGACTCAGGCATTCAGTCACCCGCGCCAGATCCGCTGATGATGGCTGCTCAATCTGCTCCACCGGCAAGGTTTCCCAAAGCAAACCCAGGCTGGCATAGCTGTCGATGTCATACGCCATCGGCGGCACGCTGGCGGCCAGTGCTTCCAGCTCTTCGACACTGCGTAACGTCACCCGCGCCGCCGAAGCCTTGCCCATCGCATGCACCATCACGCCTGGATCACGCAGGGCGATCAGCCGATTGGCCTGATAACCATGGGCCAGGAATGCCCCGGACATCGCCTTGCCCACCAGCAAACCGATCACCGCGTGGCCAGCCAGTCGGGCGCGAGCGTAACTGTCCGCCGCACCCGCCAAAGCCTGATGAATACCGAGCGCTTCTTCGCGCCGACCGTAGGCCTGACTCGGCACATCGATGATCGCGATCAAGGCGCGCTTGTGCGGTTTATCAACATCAGCCGTGATGACTTCATCCACAGCCTTGGCCAAACCCCAACCTTCCAGCAAACCCACCTCACCGTTGCGAGCGCGGACAAACCGGTTGTCCGGATCAGCCACCACCGCAATAAACCGAACAGGCTGATCACCCAACACACCGTCGGCCACCTTCAACGAAGCAGGCAAACCATCGACCGGTTTCGCGCCCGCACTCAAGGCGTTGAACCAGCTCAAACCTCTCAGGGAATACGAATTCATGAGCGCTCTCCTTGATAAAGATCGCGAACCGTCGCCGGATCGATTTGCGGCTCGGCGTCCAGTCGGGCCAGCCGTTGCAGGAACAGATCGGCCTGACGACTGCGTTGTTGCGCCGGCAAGCCCTGTTGCAGCAATTCACTGACCTGCTGCTGAATCTGCGCCACGTCGTCAGCGACGAAGCGATCCACCAAACCGCTGGCAAAACGTTGCTCGCCACCGGTCAGGCTCCAGATGAAAGGACGGTCGCGGGAGTCGTACTCCTCAAGCCCGGCTTCCTGTTCGATGACTTGTGGGCCGTTCAACCCGAGTCGCGCTTCCTGGGTCACCAACAGATAGCTGCACAACCCGGCAGCAATCGACATTCCGCCAAAGCAACCAACGCTGCCGGCGACAACACCCACAACCGGTTGGTACTGGCGCAAATCGACAATCGCCGCATGAATATCGGCAATCGCCGCCAGCCCGAGGTTGGCTTCCTGCAACCGCACGCCGCCGGTTTCCAGCAGCAACACGGCGCGGGTTGGAGTGCCGTTGCGGTTATCTTCGGCGGCCAGTTCCAGTGCACCGGCAATCTTCGCCCCGCCGACTTCACCGAGGCTGCCGCCCTGGAACGCGCCTTCGATGGCCGCGATGACCACCGGCAAACCGCCGAGGCTGCCCTTGGCAATCACCACGCCGTCATCGGCTTGCGGCACCACGCCCTGGCGCGACAACCACGGCGACATGATCCGTTGAAACGGGTCGAGCAATTCGCGGAAGGTGCCGGCATCGAGCAAGGCTTTCGCCCGTTGTCGGGCACCCAGTTCAACGAAGCTGCGTCTTTGTAGGTCTGGCTGGAGGAGATCAGTCATGGCCGATCTCCTCAAAGCCTTGTTCCAGACGCAAGCGCACCACGCCGGGGGTGGCGCCGAAGTCGTGGATATCGATGGCCATCGCCGGTGGCTTCTGGCCGTCGAACATCCGCGCAAACAGATGCTGCCAACGTTGTTCGGCGCCATTGACCGAGGTCTGCACCTTGATGGTCAGCTTGCCGGCCTGACCCGGTTCGATCAGCACTTCCAGATCGCCCGAGCCGACACAACCCACCAGGGTGCGGCCGCGTGGCGGCTGCCCGGCGGGGAATTCAAAGGATAAGGTTTCCATCAAAACGCTCCCTGGTTGATGCCGTCAGCCGACTCGATACGGTCGATGAACAGGCAGGCTGCGAGCAAGTCCGCAGCGCCGCCGGGCGACGCATTCAACGCGATTAATTGTTGGTCCAGCTCATGCAGGCGACGGCGACCGGCGAGGCTGGCACTGCCACCGGCATCGAGTACCGATTGGGCGCCGAGTTGCATGGTGTGCAGGCCATGTTCGCCCGCGCGGTAGAGCACGCAGGTGTCGCTCAGTTGAGTCATGATCGCCAGCAACGCATCGAGCCGGGCGTTCTGTTCGCCATGGCCGGCGGCGCGGCTTCGTTTAAGTTGCGGCAGTGCGCGTTGCAGCACCGAAGGAAAGCCAAGTTGCGCCTCTTCACGGGCACCGCGCGCGCCGTAACGTTGGGCGACTTGCGCGCCGTGGCTCAAAGGATGTGGGGCGTAACGATCGTCGAGTAACGCGAGGCGAGCGGCGCGCAACGTGACCGAGCTTGCGCCGCTGGATTCAGGTTCCAGCGCGGCCGCCGCGACCAATAGTCCCAACGCCCAAATCGCCCCACGGTGAGTATTCACACCGTTCGTGGTGACGAGCATCGTTTGCTCACCTTCCCGGCCAATCCGCCCGAGGACCTCACGCAGCTGCAAACCCACTTCGCCAAATTCGATAGCGGCTTGCGCCATTTCCTTGAATGCCGGCCACAGCGACAACGCCGAAGCGTGCATCAGCCCAAGGTGCAAATCGGTATGAGCGCCATTGCCACGACGATCGACCAGCGCCGGTTTAGGCGACAAATCCGCTTCATCGATCAGCGCGTCCACCGCCAGGTCCGCCAGCCGTTCGGCCAGGGTTAACGTTTTCGGTTGCAGGTTGAAGGCGTGCATTACCAGCTCCTGAATTTGGCGGGCGGGTTGTAGAGGCCACCGGACCACTCGACCAGATCAGCCACGCTTTTGGCGGCGAGCAATTCGCGGGTGGCGTCGGTGCGACGGATGCCGAGGTCTTCGGGCAAGGCGATCAGCCCTTCGCGACGCATGCGTGCGGTGTCTTTCGGGTTGTGGCGCAAGCCGATGACGGTCACGCCGGCGACGGCCGCGATCATCGCCTGGCGTTCTTCCAGCGAACGCGCCTTGTACAAATAGGCGATGCCTTCTTCGGTCAGCAGGTGGGTAACGTCGTCGCCGTAGACCATGATCGGCGCCAGCGGCATGCCGCTTTTCTTCGCCACTTCAATCGCGTCGAGGGTTTCGACGAAGGTCGGTTTGCCGCCCTCCTGGAAGGTCTCGACCATTTGCACCACGAGTTTTTTGCCACGTTCCAGCATTGGCTCGGGCACGTCGGTGTGGCGCATGTCGAGCCAGGCCGGGGTGCCGTGGCGGCGACCGCGCGGGTCGTGGCCCATGTTCGGCGCGCCACCGAAACCGGCCAGGCGTCCGCGGGTCACGGTGGAAGAATGGCCGTCGCCATCGACTTGCAGGGTCGCCCCGATGAACAGGTCGACCGCGTATTGCCCGGCCAGTTGGCTGAACATTCGGTTGGACCGCAGCGAGCCGTCGCGCCCGGTGAAGAACACGTCCGGCCGCGCGGCGATGTAGTTTTCCATACCCAGTTCGGTGCCGAAGCAATGCACGCTTTCGACCCAGCCGCTTTCGATGGCCGGGATCAGGGTTGGATGCGGATTGAGGGTCCAGTTGCGGCAGATCTTGCCTTTGAGGCCGAGGGATTCGCCGTAGGTCGGCAGGATCAGTTCGATGGCGGCGGTGTTGAAGCCGATGCCATGGTTGAGCGACTGGACGTTGTGTTTTTCGTAGATCCCGCGGATCGCCATCATCGCCATCAGCACATGCACAGGCTTGATGTGGCGTGGGTCGCGGGTGAACAGCGGTTCGATGTAGAACGGCTTGTCCGCCACTACGACGAAATCGACCCACGAGGCGGGGATGTCAACGCGTGGCAGGTCAGTGACGTCGTCCACCAACTGATTGACCTGAACGATGACGATGCCGTCGCTGAAAGCCGCCGGTTCGATCAGCGCTGGCGTGTCTTCGGTGCTGGGGCCGGTGTAGATGTTGCCGGCGCGGTCGGCCATGAAACCGGCCGAGAGCACGACGTTGGGAATCAGGTCCACCACCAGCCGCGCATAAAGCTCGATGTAGGTGTGAATCGCGCCGATTTCCAGCAGGCCGTCTTCCAGCAACTGGCTGATGCGCAGGCTCTGGGTGCCGGCGAAGGAAAAGTCGAGCTTGCGGGCGATGCCGCGTTCAAACAGGTCCAGGTGTTCGGAGCGTCCGACGCTGGGCATGATCATGTGCAGGTCGTGGAGCTTTGTCGGATCGGCTTTTGCCAGTGAGCGGGAAAGGAAATCCGCCTGCTTCTGGTTGTTGCCCTCCAGCACCACACGGTCGCCGGGCAGGATTAATGCTTCGAGCGCCGCGACGATGTTGTCGGTGGGCAGGACCACACCGTCGGCCAGGCCCTTGACCAACTCGAGACGCCGCAGCTTTTCGCTGCGCCGCCGCGTCCATCGCGAGTCGGGGGATATTGTTGTTGTCATGACCACTCCACGGGTTCGCTGTCGTGGGGGTCACCTTAGGAGTGTTGGGTGGGGGCATCAATCAAGCAGAGAGACGGATCGTTACGGTCAGGGTAACGAACACCCCCCCTTGTGGCGAGGGAGCTTGCTCCCGCTCGGCTGCGAAGCAGTCGTAAAACTGCGCATGAGGTGTCTCTGAAGGAAACGGGTCGCCTGGATTGGGGCCGCTTCGCAACCCAGCGGGAGCAAGCTCCCTCGCCACAAGGGCCAGTCAGACTAGCCCGGCACTCACAAGCAACTCCTCCAGCGCCAACAAGTCCGGCACTTTGGCCACTTGATCACCCACTTGCACCGCTGCCTGCTCCAGCGCGCACAACGGCACATCCACATAGCTCAACTGGCTATCAAGCTTGTACGACCGCGGAATCCCCTGCACCAGCAACGCAATAAACTTCAGCTCCGGCCGCCCACCCAGCGCATTGAGAATCACAATCCGCGCCCGTTCGCCGATGACGATTTTCTGCCCGCAGGCCGACTCAAAACTCAGCAACGGAATCTGCCGCTCCCGCCACGTTACCCGTCCCAGATACCACGGCGGCGTATCCAGATCGAACGCCCCCGGCTGATAGTCGATCAGCTCTGCAACCGCGACGTTGGGCAAAATGAGATTGCGGTCAGCCAGGGGCAGCAGCAGCCCGGTGAGGTTGCTGGAGCGGTGTTCAAACATGGGTTTTGCTCCACAGCGCGATGCTTTCAAGCAGCACCGATTCCTGGTACGGCTTGCCGAGGTAGTCGTTGACGCCGATGGCCATGGCGCGGTCGCGGTGTTTCTGGCCGGTACGCGAGGTGATCATGATGATCGGCAGATGCTGCAAACGCTCATCCGCACGCACTTGGGTCGCCACTTCGAAACCGTCCATGCGCGGCATTTCAATGTCCAGCAGCATCAGGTCCGGCATGTGCTCTTCGAGCAGCAACATGGCATCGACGCCATCCTTGGCCGTCAGTACGTTCATGCCGTGGCGTTCGAGCAAACGGCTGGTGACCTTGCGCACGGTGACCGAGTCGTCGACCACCATCACCAGCAACGGTTTGTGCGGCTCGGATTCTGCGTCCTGCCTCACCGGTTGTTGCGGCACCCGCGCCTGCATCGCGCGGATCGGTGCCAGCAAATCGAGAATCAGCACCACCCGACCATCGCCAAGGATCGTCGCCCCGGACAAACCCTGCACCGCCGCAAACTGCGGGCCTAGGCTTTTCACCACGATCTCCCGGGTGCCGGCCATGGCATCGACCTGCACCGCGATGTGCCGTTCGTTGCACTGCACCAGCAACACCGGCAGCGGCAGGCTTTGGCCCAACAGTTTCGGGCGGGGGCTGGTTTTCAGCAGTTCGCCGAGGTAGCACAGCTCATAGTCCTGCCCGGCGTATTTGTAGGTCGGCGGATCGAGCCGGTAATGCCCTTCGAGTTCGTTGGGCAGTACCCGCACGATGCCGTCGATGGTGTTCAGCGGAATCGCGTATTGATCATCAAAGCACTGCACCATCAGCGCCCGGTTGACCGACACGGTGAACGGCAGGCGAATGCGGAAATGCACGCCCTGCCCCGGCACAGAGTCGAGGCTCATGCTGCCGCCCAGTTGCCGAACCTCTTCATGGACCACATCCATGCCGACGCCGCGACCGGAAATCTGAGTGATTTTTTCGGCCGTGGAGAACCCCGGTTGCAGGATGAATTGCAGTACGTCGCGGTCGCTGATGTCGCTGTCCGGGGCCAGCAAGCCGCGCTTGATCGCCTTGCGCCGCACCGCGTCCAGCGGCACGCCGGCGCCGTCGTCGCGGATGTCGAAAATGATGTCGCCGCCCTCGCGGGACAGGTCGAGGGTGATCCGCCCCTGCGCCGGTTTACCTGCCGCGATACGCACTTCTGCCGATTCCAGGCCATGGTCGACGGCGTTGCGCAGCATGTGTTCCAGCGGTGCGGCCATGCGTTCGAGGACATTGCGGTCCATCTCGCCTTCGGCGTTGCCGACGATGAATTCCACGTCCTTGCCCAATTCGCTGGAGACCTGACGGACGATGCGTTTCAAGCGCGGCAACATCCGCTCGAACGGCACCATGCGCGTGCGCATCAGGCCTTCCTGCAATTCGGTGTTGATGCGGCCCTGCTGTTGCAGCAGGTTCTCCGCGTCCTGGTTGCGCCGGTCGAGGGTTTCCTTGAGGTCGAGCAAGTCAGAGGCGGATTCGAACAGCGCCCGCGACAGTTGCTGCAACTGCGAGTGGCGATCCATCTCCAGCGGGTCGAATTCTTCGTAGCCCGAACGCTCGGCGTCGACTTGCTGACGGCTGAGAATCCGCCCCTGGGTTTCGGTATCGAGCCGGCGCAATTGATCACGCATGCGCTCGATGGTGGTTTCCATTTCGTTCAACGCCACGCGCGCGTCGTTGACCTGCTGTTCGATGCGGCCACGGAAGATCGAGGTTTCCCCGGCCAGGTTGACCAGGTCGTCGAGCAGTTCTGCCGAGACCTTGACCATGTCGGCACCGGCATCGACTTGTGGCGCAAGCGGCTCGACCTTGGGTGCAACCGGTGCGGCAACCGGCGCTTCCAGCACCTCCGGATGACTGAAATTGCGGATCGCGTCGATCAATTGATCGGCCGGCGGCAACGGTTGACCGGCGCGGGTGGCGTCGAGCATTTGCGCCAGTCGGTCATGGCTGCTTTGCAACAGCCCGAACAGCGCTGCCGTCGGTTTCAGCGTACCGGCGGACAAGCCTTCGTAGAGAAATTCCAGCTCATGGGCGAGGTCGCCGATCGGGCCGATTTCGACCATCCGCGCACCGCCCTTGAGCGTGTGCAGATCGCGCAGCAGGGTTTCCATTTCCTGACGATTGGAAGGTTCGGCCTGCCAGCGCACCAGCGCCGCACCAGAGTTTTCGATGATGTCGAAACCTTCCTCGAGGAAGATTTCCAGCAGCTCCGGATCATGCCCCGGCGAATCCTCGGCCCGTGCAGCCTCGACGGCTTCAGGCGCGATGGCATTGCCTTGGCGGAACTCGCGAATGGCTTCGATCAGCTCACCCGGATCACCCAGCGGTTTCTGGTTCTGTAATTGGTCAAGCAACTGAGCCAGTCGGTCATGGCTTTGTTGCAGCAGCTGCGCCAACACATCGCTGTGGCTGTAACGGCGGTCGACAAGTCCTTCGTAGAGGCTTTCCAGCTCATGGGCCAGGTCACCGACCGGCTCGACCTCGGCCATCCGCGCACCACCCTTGAGCGTGTGCAAATCCCGCTGCAACGACAACAGCGGCGCGGCGTTTTCCGGGTCATTCAGCCAGCGCTGCAAGGCCTGGCCGGCGCTTTCGAGGATGTCCACCGCCTCTTCGAGGAAGATCGATACGATCTCGTCGTCCAGCTCACGATCCCTTGTGGGAGCGAGCCTGCTCGCGATGGATTCATAGGCGCCGCTTTTATCCTGCGATAATGCGTCATCGTTGACGTCCATCGCGAGCAGGCTCGCTCCCACAGGGGGTAGCGTGCGCTCAAGTTCGGCGGTGGCGTCGCCCAGTTCGCGAATGCTCAGGGTGCGGCTGCCGTCACTGCGAATCAGGCCCATGGCCGCCGGGTCGAGGCTCTCATCAAGCAAGCCGCGCAAGGCCCGGATGCGCTCCGGTTGCGGGCTGACTTCCTGACCGGCAGCCAGTTCGTCGAGCATGTTGATCAGCGCTTCGTGAGCACTTTGCGCCTCGTGGAAAAACCGGTCACTGACGGCAAGACTGCTTTCTTCCACCGCGCCATAAAGATCCAGCAAGGCTTCGCACAACTCATCCACCGGATGCAGATCCGCCAGGTGTGCCCCTTCGCCAAGCGTGGTCAATTCGTCCAGCAGCGCACTGAGTTCCTGACGTTCGCCGGGATGTTGCTGCCAGCGCTGCAACAGGCTTTCGGCATCCAGCAGGATGTCCATGCCCTGGGCCAGGAAGTTGTTGATCAACTGCGGATCGCGCTTGGTTCGAAGTGCCGCGCTCGGCGTGCTCAACAGCGCTTCCAAACGCTCGGTGAGCTGCGCCTGGGTTCTCTCGATCAATGAACGGGCGCCGGGAATCTCGGCCAGCGGATCGACCTTGAGCTGACGCAGCCCGACGCGGAACACGCCTTCGGCTTCCAGCAGCAGTTCGACCTCGTCGAGGTCCAGGGCGATCAGGTGGGCCTTGTACTCACGGGCAAGGTGATCCAGCGGTGTCGCCAGCTCTGCGATAGGCAAGACGCCGGCCATCGAGGCGCTGCCCTTGAGGGTGTGCAGCGCCCGCTGCAACTCGTCGCTGGCCTGCAACGGCACATGTTCGGCGGCCTGTTCGAGGAAGCGGTTGAGGCTGGCCAGATGGGTTTCGGCTTCGTTGCGGAAAATCTCCAGCAACAACGGATCGAGGGCCGCGACGTCCTGCACGTCTTCATCGGACAAAGGCTCGTCACCCTTGGCGAGGGCATGGGCGCGTGCGGCCAATTGGTCAACATCGTTGCGCTGACGCTGTGCATTGTCGGCAAATTCAGCCACCAGCTCCGGCAGCAGGTTCAGCACGTCGCCGAGCAGTTGTTGCACGGCCTGGCCGGGCTCAACGCTGTGTTCCAACACGCGGTTGAGCAGGTTTTCCACGGTCCACGCCAATTCACCCAGGACCAAGGCGCGAACCATGCGGCCACTGCCCTTGAGCGTGTGGAAGGCCCGGCGCAATTCGCTCAAGGCCGCCGTGTTATCGGGATAAGCCAACCAGCGCGGCAGGTACTCGCGAAGGATGTCCAGGACTTCATCGGTTTCTTCAAGGAAGACTTCGCGCAGCTCGTCGTCCACCGGCGCCTCGTCCACCGGTGGCGGCAACAGGCTGCCCGGCGTGTTCAGCGCGGGCGGGTTAACGGCAGAGACCGGATTGGCCAGTACATCCGCCAGGGTCTGTACGACCTCCGGATCGTCCAGTTCCTGCTGGCCCTGCATGACCTGCGCTTCACTCGGGGTGAGCACGTCTTCAAGCACCGGCACATTGTGTTCGCTGGGGAAAAAACCGAGTGATGCCAGGCTTTTTTCCGCGACGTCGAGCAGCTGTTCGCCGGCTGCTTCGGGATCGTCGCTGAGGCGCTCAAGGTAATACTCGATGCTGGTGATGACGTCGGCCAGGCTGTCCAGTTCCTGCCAGCCAGGCTGGTCCGGGTCCAGCAGTAAATGCTCGCGGATGAAGTGGTTGCAGGCGTCGATCAGACTCGCGGCCCGGCTCAGCGGAATCATCGCCAGCGCACCGCGCACCTGGGTCAGCAAGGCCGGCAAGGGTTGCAAATGCTGGCGGTCCCAATCGGCGTCGATGTAATCGACAATCATGTCCTTGGCCTGTTGCAGGCAGATGCGCGCTTCCTTGATCACGATCTGATGGATCTGCGTCAGGTCGGTGGTCGGCAGGCGGCTGTCTTCCTGGCTTTCCGGTTCGACGGTGCCAACCATGCCGGCCAGCGTCGCCTCGACGTAGAGCAAGGCCCCGGCGACGTCCATGAGGATCGCGTCGTTGGGTTCGCGCTGGCCCTGGGCGAGACTCAGCACCACCGCCAGTTGATCGATGATGACCTTGCGCGGCTGGCCGAAACCGAGCACCGCCAGGGTGTCGGCGATCTGTCGCAGCGGCGCGAGCAGGCTTTCGAGGTCCGAGGAGTGTTGACGGTCGCTGCGCACGAACAGGTCCAGGCGTTCCTTGACCCGCACCAGTTCCTCGCACAGCGCCGCCAGTACCGAGCGCATGGCATCGCGGTCAGGACCGGCCAGCCGCGCCCGTTCTTCGTCGACCATCGCGCTGTCAGGCAGCGCGTCGTCCAATCCGTAGCGATCTTTCATGGTCAGCATCTGCCCGGTGGGGTGTTCGGCCTTGGCAATGTAGAACAGCAAACTCTTGAGCAACTCCGGCGGTGCCGGCTGATTGATCGCGGACATGCCCTGTTCGAGCAGGCGCTTGAGCTCTTTGTCGGCGTCCTTGAACAGGCTGCGCAGGGCCGGGCTGTTGGCGATCGAACCGCCGCGCATGCCTTCGACCAGCGCCGAAGCGACTTGCCACAACGGGCTCAGGGGCGCGTTGCCACACAGCCCTTCGAGGCGGGAGAACACCTTGGTCAGGAAACCGAGGTGGGTGTCGTCATCTTGCTCGCGCAGCAACCCGACCAAGGCCATCTGCAACATCTGGCGCAATTTGCGCAGCATGTTCGGCAGGTCCGCCGGTTCGAGCAGCGCCAGTGATTCTTCATTCAGCGGAGGCAGGTCCGGTAATTGCGGGGTGAACAGGCTGGTTTCCGACAACAGGCTTTCGCCACGGGCGCTGCGCAGATCGTTGATCAACGGCAACACCACCAGTGGAAAGTCGCGGCGTGCGCCTTGTACGCGGTCGAGGTAGGCCGGCAACTGACCGATCGCTTGCAGCAACAGGTGAATAGCCTCGTCGCGATGGCTGACACGGTTCTGCTGCAAGGCAGCGGTCAGTTTCTCCATTTCTTCGGCGAGCAGTGCCGCGCCGTAAAACTCGACCATCTGCAAACTGCCGTGAACCTGATGGATGCACGCCAGGCATTCACTGAGGGCGTGCGTCGCCTGAGGGTCATCAAGCAACGTTTCAATCGCCTGGTGAGCCACTTTCAGCGTTTCGGCAATCTCGCCTTTGACCCACTCCAGGGCCACATAGTCGTGCCGATCACCCATAACTGCTCCGTTCATCGTTCGAACGCCCGTGGGCACTTCACACTTTATCCACAGTTTGCGCCTTGGCGGCCGGCAAGGTGAAACCGGACACCGAGCGCCGCAACTGGCTGGCCATCTTCGCCAGGTTGCCGATGCTCTCGGCAGTGGCCGTGGAGCCGGACGACGTTTGCGTGGTGATCTGCTGGATCACGTTCATCGTCAGGGAAATCTGCCCGGCCGAAGAGGTTTGTTGCTGGGCGGCGTTGGAGATGCTCTGGATCAGCGCCGCGAGGGTTTTCGATACGCCTTCGATTTCTTCCAGGGCCACACCGGCATCCTGCGCCAGACGCGCGCCACGCACCACTTCGGTGGTGGTCTGCTCCATGGAAATCACCGCTTCGTTGGTATCGGCCTGGATCGCCCGCACCAGGGTTTCGATCTGCCGGGTCGCGGCGGACGAGCGTTCGGCCAGCCGTTGGACTTCATCGGCCACCACCGCAAAACCGCGCCCGGCGTCACCGGCCATGGAGGCCTGGATCGCGGCGTTGAGCGCGAGGATGTTGGTCTGGTCGGCAATGTCATCAATGAGGCTGACAATGTCGCCGATTTCCTGCGAAGACTCACCCAGGCGCTTGATGCGTTTGGCGGTGTCCTGAATCTGCTCGCGAATATTGTCCATGCCGTGGATGGTGTTGTGCACCACCTCGTTGCCCTTGTTGGCGATTTCCACGGAGCGCTCGGCGACTGCCGAAGATTCGGCGGCGTTGGCCGAGACCTGATCGATGGACTGCGCCATGTCGTTGATCGCGGTGGAGGCTTCGCTGATCTGTTGCGCCTGATGTTCCGAGGCCTGCGCCAGGTGCATGGCGGTGGCCTGGGTTTCCTGCACGGCGGCAGCGACCTGGCCAGCGGTGAGGTTGATCGTTGCCACCAGATCGCGCAGCTGATCCACGGAATAGTTGATCGAATCGGCGATGGTCCCGGTGAAGTCTTCGGTCACCGACGCCGTCACGGTCAGGTCGCCGTCGGCCAAGTCTTCGATTTCGTCGAGCAGGCGCATGATCGCATTCTGGTTGCGTTCGTTCTTTTCAGCGGTTTCACGCAACTGGCGATTGGTTTCGCGGACCATCACCAGGCCAATGAGGATGATCGACATCAGCGCCGCCAGACCCAACACGTAGCCGCCAATAGTGTCCGTATCGCGCCCGCCCGCAAGGTTTTCGAACCCGGTGGCCAGGTGCGAGGCTTCATCGAGCAGGGTTTGCGACAAGGTGAAAATGTTGGTCGCCGATTCGCGGACCTTGAACAGCTCCGGTGAGGTTTCGAGGATTTCATCCACCGAACCGGAGACGAATTCGAACAGCTCGGAAATCTCGACCAATCGGGCGCGGGCATCGTGGTCTTCGACCTGGCTGACTTTCAGCGCTGGATTGCCCTGGAGCATGCCAGTGAGCACCTGGCCGAAACGCGCGGCGTCGCGACCAAAAGCGTCGGCGGCCTGTTGCGAACTTTCGTCACCGGACAGCACGGTGTTGACTGCACCGAGTATCCGCTCGGCCAACAGCGACTGACGCTGGGCCATCGCGACCTGAGCGGCCGGCGCACCGCGTTGCAGAAGGATTTCGACGACTTTTTCGTACTCGACCTGCAATTGCGGCACGGTTTCAGCGAGGGTGGCGGCGACTTGATGCAGCGACAACACCGTCTGTTCGCTGGACAGAATGGCGTCGGTGTTTTTCAGCAGGCGTTCCCAGTCCATTTGCACGGCGCGCATTTCCGGGCGCACGGTGGACGGGGCTGGCGGCAGGCCGGTGGAAGGGTCGCCTTTCTTCAGATAACCCCAGCGCTGGGCGAAATCGTTGCGCGCATCGCTGAGCAACTTGAACGCGGCAGCCTTGCCGGCGGCGGCTTCGGTGGCGTTCTTGGCAATACGCTGGGACAGCACGCGCAGCTCGCCGGCGTGGCCGATGTACTGTTTATCGTACGTGGCTTGAGTGTTGAGGTAAGCGAAGTTGGCGAACAGCAGCATGATGAAAACAATCAACGCGATGAACAGCGCGATGATCTGCGACCGGCTGCGCGACCCTTCTGGCTTGCCTGTTTTTGCTTTTATCATCGGTCCTCGCCTGTCCTGCCCAATTCAACCCGCCCCTGTAGGAGCGAGGCTTGCCCGCGAAGCAGGCGCTGCGGTCTTGCAGAAAAACCGCGTTATCGTTCTTCGCGGGCAAGCCTCGCTCCTACAGGTTCGATGTCGCCACGCGTTTTACAGCGCTACGTGCATAAAGCTTTGCGATCGCGCCAACGCAAACGGGCTGAACACCTGCCAATTCTGCTCGCGCCGAAACCGGCCTTTGATGAACGGTGCAATCGGGCCGTTCAACGCCTCTACCGGTTCCAGACTGTCCTGGGCAAAGTGCTGAAGGCCGAAAACTTCATCGACCATCAACCCGGCAAACACGTCGTTATGCTCCACCACCAGCACCCGCCGCTGTTTGCGCACCGCCGACAACTCGTGGCCGAGCTCTTTATCTGAAAAGAAGGCGCACAAATCCATCAACGGCAACAAACGCCCGCGCAGGTTGGCCACGCCCTTGACCCAGGGTTTGACTCCCGGCAGTTGCGTGAACCGCGGTTCGTGCAGGACTTCGCTGACCTCACCCATGGGTGCGACGTACCAGTGCTCGCCGAGGCGAAAACCGATGCCGCTCCAGCTGTCCTGCCGGGTCGGCTGCGACGGCAGATCCGCCGCCAGCAGACGACAGCGCTGGTCGATCTGCAGCAGCAGTTCGAAAGCCGTCAGCGACTCGGTCATGGCCGGACGATCAACCAGCCAGCACGTTGTTCAGGGTCTTGATCAGGGTCTCTTCGTCGACCGGCTTGGTCAGGTAATCCTTGGCGCCCTGGCGCGTGCCCCAGACCTTGTCGGTTTCCTGATCCTTGGTGGTGATGATGATCACCGGGATGTGCCCGGTTTCCGGGTCTTTGGTCAGCTGGCGGGTCGCCTGAAACCCGTTGAGGCCGGGCATGACGATGTCCATCAGCACGGCGTCGGGTTTTTCCTGACGGGCGAGCGCCACGCCGTCGGCGCCATTTTCGGCTTTCAATACTTCATGACCGTGCTTTTCCAGCATGCCGGTCAGTTTGTACATTTCAGTCGGCGAATCATCGACGATCAGAATTCGTGCCATGGTTTTCCCCATTCTTCTTGTCGACGCCGGGCCCGCTGGCCGAGCGTCACTGTGCGTGTCCTACTGCGGCAAAACGGCGGCGAAGCCCGGTACATGGGCCTGGATCGCGTTCAGCAGTTCTTCCTTGCTGAAAGGTTTGGTCAAAAACTGGTCGGAACCGACGATGCGCCCCTTGGCCTTGTCGAACAGCCCGTCCTTGGACGACAGCATGATCACTGGCGTGGACTTGAACGCACTGTTGTTCTTGATCAAGGCGCAGGTCTGATAACCATCCAGACGCGGCATCATGATGTCGACGAAAATGATGCCGGGATGATTGTCGGCAATCTTGGCCAGGGCATCGAAACCGTCGATGGCCGTGATGACCTCACACCCCACGTTCTTCAGCAGCGTTTCGGCGGTGCGGCGAATCGTCTTCGAATCGTCGATCACCATGACCTTCAAGGCGCTGGAATGCTGGTCCATAAATGCTCTACCGTCGCCTTTGCGAATCAATTTGTCCGTTTACGGATCTTCGGTGGCTCGAAACCCTTGATGCTCAAGGGCCAGCACGACATGGCAGCCTTTTTAGCACAGTCTCCAAATGCAATCTATCGGGGGACTGGCGCGGTGGTTTTTCCTTGACCGGAAACACACTCGGCGCCACTCTGACGCCACTTTTATACGGCCATTTGGACTGATCTTTTGTGGGAGCGAGCCTGCTCGCGATGGTCGCCAACGGTGACGCGTCCTGGCGGGATAAACGCGGTGTTCTGAAGTCCATCGCAAGCAGGCTCGCTCCCACAGGGATCGACACAGGCCTCATCTACTTTCAGAGGAGTTACCCATGAGCGTTCGCGTCGGGATTGTCATGGACCCTATCGCCAGCATCTCCTATAAAAAGGATAGCTCGCTGGCCATGTTGCTGGCCGCACAGAAGCGCGGCTGGGAACTGTTCTATATGGAACAGGGCGATTTGTATCAGGCCGAAGGTGAAGCACGGGCGCGGATGCGGCCGCTGAAAGTCTTCGCCAACCCGGAAAAATGGTTTGAACTGGAAGCCGAGACCGACGCGCTGCTGAGCGATCTGGACGTGATCCTGATGCGCAAGGATCCGCCGTTCGACATGGAATTCGTCTACTCCACTTACCTGCTGGAGCAGGCCGAGCGCGCCGGCGTGCTGGTGGTCAACAAGCCGCAGAGCCTGCGTGACTGCAACGAGAAACTGTTCGCCACGCTGTTCCCGCAGTGCACGCCGCCGACCATCGTCAGCCGTCGCGCCGACGTGCTGCGTGAATTCGCTGCCAAGCACGGTGATGTGATCCTCAAGCCGCTGGACGGCATGGGCGGCACCTCGATCTTCCGTCATCGCGCGGGCGATCCGAACCTGTCGGTGATTCTGGAAACGCTGACCGCACTGGGCTCCCAGCAGATCATGGGCCAGGCCTACCTGCCGGCGATCAAGGACGGCGACAAACGCATCCTGATGATCGACGGCGAACCGGTGGATTACTGCCTGGCGCGCATTCCTGCCGCCGGCGAAACCCGTGGCAACCTCGCGGCCGGTGGTCGTGGCGAAGCCCGTCCGCTGACCGAGAAAGACCGCTGGATCGCCGCGCAAGTCGGCCCGACCCTGCGCGAGAAAGGCCTGCTGTTCGTAGGCCTGGACGTGATTGGCGAGCACCTGACGGAAATCAACGTCACCAGCCCGACCTGCATTCGCGAGATTGATAATGCGTTCGGCACAGACATCGGCGGGATGCTGATGGATGCCATCGATCAGAAGCTCAAGGCTCGTTGATATAGAACAGCCAAGACAGAACCAACATTGCGTTATCATGCGCGGCCTCTGAAAAACGCGATGTTGGTTTTCTTGTCATGACACTTCCGTCCGATCTGCCCGCAGAACTCGCCCACCGTGGCGTGCGCCCGGCCGATCGCCTCGGATTTACCCTGTTTCTCGCGGCGCTGATTCACTTGGCCTTGCTGTTGGGCGTCGGTTTCACGATGGTCGAACCCAAGCAAATCAGCAAAACCCTGGAAATCACCCTCGCCACCTTCAAAAGCGAAAAGAAGCCGACAAAGGCTGATTTCCTCGCCCAGGAAAATCAGGAAGGCAGCGGCACCCTGGATAAAAAGGCGATTCCCAAGACCACCGAGGTCGCGCCGTTCCAGGACAACAAGGTGCAGAAAGTCACGCCACCGCCGGCCGCCAAACCGGAAGTGCAGGAAGCGCCGCCCAAGGCCGCCGTGACCACCGTCGCACCGAAACCGAAAAAAGCCGCGGCCAAGACCGAAGAACCCAAGCCCGTGGCCAAACCTGCTGTCGCGGCGCCAACGTTCGACAGTGAACAGCTGTCCAGCGACATCGCCAGCCTGGAAGCGGAACTGGCCAACGAACAACAGTTGTACGCCAAGCGCCCGCGCATCCACCGCCTGAGCGCCGCCTCGACCATGAAAGACAAAGGCGCCTGGTACAAGGACGAATGGCGCAAGAAGGTCGAGCGCATCGGCAACCTCAATTACCCCGACGAAGCGCGGCGCAAACAGATCTACGGCAATTTGCGGTTGATGGTCTCGATCAACCGCGACGGTTCTCTGTATGAAGTGCTGGTGCTGGAATCGTCCGGGCAACCGCTGCTGGATCAGGCGGCACAGCGGATCGTAAGGCTGGCGGCGCCGTTCTCACCGTTTACCGGGGACTTGTCGGATATTGATCGGCTGGAAATCATTCGTACGTGGAAGTTTGCCCGTGGGGATCGGTTGTCCAGTAATTGATTGGAGATTTTCTGCCAAGTGTTAACCCTGTGGCGAGGGAGCTTGCTCCCGCTGGGCAGCGAAGCGGCCCCAAAACCTGCAGGCCTTGTGTTTCCTGACACACCGCAACAATCAGATCACGACTGCTGCGCAGCCGAACGGGAGCAAGCTCCCTCGCCACAGGGTTCTGCGGTGGCTTCATTCACCATTTCCTACGCATCCCCAGCTTGTCAGTTCGCCCCTCCAACGCCACACTAGCGCTCATGAAGAACGTCAGCCCCAGCTACCTCAAGCATCACTTCCTGATCGCCATGCCTCACATGGCCGACCCGAACTTTGCGCACACCTTGACCTACATCGTCGAGCACACGGCCAATGGTGCCATGGGGCTGGTGGTCAACCGTCCGCAAGACCTGAACCTGGCCGATATCCTCGAGCAATTGCGCCCCGATATCGAACCGCCGCTGCTCTGCCAGCATGTGCCCATTTTCATCGGTGGCCCGGTGCAGACTGATCGCGGTTTTGTCCTGCACCCGTCGGGCAAGAAGTTTCAGGCGACCGTTGATCTGGAAGGCGACCTGTCCCTGTCCACGTCCCAGGATGTGCTGTTCGCCATCGCCGATGGCGTCGGCCCGGCCAAGAGTGTGATCACCCTGGGTTATGCCGGCTGGGAAGCCGGGCAGCTTGAGGCCGAACTGGCGCAGAACGCCTGGCTCACCTGCCCGTTCGACGCCGACATCCTGTTCAACACCAGCAGCGAACTGCGCCTCGAGGCGGCAGCCAAGCACCTCGGCGTCAACCTCAGCCTGCTCACCAGCCAGGCGGGGCACGCCTGATGGCCCTGCGCCTGATCCTGGGGTTCGACTACGGCACCAAACAGATCGGCGTGGCGGTCGGCCAGGTGATTACTGGGCAGGCCCGCGAGCTGTGCACCTTGAAGGCGCAAAACGGTGTGCCCGACTGGAATCAGGTCGAAGCCCTCATTAAAGAGTGGAAACCCGACGCTGTCGTCGTCGGCCTGCCGCTGAATATGGACGGCACGCCGAGCGACATGTGCCTGCGGGCCGAAAAGTTCGCCCGCCGCCTGAACGGCCGCTACAACCTGCCCTTCTATACCCACGATGAACGCCTGACCACGTTTGAAGCCAAGGGCGAACGGCGTGATCGCGGCGGGCAAAAAGGCAGTTACCGCGACAACCCGGTCGACGCCATCGCCGCCGCCCTGCTGCTGCAAGGCTGGCTCGACGAAAACACCGCACTGTTCGAATCCTGAAGAGCCGTAACAAGCGACTCTCTATAGCGACAACCCGAGCCACCTCCAGCACCACCCGGCTCGGGACCAAGAAGGAGCAACCATGAGCCTGCCCAATCCCGCCGAACTGATCAGCCAGATGGCGATCCGTCTCAAGGCACATCTGGAACACCGTGGCATCAGCGAACCGCGTTACATCGGCATTCGTACCGGTGGCGTCTGGGTCGCCCAGGCGTTGCTCGAGGAACTGGGTAGCGATGCGCCGCTCGGCACGCTGGACGTGTCCTTCTACCGCGACGATTTCAGCCAGAACGGTCTGCACCCGCAAGTGCGCCCTTCGGCGCTGCCGTTCGAGATCGAAGGCCAGGACCTGGTGCTGATCGACGACGTGCTGATGAGCGGCCGCACCATCCGCGCCGCGATGAACGAACTCTTCGACTACGGCCGCCCGGCCAGCGTGACGCTGGTGTGCCTGCTGGACCTGGACGCCGGCGAACTGCCGATCCGCCCGAATGTGGTTGGCGCGACCCTGTCGCTGGCGGCCCACGAACGCGTGAAACTGTCCGGCCCGGAACTCAAGCTCGAACTGCAAGACCTCGCCCTTTAATTCGCCCTATTGAGAGTCCCCCTCGCGATGACGCCTCTAGAAACCAAGCGCCCGCTGCAGCTCAATGATCAGGGCCAGCTGCGCCACTTCCTCTCGCTCGACGGTTTGCGCCGCGAGCTGCTGACGGAAATACTCGACACCGCCGACTCGTTCCTCGAAGTCGGCGCCCGGGCGGTGAAGAAAGTCCCGTTGCTGCGCGGCAAGACCGTGTGCAACGTGTTCTTCGAGAACTCCACCCGCACCCGCACCACCTTCGAACTGGCGGCCCAGCGGCTGTCGGCGGACGTGATCACGTTGAACGTGTCCACCTCGTCGGCGAGCAAGGGCGAAACCCTGCTCGACACCCTGCGCAACCTGGAAGCCATGGCCGCCGACATGTTCGTCGTGCGTCACGGTGATTCCGGCGCCGCGCACTTCATCGCCGAACACGTGTGCCCGCAAGTGGCGATCATCAACGGCGGCGACGGCCGTCACGCCCACCCGACCCAAGGCATGCTCGACATGCTGACGATCCGCCGGCACAAGGGCGGTTTCGAAAACCTTTCGGTAGCCATCGTCGGCGACATCCTGCATTCGCGGGTCGCGCGCTCGAACATGCTGGCGCTGAAAACCCTCGGTTGCCCGGACATTCGCGTCATCGCGCCGAAAACCCTGCTGCCGATCGGCATCGAGCAATACGGCGTGAAGGTCTACACCGACATGACCGAGGGCCTGAAGGACGTCGACGTGGTGATCATGCTGCGCCTGCAACGTGAACGCATGACCGGCGGCCTGCTGCCGAGCGAAGGCGAGTTCTACCGCCTGTTCGGCCTGACCACCGCGCGCCTGGCCGGCGCCAAACCGGATTGCATTGTCATGCACCCGGGCCCGATCAACCGCGGCGTGGAAATTGAGTCGGCGGTGGCCGACGGCCCGCACTCGGTGATTCTCAACCAGGTGACCTACGGCATCGCCATACGTATGGCCGTGTTGTCCATGGCCATGAGCGGGCAGACTGCCCAGCGCCAATTCGAGCAGGAGAACGCCCAGTGAAGCTCAGCATTCTCGGCGCCCGCGTGATCGATCCAGTCAGCGGGCTGGATCAAGTGACTGATATCCACATCGAAGCCTGCAAGATCGTCGCCATTGGCGCCGCACCCGCCGGTTTCGTCGCCGTCGACACCCTCGACGCCCAAGGCCTGGTGGCCGCCCCTGGCCTGGTTGACCTGAACGTCGCCCTGCGCGAGCCGGGTTACAGCCGCAAAGGCTCGATCGTCAGCGAAACCCGCGCTGCCGCGGCCGGTGGTGTGACCAGCCTGTGCTGCCCGCCGAAAACCAAACCGGTGCTGGACACCTCGGCCGTGGCCGAACTGATCCTCGACCGTGCCCGCGAGGCCGGCAACACCAAAGTCTTCCCGATCGGCGCGCTGAGCAAAGGTCTGGACGGTGAGCAACTGGCAGAGCTCGTTGCCTTGCGCGACGCCGGTTGCGTGGCCTTCGGCAACGGCCTGGAAAGCTTCCGCAACACTCGCACGCTATGCCGTGCGCTGGAGTACGCGGCGACCTTCGACCTGACGGTGATTTTCAACTCCCAGGACCATGATCTGGCCGAAGGTGGCTTGGCGCATGAAGGCCCAACCGCCAGTTTCTTGGGTTTGCCGGGCATTCCGGAGACCGCCGAAACCGTGGCATTGGCCCGGGATCTGCTGCTGGTCGAGCAAAGTGGCGTGCGCGCGCACTTCAGCCAGCTGACCAGCGCTCGCGGCGTGGCCCTGATCGCTCAGGCTCAGGCCCGTGGGCTACCGGTGACGGCTGATGTCGCGTTGTACCAGTTGATCCTGACCGATGAAGCGCTGATCGATTTCAGCAGCCTCTATCACGTCCAGCCGCCGCTGCGCACCCGCGCCGACCGCGATGGCTTGCGTGAGGCAGTGAAGTCGGGGGTGGTCTCGGCCATTTCCAGCCATCACCAGCCACACGAGCGGGATGCCAAACTGGCGCCATTCGGTGCAACTGAGCCGGGGATCAGCAGTGTCGAACTGCTGCTGCCGTTGGCGATGACGCTGGTGGAGGATGGCTTGCTGGATCTGCCGACGTTGTTGGCGCGCCTGAGTGCCGGGCCTGCCGAAGCCTTGCGCCTGCCAGCGGGGAAACTGGCGGTGGGTGGGGCTGCGGACATCGTGCTGTTCGACCCGACGGCTTCGACCGTGGCCGGTGAAACCTGGCTGTCCAAGGGTGAGAACTGCCCGTTCATTGGGCATACCCTGCCGGGTGTGGTGCGTTACACCCTGGTGGATGGGCGGATCAGCCACCAGGCGTAAACCTCGTGGCGAGGGGGCCGTAACTGCCTCCTCGTCGCGATCTACGACGCTACACGCCTCCCCCAGACATTCAATATCTTCATTTCGAGCAGTGTGAACGAGCACTGAGCAAATATTCCAAATCGCCTGCTTGTCAGAAAACTCCGTAAAAATTGTAAGCCAATACCATTTCCCAAAAAGATGAGACGCGAAATTCAAATAAAGTCTTAATCTCCCTTCATAACAATCCGAATTAGCCTACAGCGTTATGAGACGCGAATACGCGAATCATCACTTAATATCAATCGAGCAAGGAGAAACTAATACATATCTCTGCGCCTCCTGCGCAGGGACAAGGAGCAACATATGAAAAATGGACTTACATTACCTCCAATCGTCACCACAGGGACATTTGGAGGCTTTACAATTAATACCGGGTTCAGATGGGGAACTTACGCTACAGCTGATTGGCAAGGCGCTGGAGAGGCTATTATCACCACCGACGGTATGATGTATTCACTACCGTTAGCCGAAGGCCCCGTCATTTCCTCCGCTGACATGGATATGTTTCACGACTGGTTGGAAATGAAAAGTGGACTCAAGGCATTTACCTACGAACTAAAAATGGCAGAAAGATCAATCAACAATAATGACGCGCTTGGCGCCATTAGGGATCTTTGGAAAATAACCGAAAGCGACAATTACCTTTTAAACAAATCACCAATCGTTACACATGCGTACTTTAAAAATAAACTCGTCAACTTTAGCCTCGCCGATGCTCTCGCAGCACAACAAAATGCAAGCAACACAGAAGCATTAAATCGAGCCTCGGCGAATGGCTACAGCACGAGATATGAAAAAATAACACCTGAGCTTTCAGGAGGAACTTTTTCACCAGTAAAGGCATTCACTCATTACCTTTGGGGGAATGGAGAGAAACTCAGCGTAAATATAAACAATATAGGGCTGGATATTCAAGCTCAGCATATCCCGTTGTTGATAAGCACAATAGCCAGCACACGCGAGGCTGGAATCTATCACCTATCAGACCCTAAAGTTGCCTATAACACATTCGATGCCAGTGCGATAACAGGAGCGTATCTAGGTAGAATCACTTTAAAGATTGAGGGAGATTTTACTAGAAATGAAAATAACACTTGGGAGTTCGATGGGATAGTGAAAGCATATACGGATACTTTCGATTTTGACGCTAGCAACAGGGCTCCAGTATTGGAAATACTGACCACTGCAGGTAGATTATTTTCGGGGAGGCCTTATGAAATCGACATTACAGGCGAACATATAATAAAGCTGTACGGAGAAGGCTTCCAACCTAATCCGCTTTAAATGTACTGACATCTTGATTGGATGCGGGCTGGGCATCCAATCAACTAATTAGGCGTTATTAAAAATCATGAATTACATATATCCGCTACTTGTTTTGATAACCTCTACTACCGCAACAACCATCATAATTAAAAATCAAATAACAGGGGCATACAACATCAACCAAGACTCAATTGCCATCCCTATAGCTTTCATAGCAGCTATCTTTTTATCGCTTACTATAACCCACCTGCTACAGTTGATTTGCAATGCAAGAGAATCAGACCCTCGATGCAGCAGGCTATTGCTGGCTATGATATCGGCGCTCTTAACAATAACATCTATCGCCATCCTCGCTGGAAGCTCGCTCTTTTGGTATACCCCGGACCACTTTTTTATTTCAATGCTTTATAGTTTAACCGCAACGGTTTATATCTATAATCGACTACGACTATCAACCAAATAATTGAACCGAAAAAAACCATGGATGAATTAATCACAAAGCTTAAGACGAGTCGCTGCATCGCGAGCAAGCTTGTCCTACAGGGCTTGTAGTGCTCACAAATCCGTGACAATACACCGATCTTGTAGGAGCCGGCTTGCTAGCGATGCTTTTACTAGAACGTGCCTTTGTTCTGTGCGTTACGCACAGAAACCTGATCATTCAGCGTCCAGAAGTCATACAAAACCCCCAGAAAGAACAACCCGCCCGTCACCAGGTACAGCAACCCGCTGATCCACTTCCCCTGATACATCCGGTGTACGCCGAACACCCCCAGAAACGTCAGCAGAATCCACGCAACGTTGTATTCGATCGGCCCGGCGGTGAAACGCAGGTCCGCTTCCCGGTCCATCGCCGGAATCAGGAAGAGGTCGATCAGCCAGCCAATGCCCAGCAAACCGAAGGTGAAAAACCAGATCGTCCCGGTCACCGGCTTGCCGTAATAGAAGCGGTGCGCCCCGGTAAAACCGAGAATCCACAGCAGATAACCGATCACTTTGCTGTGGGTGTCCTGATGCGGAACGGGGTGTTGATAGGTGTTCATGGATGACCTCAATTCACACGATAGATAAATATTCTTTAAATCTTTGTGACTTTTTTACGAGTAGCCGACGTATGGCAGGTGCTACCTTGTCTGCCGTCAAACCCTTGTAACAACTGAGTTCTGTCCGACAATTGCGTCCATTTAACGCTTATTTGGTTCCGTTGCCTCCCGTTTGAATCGACCAACGGCCTCGGAAGGCTCAAAAAAGCTGTTATAAAGTTGCGCGCTAACCTATATGAGCCTTGCCTAATGCGTCCATTTTTCAAGACATGGCTAACCATTTGCCTTTTGATGCCACTGGCCGCCCACGCCACCAATCGTGAGCAACGTCTTCCTAACGTTAATGGTTACACCCCCAAATCCCATGTTTCTGCTCCTTCGAGCAAAAACAAACAAGCCGTAAAACGCGCCCCGCAGCTGGCCAGCAAAAGCAGCCTTGTTCCGCCGATGGCGAGCAAGGAAAGCAGCAACGTGCTGAGCCGCGCCGTGAACGTCCTCGGTACACCTTACCGTTGGGGCGGCAGCAGCCCAAGCAAAGGGTTCGATTGCAGCGGCCTGGTGAAATACGCGTTCAACGACGCCACGTTCGACCTGCCGCGCACTTCGAATGCCATGGCCAGCGGTCATGGCGAGAAAGTCGATCGCAAGGATCTGAAGCCGGGCGACCTGATTTTCTTCAACATCAAGAGCCGCCGGGTCAATCACGTTGCCATCTACCTGGGCAACGACCGCTTCATCCACGCACCACGCCGTGGCAAGTCGGTGACCATCGACACCTTGAAGAAACCGTACTGGGAAAGCCACTACGTGGTTGCCAAGCGGGTTCTGCCGAAAGAGAAGAACACCTTGCAGGTCGTTCAGCGCTGATTTGCTGACACATTCCTGAAGGCAGGCATTTGTGGCGAGGAGCTTGCTCCCGCTGGAGTGCGCAGCGCTCCCAGTTTTTTAGGGCCGCTTCGCAGCCCAGCGGGAGCAAGCTCCCTCGCCACAGTCCAGCATTCCAACCCTCAGAAGTTATCCGGCGACCGCGCCTTCTCCCGCGCATGCTCGCGACTGATCAAGCCTTTGGTCACCAGATCCTTCAAGCACATATCCAGCGTCTGCATCCCCAGATTCCCCCCGGTCTGAATCGACGAGTACATCTGTGCGACCTTGTCTTCGCGGATCAGGTTACGGATCGCCGATGTCCCCAGCATGATCTCGTGCGCCGCGATGCGCCCACCGCCGATCTTCTTCACCAGCGTCTGCGACACCACCGCCAGCAATGATTCGGACAGCATCGAACGCACCATCGACTTCTCGTCCCCCGGGAACACATCCACCACCCGGTCGATGGTTTTCGCCGCCGACGTGGTGTGCAGCGTGCCGAACACCAGGTGACCGGTCTCGGCAGCGGTCAGCGCCAGACGAATGGTCTCCAGATCCCGCATTTCCCCCACCAGAATCACATCCGGGTCTTCCCGCAGGGCCGAACGCAAGGCGGTGGCGAAACTGCGGGTATCGCGATGGACTTCGCGCTGATTGATCAGGCATTTGCGTGATTCGTGGACGAATTCGATCGGGTCTTCGATGGTCAGAATGTGGTGATGGCGATTGCTGTTCAGGTGATCGATCATCGCTGCCAGGGTGGTGGACTTGCCGGAACCGGTCGGGCCAGTCACCAGCACCAGGCCACGGGGTGCTTCGGTAATCTTGCGAAACACTTCCCCCATGCCCAGGTCGTCCATGCTCAGGACCTTGGACGGAATGGTCCGGAATACGGCGCCAGCACCACGGTTCTGGTTGAAGGCGTTGACCCGAAAACGCGCCACGCCGGGGACTTCGAAGGAAAAGTCGGTTTCCAGATGCTTCTCGAAGTCCACCCGCTGGAGGTCATTCATGATGTCGTAGATCAGCTCATGCACCTCCTTGTGGTCCAGAGCCGGCAGGTTGATGCGCCGCACATCGCCGTCGACGCGAATCATCGGTGGCAGGCCTGCCGACAGGTGCAAGTCGGACGCTCCTTGTTTGGCGCTGAACGCCAGCAGTTCAGTGATATCCATAGCACTCCTCAATTCCAGTAGAATGCCGCCAACCTCAGACCCGCTGGCGCCTCTTGAATGTCCACGATAGCAGACAACATTGCCCTGGTTAGTTCACGCATCCGGGCTGCCGCCCTTGCCGCCCACCGCAACGAGCACAGCGTCCAGCTATTGGCCGTGAGCAAGACCAAGCCCGCTGACGCCGTACGTGAAGCCCACGCCGCCGGCCTGCGCGACTTTGGCGAGAACTACCTGCAGGAAGCCCTGGGCAAACAACTCGAATTGGCCGACCTGCCCTTGATCTGGCACTTCATCGGCCCCATTCAATCGAACAAGACTCGCGCTATCGCCGAGCATTTCGACTGGGTGCATTCCGTGGATCGTTTGAAAATCGCACAACGCCTGTCCGAACAACGTCCCGCCGATCTGCCGCCACTGAACATCTGCATCCAGGTCAACGTCAGCGGTGAAGCCAGCAAATCCGGCTGCACCCCGGCCGATCTGCCCGCCCTGGCCCACGCCATCAACGAGCTGCCGCGCCTCAAGCTGCGCGGGTTGATGGCGATTCCCGAGCCGACTGAAGATCGCGCCGCTCAGGACGCTGCTTTTGCTGCCGTGCAAAGCCTGCAAGCCAGCCTGAACCTGCCGCTCGACACACTTTCCATGGGCATGAGCCACGACCTCGAGTCGGCCATCGCCATGGGCGCCACTTGGGTCCGCATCGGTACGGCCCTGTTTGGCGCCCGCGACTACGGTCAACCATGAACATGGCTGACTCCTCTCTTTATAAGGACCTGACATGAGCAAGACTCGTATTGCCTTTATCGGTGCCGGCAACATGGCCGCCAGCCTGATCGGCGGCCTGCGCGCCAAAGGTCTGGACGCCGCGCAGATCCGCGCCAGCGATCCGGGCGCTGAAACCCGCGCCAAAGTGAACGCCGAACACGGCATCGACGTATTCGCCGACAACGCCGAGGCCATTCAAGGCGCGGACGTGGTTGTGCTGGCGGTCAAACCCCAGGCGATGAAAGCCGTTTGCGAAGCGATTCGCCCAAGTTTGAAACCGAATCAATTGGTGGTGTCGATCGCCGCCGGCATCACCTGCGCAAGCATGAACAACTGGCTCGGCGCGCAACCGATCGTGCGCTGCATGCCCAACACTCCGGCGCTGCTGCGTCAGGGCGTGAGCGGTTTGTTCGCCACTGCCGAAGTGACCGCAGAGCAACGCCAGCAGGCGCAAGAGCTGCTGTCGGCCGTCGGCATCGCCTTGTGGTTGAACGAAGAACAGCAACTGGACGCCGTCACCGCCGTGTCCGGCTCGGGCCCTGCGTACTTCTTCCTGCTGATCGAAGCCATGACCGCCGCTGGCGTGAAGCTTGGTCTGCCGGCGGACATCGCCGCGCAACTGACCCTGCAAACCGCGCTGGGTGCCGCGCACATGGCGGTTGCCAGCGATGTCGACGCCGCTGAACTGCGCCGCCGCGTGACTTCGCCTGCGGGCACTACAGAAGCTGCAATCAAATCGTTCCAGGCTGATGGCTTCGAAGCCCTGGTAGAAAAAGCACTGGGTGCCGCTGCGCACCGCTCGGCCGAGATGGCTGAGCAACTTGGCCGCTAATCAGCTCTTACAAAGGAATCAATAATGCTCGGACTCAATGACGCTGCCATTTTCATCATCAAAACCCTGGGCAGCCTGTACCTGCTGATCGTGCTGTTGCGCTTCATCCTGCAACTGGTCCGGGCGAACTTCTACAACCCGCTCTGCCAGTTCATCGTCAAGGCCACCCAGCCGCTGCTCAAGCCGCTGCGCCGCGTCATCCCGAGCATGTTCGGGCTGGACATGTCGTCGCTGGTGCTGGCGCTGATCGTGCAGATGCTGCTGATCGCGGTCATCGTGTCGCTCAAAGGCTTCATGGTCGACTGGGTGCTGCTGGTGCCTTGGTCGCTGATTGCGCTGTTCTCGCTGTTTTTGAACATCCTGTTCTACGCGATGATCATCAGCGTGATTCTGTCCTGGGTAGCCCCGGGGAGTCACAATCCGGGCGCCGAGCTGGTCGCGCAGATTACCGAACCGGTACTGGCCCCGTTCCGCCGGATCATTCCGAACCTGGGCGGCCTCGACATCTCGCCGATCTTCGCGTTTATCGTGATCCAGTTGCTGCAAAGCTGGCTGATTCCGCGCCTGGCGTACTTTGCCCTGATGCCGCAGGGGCTGCTCGGCCTGATCTGATACCGCGTCATCGTTCTTCGCGGGCAAGCCACGCCCCCACAGGATCTACGAAATCCCTGTAGGAGCGAGGCTTGCCCGCGAATGCCGCACCTCGGTCCAACTGAATAAAATCAGCTCGGGCCTTTGCTTGCCGCTAACCCCACCGGTCTTTAGACTTACGCCTCATTTCAACGAGAGCAGGGTCGATGCCAACTGCCTTTCCCCCCGATTCTGTTGGTCTGGTGACGCCGCAAGTGGCGCACTTCAGCGAACCCCTGGCCCTGGCCTGCGGCCGTTCGCTTCCGGCGTATGACCTGATCTACGAAACCTACGGCACGCTGAACGCCACGGCGAGCAACGCCGTGCTGATCTGCCACGCCTTGTCCGGGCACCATCACGCTGCCGGTTTCCACAGCCCAGACGACCGCAAGCCCGGTTGGTGGGACAGCTGCATCGGCCCCGGCAAACCGATCGACACCAACAAGTTCTTCGTGGTCAGCCTGAACAACCTCGGCGGTTGCAACGGCTCCACCGGCCCGAGCAGCGTCAACCCGGAAACCGGCAAGCCGTTCGGTGCCGATTTCCCGGTGCTGACCGTGGAAGACTGGGTGCACAGCCAGGCACGTCTGGCCGACCGGATCGGCATCAGCCAATGGGCCGCCGTGATTGGCGGCAGCCTCGGCGGCATGCAGGCGATGCAGTGGAGCATCACTTACCCCGATCGCATTCGTCACTGCCTTGCCATCGCCTCGGCACCGAAGCTGTCGGCGCAGAACATCGCGTTCAACGAAGTGGCACGCCAGGCGATCCTCACCGACCCCGAGTTCCACGGCGGTTCGTTCCAGGAAGCGGGCGTGATCCCCAAGCGCGGCTTGATGTTGGCGCGGATGGTCGGGCACATCACCTACCTGTCCGACGATTCCATGGGCGAGAAATTCGGCCGTGGCCTCAAGAGTGAGAAGCTCAACTACGACTTCCACAGCGTCGAGTTCCAGGTCGAAAGCTACCTGCGTTATCAGGGCGAAGAGTTCTCCGGGCGTTTCGACGCCAACACCTACTTGCTGATGACCAAGGCGCTGGACTACTTCGACCCGGCGGCGAACTTCGACGATGACCTGGCGAAAACCTTCGCCGGCGCCTCGGCCAAGTTCTGCGTGATGTCCTTCACCACCGACTGGCGCTTCTCCCCTGCCCGCTCGCGGGAACTGGTGGACGCATTGATGGCGGCCAAGAAAGACGTCTGCTACCTCGAGATCGATGCTCCGCAAGGCCACGACGCCTTCCTGATTCCGATCCCGCGCTACCTGCAGGCGTTCAGCAATTACATGAACCGCATTACGTTGTGAGAAAGCCATGAGAGCTGATCTGGAAATCATCCAGGAATGGATCCCCGCCGGCAGCCGCGTGCTCGACCTCGGTTGCGGCGACGGCGAGCTGCTGACGTGGCTGCGGGACAACAAGCAAGTGACCGGTTACGGCCTGGAAAACGACGCGGACAACATCGCCGAGTGCGTGGCCAAGGGCATCAACGTCATCGAACAGGACCTGGACAAGGGCCTGGGCAACTTCGCCAGCAACAGCTTCGACATCGTGGTCATGACCCAGGCGCTGCAAGCCGTGCACTACCCGGACAAGATCCTCGACGAAATGCTGCGCGTCGGTCGCCAGTGCATCATCACCTTCCCCAACTTCGGTCACTGGCGCTGCCGCTGGTACCTGGCGAGCAAGGGCCGGATGCCGGTGTCCGAGTTTCTGCCGTACACCTGGTACAACACGCCGAACATCCACTTCTGCACCTTTGAAGACTTTGAAGCGTTATGTCGCGAACGTGAAGCCAAGGTCATTGATCGGCTTGCCGTGGATCAACAGCATCGGCACGGGTGGGCCAGTAAGCTATGGCCTAATCTGTTAGGTGAGATCGGTATCTACCGCGTCAGCAGCCCCGGGCTGCAGGACCACAAGGTCGCGGTCTGAACCACGACATTACAAGGAGAACGATCATGGGTCGTCTAGCGCTGTTTTTACTCACTGCCTGCCTGAGCGTCACCGCCATGGCTGCCGATGCCATCAAAGGTGACCGTCAGGAAAAATTCGGCGATGTGACGGTGCATTACAACACCTTCAACTCCACCTTCCTGACGCCCGACATCGCCAAGGCCGCGGAACTTACCCGCAGCAAGAATCAAGGCGTGATCAACGTTTCGGTACTCAAGGATGGCAAGCCGCAGATGGCTCAAGTGAGCGGCTCGGTCAAAGACCTGACCAGCCAGACCGTGCCACTGAAATTCAAACAGATCACCGAACAAGGCGCGATCTACTACATCGCGCAATATCCGGTGGATCAGCAGGAAGTCCGCACCTTCGACATCAAGGTGCAGACCGGTGACAAAATCAACACCATCAATTTCAACCAAGAGCTCTTCCCTGGCCAATGATCAACTTCACGCAACTCGTACTGGCCAGCCACAACGCCGGCAAACTCAAGGAACTCCAGGCCATGCTCGGCGGCTCGGTGCAACTGCGCTCGATCGGCGAGTTCAGCAGCGTCGAGCCTGAAGAAACCGGCCTGTCGTTCGTCGAGAACGCCATCCTCAAGGCCCGCAATGCCGCGCGCATTTCCGGTCTGCCGGCACTGGCCGACGACTCGGGGCTGGCAGTGGATTTCCTCGGTGGTGCGCCGGGGATCTACTCGGCCCGTTATGCCGATGGCCAGGGCGATGCGGCGAACAACGCCAAACTGCTCGACGCCTTGAAAGATGTGCCGGAAGCCGAGCGCGGTGCGCAGTTCGTCTGTGTGCTGGCGCTGGTGCGTCACGCCGACGATCCATTGCCAATCCTCTGCGAAGGTCTGTGGCATGGCCGCATCCTGACCAAGGCCAGTGGTGAACACGGGTTTGGCTACGACCCGCTGTTCTGGGTGCCGTCGCGCGATTGCTCCAGCGCCGAGCTAAGCCCCAGCGAAAAGAACCTCATCAGCCACCGCGCCCGTGCAATGGATCTGCTGCGCCAGCGTCTAGGCCTGATATGACCCATGAATCATCCGCGTCACCGCTGATCTACGGCGGTGCCGCACAATCGCCTCGGGCCGCGCTGCCAACGCTGCCGCCCCTGGCGCTGTACATCCACATCCCGTGGTGTGTGCGCAAATGCCCTTATTGCGACTTCAACTCCCACACTGCCAGCCCGGTGCTGCCGGAGCAGGAGTACGTCGACGCCTTGCTGGCCGATCTCGATCAGGACCTGCACGCGGTCTACGGTCGCGAGTTGAGCTCGATCTTCTTTGGTGGCGGCACGCCGAGCCTGTTCAGCGCCGAAGCCTTGGGCCGCTTGCTAAAGGGCGTCGAGCAGCGCATTCCGTTTGCCAGTGACATCGAAATCACCCTGGAGGCCAATCCGGGGACGTTCGAGCAAGAGAAGTTCGTCGCCTACCGCGCATTGGGCATCAATCGGCTGTCGATCGGCATCCAGAGCTTTCAGGAAGAGAAACTCAAGGCGCTGGGGCGGATTCACAACGGTGACGAAGCGGTACGTGCCGCCGGCATGGCCCGTGAGGCCGGGTTCGATAACTTCAACATGGACCTGATGCACGGCTTGCCCGATCAGTCGCTTGACGATGCCCTGAGCGATTTGCGCCAGGCCATCGCCCTCAAACCGACCCACTTATCCTGGTATCAACTGACGCTGGAGCCGAACACGGTGTTCTGGAACCAGCCGCCGACGCTGCCGGAAGACGACATGCTGTGGGACATTCAGGAGGCTGGTCAGGCGCTGTTGGCCGAGCACGGTTACGCGCAATACGAAGTCTCTGCCTATGCCCAACCCGGTCGCCCGGCGCGGCACAACCTCAACTACTGGAGTTTTGGCGACTTCATCGGCATCGGCGCCGGCGCTCACGGCAAGCTCAGTCACCCGGACGGCCGCATCGTGCGCACCTGGAAGACGCGCCTGCCGAAGGACTACCTGAACCCTGCGAAAAGCTTCAAGGCTGGCGAGAAGGCACTGACCAATGATGAACTGCCGTTCGAGTTCCTGATGAACGCCTTGCGCCTGACCGAGGGCGTGGAATCGCGGCTGTACCCGGAGCGTACCGGGCTGAGTCTGGAAAGCCTTGCCGAACGCCGCCTCGAGGCCGAACAAAGCGGCCTGTTGCAGGTCGAACCGTCACGCCTGGCGGCCACCGAGCGCGGGCAACTGTTCCTCAACGACTTGCTGCAAAAATTTCTGAGCTGATTTCAGCCTTAAGGGAAAACGAATGGATTTGATACTCGACCTGCTCGCCACCGTCTCCCGCTGGAGCCGCAGCAACCTGTCGGAAATCTCGCTGGCGCTGGTGGGCTGTTTGCTGGTGCTGTTCGGCGCGGACATCAAAGGCTGGGTCGACCAACGCCTGGGCAGCATCGCCGGCGCCTTGCGCGTCCCGCTGATGGCCCTGCTGTGCATGGTCGGCAGCGGCCTCGCGCTGATCTACGCCACGCCGTGGATCATCAAAGGCCTGAGCCAGTTCAACAACTACAGCCTGGCGCCGGTGTTGTTGGTGGTGTTGGTGCTCATCGGCGTCGTCGCCGACCGCCGCTGACCTTTGGCTACACCCAAAACAACTGTGGGAGCGAGCAGGCTCGCTCCCACAGTTTGTATTGCGCAGGGTTTAGGGCTGTTTCTCGAACTTCAGGTCCCACACGCCATGCCCAAGACGTTCGCCACGGCGTTCGAACTTGGTAATCGGGCGTTCAGCCGGGCGCGGAACGCACTTGCCGTCTTCAGCCAGGTTGCGATAACCCGGCGCAACGTTCATCACTTCCAGCATGTACTCGGCGTACGGTTCCCAGTCGGTGGCCATGTGCAGAATACCGCCGACCTTCAACTTGCTGCGCACCAGTTCAGCGAACGACGCCTGAACGATACGGCGCTTGTGGTGACGGCTCTTGTGCCACGGGTCCGGGAAAAACAGCATCAGGCGATCGAGGCTGTTGTCGGCGATGCAACGGTTGAGCACTTCGATCGCGTCGCAATCGTAGACGCGCAGGTTGGTCAGGCCCTGAGTCAGTACGCCATTGAGCAGCGCGCCGACACCCGGCCGGTGCACTTCCACGCCAATGAAATCCTGTTCCGGCGAGGCCGCGGCCATTTCCAGCAGCGAATGGCCCATGCCGAAACCGATTTCCAGCGAGCGCGGCGCCGAGCGACCGAACACCTGGTCGTAATCCACCGGCGCGTCAGCCAATGGCAGCACAAACAGCGGCGTGCCTTGATCCAGGCCTTTTTGCTGGCCTTCGGTCATGCGCCCGGCGCGCATCACGAAACTCTTGATGCGGCGATGTTGGCGCTCGTCGCCTTCTTCCGTCTGGATTGGCGTGTCGTTTGATTCAGTCATCAATGGCTCTTACTTGATCAGACCATCCAGCGGCGAGGAGGCGCTGGCATAGAGTTTTTTCGGCATGCGGCCGGCGAGGTAGGCCAGGCGGCCCGCGACGATGGCGTGTTTCATGGCTTCGGCCATCATGATCGGTTGCTGGGCATGGGCGATGGCCGAGTTCATCAGCACCGCTTCACAACCCAGTTCCATGGCGATGGTGGCGTCGGAAGCCGTACCGACACCGGCATCCACCAACACCGGAATCTTGGCTTCTTCGAGGATGATCTGCAGGTTGTACGGGTTGCAGATCCCCAGGCCCGTGCCGATCAGACCGGCCAGCGGCATGACCGCGATGCAGCCGATTTCCGCCAGTTGACGGGCAATGATCGGGTCATCGCTGGTGTAGACCATCACGTCGAAGCCTTCCTTGACCAGCACTTCGGCGGCCTTGAGGGTTTCGATGACGTTGGGGAACAGGGTTTTCTGGTCCGCCAGCACTTCCAGCTTCACCAGGTTGTGGCCGCCGAGCAGCTCACGGGCCAGGCGGCAGGTGCGCACAGCCTCGGTAGCGTCGAAGCAGCCGGCGGTGTTCGGCAGGAAGGTATAGCGATCCGGCGACAGGACTTCGAGCAGGTTCGGTTCGCCCGGGGTCTGGCCGAGGTTGGTCCGGCGCACGGCGAAGGTGACGATCTCGGCACCCGAGGCCTCGATGGCCAGGCGGGTTTCTTCCATGTCGCGGTACTTGCCGGTGCCTACCAGCAAACGCGACTGGTAAGTACGACCGGCCAGGACGAAAGGCTTGTCGCTACGAACGATGCTCATGGGAAATCCTCTGTAGGGGTGAGGTTCTTGCAGAATTCTGTGCCCTTGCGGGCCGGGCGGCTAGCCGCCGCCGATGGCGTGCACGACTTCGACGTTGTCGCCGTCGTTCAGCGTGGTGTCGGCATGCTGGCTGCGCGGGACGATATCCAGATTGAGTTCAACCGCCACCCGGCGTCCGGTCAGATCCAGACGGGTCAGCAGGGCCGCAACGGTTTCACCGTCGGGCAGTTCAAGGGATTCGCCGTTCAACTGAATGCGCATGCAAGAAGCCGCCATCATTTTTAGGGGCAGGCATTCTAGCCCGATCAGTCTTGGCGACCCAAGCCATTCGTCTTGAAACACGATCCTTGTAGGAGCGAGGCTTGCCCGCGAAGGCGTAGTGTCAGTTGATGAGATGCCGCCTGACACAACGCCTTCGCGGGCAAGCCTCGCTCCTACAAGGTCATGTCAGTCGCCAGGCGGCGAGACCGAGGCAGAACCAGCCAACCAGGAATGCCAGGCCGCCGAAGGGTGTGATGATCCCGAGCTTGCTGACGCCGGTCAGGGTCAACACGTACAGACTGCCGGAAAACAGCACGATGCCGATGGCAAACGAGGCGCCGGCCCAAGTGATCAGCCGACCCGGAATCTGTGTGGCCAGCAGCGCCAGACCCAGCAATGCCAAGGTGTGCACCAATTGGTAGGTGACGCCGGTGTGGAAGATCGCCAGGTATTCAGGCGTCAGACGGTTTTTCAGGCCATGGGCGGCGAACGCGCCAAGGGCAACGCCGGTGAAGCCGAAGAAAGCGGCCAGCATCAGAAAGCCACGCAGCATGAAGAACTCCAGTCAGACTCGATCAACAGGGTCTGTATAATGGCCCGCTCAACGGGTTCGGCCAAGCCATCTCTATGCTGCGTTTATTTTTGCGACGATTCACGAAAGCCCTGCTCTGGTTCGCGGGTGGCAGCGTATTGCTGGTGCTGATTTTTCGCGTGGTACCGCCACCGGGCACGGCGCTGATGGTCGAGCGCAAGATCGAATCCTGGTTCGACGGCGAGCCGATTGACCTGCAACGCACCTGGAAACCCTGGGATGAAATTTCTGACGACCTTAAAGTCGCAGTGATTGCCGGCGAAGATCAGAAATTCCCGGAGCATTGGGGTTTTGACCTGGGCGCGATCCGGGCCGCACTGGCCCACAACGAGCTGGGCGGCTCGGTGCGCGGCGCCAGTACATTGAGCCAGCAAGTCTCGAAAAACCTGTTTCTGTGGTCTGGGCGCAGCTGGTTGCGCAAAGGGCTGGAAGCCTGGTTTACCGGGTTGATCGAGGTGCTCTGGCCCAAGCAGCGGATTCTTGAGGTTTACTTGAACAGCGTCGAGTGGGATGACGGCGTGTTTGGAGCGGAAGCGGCGGCCAGGCATCACTTTGGGGTTGGCGCTCGTTCTTTGTCGCGCCAGCAAGCGAGTTTGCTCGCTGCCGTTCTACCCAATCCACGAGTGTGGAGTGCAAGTCATCCGACCAACTATGTCGCTCGGCGGGCAGGCTGGATTCGGCAGCAGATGAGCCAGTTGGGGGGCGACAGCTATCTGGTTGGCCTCAACGATTCACGCCGGGCACCTTGGGCTCAATGACTCAACACCGCCCCCTGTAGGAGCGAGGCTTGCCCGCGAAGGCGATGTATCAGCCACCATCTTCATCGGCTGACACACCGCCTTCGCGGGCAAGCCTCGCTCCTACAGGGGGTCGATGTGATGCGGGAATAGTTCGCACAAACAAAAACGCCCCGATCAATGATCGGGGCGTTTTTTATTGCCTTCGTGCAGGTTAAGCGGCGATCGACAACTTGAGCTTGTTCATCGCGCTCTTTTCAAGCTGACGAATACGCTCGGCCGACACGTTGTACTTCTGCGCCAGGTCGTGCAGCGTGGCTTTCTCTTCAGCCAACCAGCGCTGATAGAGGATGTCGCGGCTGCGGTCGTCCAGCACTTCCAGCGCTTCGTGCAGGTTGTGATTGGAGTTGTCGCTCCAGTCGGCATCTTCCAGTTGACGGGCCGGGTCATACCGGTGGTCTTCCAGATAGTTGGCCGGCGACTGGAAAGCACTGTCATCGTCCGCTTCTGCGGCCGGGTCGAAAGCCATGTCATGGCCGGTCAGGCGACTTTCCATTTCGCGCACTTCCCGCGGCTCTACGCCGAGGCTTTCCGCCACACGGTGGACTTCCTCGTTATTCAGCCACGCCAGACGCTTCTTCTGGCTGCGCAGGTTGAAGAACAGCTTGCGCTGGGCCTTGGTGGTCGCGACTTTCACGATGCGCCAGTTGCGCAGGATGAACTCGTGGATTTCCGCCTTGATCCAGTGCACGGCGAACGAAACCAGACGCACACCCATTTCCGGGTTGAAGCGCTTCACGGCCTTCATCAGGCCGACGTTGCCTTCCTGGATCAGGTCAGCCTGAGCCAGACCGTAGCCGGAATAGCTACGGGCGATATGTACGACAAAACGCAGGTGGGCGAGCACCATCTGCCGAGCCGCCCCCAAATCCTGCTCATAATAGAGACTCTCGGCCAGTTCACGCTCCTGCTCCGGCGTCAGCAAAGGAATGCTGTTCACGGTGTGCACATAGGCCTCCAGGTTCGCACCCGGGACCAGAGCATATGCAGGTTGCAAAGAATTGGTCATACGAAAAAACCTCCCACTTACAAACTCGTGCAGTTCAGCACTGCGAAAATTGACCGGAAACCGAAAGACAAGTTCCCAAAAACGCTGAAAGGTCAATACGAGCAAAATGATACTACTTAGGCGCAAGCTCCCTCAGGTGGCGTGCGACTGCAATCCATGCACCGATATACCCCAACAGCACCGCGCCAAGCAAGAGAGACAGACCGTCGGCAGCCGGCACTCCGGCCAGCGCAAAATCACTGCCGTACAAACCGGCCAGCCCCACTACCGCGTCGTTCAGCCAGTTCAGGCCGAACGCCAATACGCCCCAGGAAAGTATCCCCGCACCGAAGCCATACAGCGCGCCCATATACAGAAAGGGCCTGCGCACATAGCTGTCAGTGCCGCCCACGAGTTTAATCACTTCTATCTCTGTGCGGCGGTTTTCAATATGAAGACGAATGGTATTGCCTATCACCAAAAGTAATGCAGAAACCAGAAGCACGGTCAGACCGAAGACAAACCGGTCGCCCAGCTTGAGGATGGCGGCCAGACGCTCGACCCAGACTAGATCAAGTTGTGCCTGTTGTACCTTCGGCAGCTCGGAAAGTTTTTGTCGTAATGCTTCAAGTGCGGGCTTGTCGACTTCATTCGGCGTCACCAACACCACGCCTGGCAGCGGGTTTTCCGGCAACTCCTTCAGCGCCTCACCCAAACCGGACTGCTGCTGAAACTCTTCCAGCGCCTGATCGCGGCCGACATATTCAGCATCGGCGACGCCCGGAATGCCTTTGATCTGGTCACGCAGCGACTCGCCTTCAGCCGGACTGGCCTCGAGTTGCAGGTACAGGGAGATCTGCGCCGCACGCTGCCAGGAACCGCCGAGACGCTCGACGTTACTTAGCAAAAGTGACAGGCCCATCGGCAAACTCAGGGCCACCGCCATCACCATGCAGGTGAAGAAACTGCCGATGGGATGCTTGCCCAGACGACGCAAACTGTCCAGCAGGCTGGCGCGATGGCTTTCGACCCAGGCACAAAACAGCGTGGCGAAGTCCGGACCGTCGTCATCGTCGCGTTTTTCTTCTGCGGTTGCGGATCGGCGGCTTTCGGTGCCACGCGCTCGGAAACCTTGGGGCTGCGTGTCGCACTCATTCGCCTGCCTCCCCGTCGCCGATCAGTCGGCCGCGTTGCAGGGTCAGCATGCGATGACGCATGCGCGCGATCAGCGCCAGGTCGTGACTGGCGATCAGCACGCTGGTGCCCAAGCGGTTGATGTCCTCGAACACGCCCATGATCTCGGCCGCCAGACGCGGGTCGAGGTTACCGGTCGGCTCATCCGCCAGCAGCAATGCCGGGCGGTGAACGATGGCGCGGGCGATGCCGACGCGCTGTTGCTGGCCGGTGGACAGGTCGCCGGGGTACAGATCAGTTTTATCCGACAGCGCCACGCGTTCCAATGCCGAATCCACACGCTTGGCGATTTCGGCCTTGGACAAACCAAGAATCTGCAACGGCAGCGCGACGTTGTTGAACACGGTGCGGTCGAACAGCAACTGATGATTCTGGAACACCACGCCAATCTGCCGACGCAGATAAGGGATCTGCGCATTGCTGATGGTGCCGAGGTCCTGGCCAGCCAGCAGCAATTTTCCGGTGGTCGGACGCTCCATTGCCAGCAGCAGCCGCAATAAAGTGCTTTTACCGGCGCCGGAGTGGCCGGTCACAAACAAGAACTCGCCCCGACGGACTCTAAAGCTCAGCTCATGCAAGCCGACGTGACCGTTCGGGTAGCGTTTACCGACCTGTTCGAAACGAATCATGAACGCTCCCGCTCGGCAAACAGTGCCTGGACAAAGGGTTCTGCTTCAAAAGTACGCAAGTCATCGATGCCTTCACCGACGCCGATGTAGCGAATCGGCAGGCCAAACTGCTTGGCCAGGGCGAAAATCACCCCGCCCTTGGCGGTGCCATCGAGCTTGGTCAGCGCCAGGCCCGTCAGTTCAACGGTCTGGTTGAATTGCTTGGCCTGGTTGATCGCGTTCTGACCGGTGCCGGCATCGAGCACCAGCAGCACTTCGTGCGGTGCATCGGCGTCGAGCTTGCTGATCACCCGGCGAACCTTCTTCAACTCTTCCATCAGGTTGTCTTTGGTGTGCAGACGACCGGCAGTGTCGGCGATCAACACGTCGATGCCGCGGGCCTTGGCGGCCTGCACCGCATCAAAGATCACCGAAGCCGAGTCGGCGCCAGTGTGCTGGGCGATCACCGGAATCTTGTTGCGCTCGCCCCAGACCTGCAATTGCTCGACCGCCGCGGCACGGAAGGTATCGCCCGCCGCGAGCATGACTTTTTTGCCTTCGAGTTGCAGTTTCTTCGCCAGTTTGCCGATGGTGGTGGTCTTGCCGGCGCCGTTGACGCCGACGACCAGAATCACGAACGGCTTGTTCTGCGAGGTGATTTTCAGTGGCTGCTCGACCGGTTTGAGCATCGCCGCTAGTTCACCTTGCAGGGATTTGTACAGCGCATCGGCGTCGGCCAGCTCTTTACGCGCAACCTTTTGGGTCAGGCGCTGGATGATCACCGAAGTCGCTTCGACGCCAACGTCGGCCGTCAGCAAACGGGTTTCGATGTCTTCAAGCAGCTCGTCATCAATGATCTTCTTGCCGAGGAACAGGCTGGCCATGCCTTCGCCGATGCTGGCGCTGGTCTTGGACAGGCCTTGCTTGAGGCGGGCGAAGAAACCGGCCTTGGTTTCTTCGGTACGCGCAGGCTCGGCGGGTGTTTCGACCGGCACGACGGGCGCGGCGGCAACGGGAGCGACGACCGGCGCAGGCTCTGGCGCTTGAACAACAGAAGCGGCCGGAGCGACGAATGCAGGAATCACAGGCTCTGGAACAACCGGCGCAGGCTCGGCCACAACAACCGGTTCAACAATCGGCTCAACAACCGGTTCCGCCACCGATGCCTGAATCGGCTCAGGCGCGAACGCAGTCGGCGCTGGAATCGGCGGCGTAATGTGCGGCGCCAATTCGTCTTCGACCAAAGCCACCGGCTCTTCCGCCACCGGCAATGTCAGCCACGGCTCGGCGGCTGGTGTCAGCGGCTGTTCGGCCACGACTTCGGTTTGCGCCTCAACCACCGGTTGCAGCACCGGCTCGGTGATCGGCAGGACAACCGGCGCCGGCGATTCATCTATTACCGGTGCAGGGGGTAGCTCAGGAATGGGCTGTGGCTGTTCGACGACGGTTTCCTGCGGCTTTTTGCGCAGCCATCCGAACAGGCTTTTCTTCTCGCCAGCCGCAGCTGGGGCTTTCTTGTCGTCGTTGGAACCAAACATGGAGGACGGCTATCTCACGGTAGCGACGCGCCTAAGGGCGCCCCGGCAAATAAATATTCGATGCAGAACAGACTGCGATTGACCCAGCTTGTTCACGCGCAACATTTTGTAGAGGTGCAAACAGCACCTCAAAGGTCGACTAATACGAAGGACTGGAACGGCATCGTCGGCGAAAACGCAGAGTTTAGCTGACAAACTCAAAGCTTCCGACGCAAACCCAAACAACCTGCTGACCGATCAAAGGCCTGATAGGCGTGGCCGCCAGTAAAACGGATCAGTATCCTAGCACCCTCTCGCCCGCCGACGCTAAGACCAAGCGGGCAGCTCAACAGGTTTAAAAACGAATGAATGCTCTAGCCCGCCGCGCTGCAGGCCTGCTGCTCAGCACAGTTTGTCTGCCCCTTTCAGCCCTCGCTGCCGACCCGCAACCCACCCACGAATTCACCCTCGACAATGGCCTGAAGGTCGTCGTGCGTGAAGACCATCGTGCGCCGGTGGTGGTTTCCCAGGTCTGGTACAAGGTCGGTTCCAGCTACGAGACACCGGGGCAGACCGGTTTGTCCCACGCCCTGGAACACATGATGTTCAAGGGCAGCGAGAAAGTCGGCCCCGGTGAGGCCTCGCTGATCCTGCGCGACCTCGGCGCGGAAGAGAACGCGTTCACCAGCGACGACTTCACTGCCTACTATCAAGTGCTGGCCCGCGACCGTCTGGGCGTGGCCTTCGAGCTCGAAGCGGACCGCATGGCCAGCCTGCGCCTGCCGGCCGACGAATTCGCTCGCGAGATCGAGGTTATTAAAGAAGAACGCCGCTTGCGCACTGACGACAAGCCGATGTCCAAGGCCTACGAACGCTACAAGGCGATGGCCTACCCGGCCAGTGGCTATCACACGCCGACCATCGGCTGGATGGCGGACCTGGACCGCATGAAAGTCGAAGAGCTGCGCCACTGGTACCAATCCTGGTACGTGCCGAACAACGCCACGCTGGTGGTCGTCGGCGACGTGACTCCGGAAGAAGTGAAAACCCTGGCCCAGCGCTACTTCGGTCCGATCGCCAAGCGTGATGTGCCGCCGGCGAAAATCCCGATGGAACTGGCCGAACCCGGCGAGAGGCAGATCACGCTGCACGTGCAGACGCAATTGCCAAGCCTGATGCTGGGCTTCAACGTACCGAGCATCGCGACCGCCGAAGACAAGCGCTCGGTCCACGCTCTGCGGCTGATCTCGGCCCTGCTCGACGGCGGCTACAGTGGACGCATCCCGACACAGCTGGAGCGCGGTGAAGAACTGGTGTCCGGCGGTTCGTCGAGCTACGACGCCTACACCCGCGGCGATAGTCTGTTTACCCTGTCGGCTACGCCCAACACCCAGAAAAACAAAACCATGGCCCAGGCCGAAGCCGGGTTGTGGAAGCTGCTCGAACAGCTGAAAACCACCGCGCCATCGGCTGAAGAGCTGGAGCGCGTGCGGGCCCAGGTGATTGCCGGCCTGGTTTACGAGCGTGATTCGATCACCAGCCAGGCGACCGCCATCGGCCAACTGGAAACCGTCGGCCTGTCGTGGAAACTGATGGACACCGAACTGGCCGAACTGGAAAGCGTCACGCCAGAAGACATCCAGAAAGCCGCCAAGCTGTATTTCACCCGCGAACGTCTCAGCGTCGCCCATGTCCTGCCACTGGAGACGACTCATGAGTGAGCGTAAAAAACCACGTCTGGCCTTGATCGGCCTGATCGCTGTCGCGGTGATCGGATCTGCTGCGTTCTATTTCCTGAAGACCGACGAGTCCAACGCCAGCGAAGCCCTCGACAAGGCCAAGTCCAGCCAGAAACTGCAATCGCTGGCCGAACTCGACGGCAAGGCACCCAGTCGCCGCAGCCTGGACGTTCAGACCTGGAACACCGCCGAAGGCGCCAAGGTGCTGTTCGTCGAAGCCCGTGAACTGCCGATGTTTGATATGCGCCTGATCTTCGCCGCTGGCAGCAGCCAGGACGGTGATGCGCCGGGACTGGCCGTGCTGACCAACGCGATGCTCAACGAAGGTGTGGCCGGCAAGGATGTTGGCGCCATTGCCCAGGGCTTCGAAGGCCTGGGTGCCGACTTTGGCAACGGCGCGTTCAAGGACATGGCACTGGCCTCGTTGCGCAGCCTCAGCGCCGCGGACAAACGCGAGCCCGCGCTGAAACTGTTCTCTGAAGTCGTCGGCAAACCGACCTTCCCCGCCGATTCGTTTGCGCGCATCAAGAACCAGATGCTTGCCGGCTTCGAATACCAGAAACAGAACCCCGGCAAACTGGCCAGCATCGAGCTGATGAACCGCTTGTACGGCGACCATCCGTATGCGCATTCCAGCGATGGCACGGCGAAAACCGTTCCAGCGATTACCCTGGCTCAGTTGAAGGCTTTCCATGAGAAAGCCTACGCCGCGGGCAACGTGGTGATTGCACTGGTGGGCGACCTTTCTCGCGCCGAGGCCGAGGCAATTGCTGCGCAAGTCTCCAGCGCGCTGCCAAAAGGCCCTGCGCTGGCGAAACTGCCGCAACCGGTCGAGCCGAAAGCCAGCATTGGCCACATCGAGTTTCCGTCCAAGCAGACCAACCTGATGCTCGCGCAACTGGGCATCGACCGTGACGATCCGGATTACGCCGCGCTGTCCATGGGCAACCAGATCCTCGGCGGCGGTGGCTTCGGCACCCGTTTGATGAGCGAAGTGCGTGAGAAGCGCGGCCTGACGTACGGCGTGTATTCGGGCTTTACCCCGATGCAGGCGCGCGGCCCGTTCATGATCAACCTGCAAACCCGCGCCGAGATGAGCGAAGGCACGCTGAAACTGGTGCAGGACGTACTCGCCGACTACCTTAAAACCGGACCGACCGAGAAAGAACTCGACGACGCCAAGCGTGAACTGGCCGGCAGCTTCCCGCTGTCCACCGCCAGCAACGCCGATATCGTCGGCCAGCTCGGCGCGATGGGTTTCTACAACCTGCCGTTGAGCTATCTGGAGGACTTCATGCAGCAGTCCCAGAGCCTGACGGTCGAGCAAGTCAGAACCGCACTGAACAAACACCTGAGCACGGACAAAATGGTCATCGTCAGCGCTGGCCCGACCGTGCCGCAAAAGCCGTTACCGGCCCCTACTGATAAACCTGCCGAGCAGCCGCTCGGGGTTCCGGAGCATTAATGGCCACTCGTCCTAAAAAACCTGTTCACAACGTGCACAACGGCGTGAACCAACTACGCATCATCGGCGGTGAATGGGGCAGCCGAAAGCTGAGCTTCCCCGATGCACCGGGCCTGCGCCCCACGCCAGACCGAGTGCGTGAAACCTTGTTTAACTGGCTCGCACCGTATGTAGCCGGGGCCAAGGTCTTTGACCCGTTCGCCGGCAGCGGCGCGTTGTTCCTCGAGGCACTGTCCCGTGGCGCGGCGATGGGCCAGGCGCTGGACGCCAGCAACATCGCGGTCTCAAGCATCAAGGAACATCTGGGCACCCTGCGCTGCACCACCGGCCAGATTCAGACGGCCGATGCCCTGCGCTACCTGGAAACCCAGCCAGCTGTGGCTTACGACCTGGTGTTCCTCGATCCGCCGTTCAACCAGAACCTGTTGCCGGCCGTTTGCACCCTGCTTGAGGAGCGCCAATGGCTGGCGGACGATGCCTGGGTGTACACCGAAAGCGAAACCGCGCCGTCGACGCTCGGTTTACCATCGAACTGGCGCCTGCACCGCGAGCAGAAATCCGGGCGCGTCTACTACTCGTTGTGGCAACGTATGGCAGAGATCGCCGGTTAACCGACCGGCCTGAAAAGGTGCGCACAGGTTGCGCACCGCTGCATCGAGAGCAATCGTGCCCCTTCCGCCAGAACGTTTCACCCCCGCCTTCGGCCTTGGCAACCCGCACTTGCAAACCTTGTGGGGACCGCTTTGGCGCAAAACCACACACATCGAACGCGAGCGCGAACGCTTGTGGCTCGAGGATGGCGACTTCCTCGATCTGGACTGGCACGGGCCGCACACGGCCGACGCGCCGTTGGTGCTGGTGTTGCATGGCCTGACCGGTTCTTCCAATTCACCTTACGTAGCCGGCGTACAAAAGGCGCTGGGTGCTCAGGGTTGGGCCAGCGTCGCGCTGAACTGGCGCGGTTGTTCGGGCGAACCGAATCTGTTGCCGCGCAGCTACCACTCCGGCGCCAGTGAAGACCTCGCCGAAACCATCAGACACCTGCGGGCCAAACGACCGCTCGCGCCGCTGTACGCGGTCGGTTATTCCCTCGGCGGCAACGTTTTGCTCAAACACTTGGGCGAGACCGGCAGCGACAGCGGCGTGCTTGGCGCCGTGGCGGTGTCGGTGCCGTTTCGGCTCGATCAGTGTGCCGACCGTATCGGCCAGGGTTTCTCGAAGGTGTATCAGGCGCACTTCATGCGCGAGATGGTCGCCTACATCAAGAACAAGCAACGGCAGTTCCAGCATGACGGGCGCGAGGATGGCCTGGCGAAGCTGGCCGCCCTGGGCTCGCTGGAAAACATGCGCACCTTCTGGGATTTCGATGGCCGGGTCACCGCGCCGCTGCATGGCTACACCGACGCACAGGATTACTATCGCCGCGCCTCGAGCCGCTATTTCCTTGGGGAAATTCGTACGCCGACGCTGATCATCCAGGCTGCCGACGACCCGTTTGTGTTTCCTCACAGCCTGCCGCCCGCCGAGGAATTGTCCGCCTGCACCCAGTTCGAGCTGCAAGCCAAGGGCGGGCATGTCGGCTTCGTCGACGGTTCGTTCCGGCAACCGGGTTACTACCTGGAACGGCGCATCCCGCAGTGGCTGGCCGCCGTGGGTCGCGGGTAAATCGATGGATACCGATCAGGGCGAATCGATCCGTTTCTGGCAAACGGCGCCGTTGGCCGGGGTCGAGTTGTTGTCCGCGCGCTACATCGAACACCGTTTCGCCCCCCATGTGCATGACGGTTACGTGATCGGCATGATCATGGCCGGCGCCCAGCGTTATCGCTATCGCGGCGCCGAACACCTGGCGGGCAGCGGCACGCTGGTGTTGATCAATCCGGATGAATTGCACACTGGCCACAAGGGCACGGAAGACGGTTGGCTGTACCGGGCGTTTTACCCCGACAGTGGGCAGATTCTCTCGCTGCTGACCGAGCTGGAACTGCCGACCCACGCCTTGCCGGCGTTTGGCGCCACGCTGTATCGCGATCCCGATCTGGTGAAGGGCTTCTGCCAACTTCATCGCCTGCTCGAGACGCCGTCCACCGCCCTGCAACAGCAGACCGCCTGGCGGGAAATGATGCTGTCGTTGCTGCAACGTCACGCCGCTGTCCCGGACGCTGGCAAACCCGGCAAGGAACACCGGGCGGTGACCCTGGCCAAGGAACTACTGCAGGCGCAACTGGCGGCGCCGCCGTCGCTGGAAGAACTGGCGGCAGCGGTGAACCTGTCGCCGTTCCACTTCGCCCGGGTATTCCGCCGCGCCACTGGCATGCCACCGCACACATGGCTGATACAGCAACGTATCGCCCGGGCACGAGGGTTATTGCAGAGTGGATGTTTGCCGCTGGAAGTGGCCACACAATTGGGGTTTGCCGACCAGAGCCACCTGAATCGGCAGTTCAAGCAGGTTTACGGAGTTGGGCCGGGGGCGTATCGAAGTGCTCGGCAGTTGCCCGGATATTGATGGCGATGAAGATGCAAATGTGAGAGACGGCACCGAATGGCGATGACGAATGGCAGGGTGAAGACAGTTGCTCCCACATTTGATTTGTGTTTATTCGCCGGTGGCGACGCCACGCGCAGGCTCGTTGATCCACTCGCTCCACGACCCGGCATACAACGACCCCAACGGATATCCCGCGAGGCACAAGGCGAACAGGTTATGGCAAGCCGTCACGCCGGAACCGCAATACGCCACCAGATCACTCGGCGAACGATTGCCCAGTTTCGCCGCAAACCGCTGCTTGAGCTGATCGGCCGGCAGGAAATGCCCGTCGCTGCCCAGGTTGTCGGTGAACGCCGCGCATTGCGCGCCGGGAATGTGTCCGGCAATCGGGTCGATCGGTTCCACTTCGCCCTTGAAACGCGGCAAGGCGCGGGCATCGAGCAGGGTCAGGGCGGGTTGGCCGAGACGTTGTTGAAGCTGTTCGGCGCTCAGGGTCAGCGCGTTGTCCGGCGTCCCGTTAAAGGTGCCACGCTCAACACCGGGAGCATCAAGACTCAGGGGCAATCCCGCCGCGTGCCAGGCCTTGAGCCCGCCATCGAGGATGAACACACCGTCGCGCTTGCCCAGCCAGGTCAGCAACCACCAGGCCCGCGCCGCGTAGGCGCCTGGACCGTCGTCATACAAAACCACATCGCTGTCGGCATTGATGCCCCAGGTCTGCAAACGCTCGATCAACTCTTCAGGTTCTGGCAACGGATGGCGTCCGGTCACCCCTTTGACCACTGTCCCGCTCAAGTCACGCTCAAGATCGGCAAAACTCGACCCGGCGATATGCCCTTCGGCATAGCTGCGCTGGCCGTAATCCGGGTCTTCGAGGGCAAAACGACAATCCAGAATCACCAGCCCCGGCTGCTCCTTTTTCAGGTCCAGTGCTTGCGGGCTGATCAGTTGCGCAATGGGCATAACGGGCTCCAGTGATTAGGCGATGTCTGATCCTACTGTACTTCTTCCAGGGCTTGCGCCAACGGCACGTAAAACTCCTCAAACAAGGCATTGACCGCGTCGCGGGATTGATCCGTGACGAACCCGGCCTCCAGCACCAGCACCTGGTAAACCCCACGTTTGATCGCCTGTTCGCTCAGGTGATTGGAGTTTTCTCGCGTGGTGCACAGGAAACGCACCCAGGACGTCAGGATGATCCAGGCGTTGAGCGTCAGGGACTCGATCTGCACCCGGTCCATCTTCAAGATGCCGGCCTCGACGAACCCTTTGTAGATCGCCGTGCCCTGGATCACGCAGCGCTGGGAAAAACGCCGATAACGGGCGGCCAGTTCCGGATCGCTGTCGAGCAAGTGCTCGAGGTCACGGTGCAAAAAACGGTAGCGCCACATGGCCGCCAGCAACTCCTGAAGGTAGTAACGCTTGTCCTCCACCGTCGCGGCGCGTCCCTGGGGCGGGCGCAGGAAGCTGTCCACCAGGCTTTCGTACTCACTGAACAACACGGCGATGATCGCCTGCTTGTTGGGGAAGTGGTAGTACAGGTTGCCCGGGGAAATTTCCATGTGGGCAGCAATGTGGTTGGTGCTGATGCTGCGCTCGCCCTGCTGATTGAACAGCTCCAGGCTGTTCTGCACGATGCGCTCGCTGGTTTTGATCCGTGGGGCCATGGCTTGAGCTTTAATTCAGAGGGCGTTGACGGGCATCTTACGACCTATCCGCCCGTGGATAAAACAACGCAGCGCCAGGATGTCATTTGACTTTCTAGAGCATGGACTCTAAAAAGCTCTTCACAACAATAAATCCGGAGATGACCATGACTGCTGAAATTGCCTACCTTCAGAATCTGCAGCAGCCACTGGAAGAACTCCAAACCCTGTTCGACGCCCAGCGCGCAGCCTACGCCGCCCACCCGATGCCGCCCGCGGCGCAGCGCCAGCAATGGCTCAAAGCCTTGCGGGATTTGTTGAGCACTGAACGCCAGGCGCTGATCGACGCCATCAGTCAGGACTTCAGCCATCGCAGCGCCGATGAAACCCTGCTCGCCGAACTGATGCCGAGCCTGCACGGCATTCATTACGCCAGTCAGCACCTCAATGGCTGGATGAAGCCTTCACGGCGTAAAGTCGGCGTTGCCTTTCAGCCCGCCTCGGCCAAAGTCGTTTATCAGCCGCTGGGCGTGGTCGGGGTGATCGTGCCCTGGAACTACCCGCTTTACCTGGCCATCGGCCCTTTGGTGGGCGCATTGTCGGCGGGCAACCGGGTGATGCTCAAACTCAGCGAGTCGACCCCCGCCACCGGCTTGCTGCTCAAGGCATTGCTGGGCCGGATCTTTCCCGAAGACCTGGTTTGCGTAGTGCTCGGCGAGGCCGATATCGGCGTGGCGTTCTCCCGACTGCGTTTCGATCACTTGCTGTTCACCGGTGCCACCAGCATCGGCAAACACGTGATGCGCGCAGCGGCCGAGAACCTGACGCCGGTGACGCTGGAACTGGGCGGAAAATCCCCGGCCATCGTTTCCCGGGATGTGCCATTGAAAGATGCCGCCGAACGCATCGCGTTCGGCAAGACGCTCAACGCCGGACAAACCTGCGTGGCCCCGGACTACGTGCTGGTGCCGGAAGACCGCGTCGGGTCTTTCATCGAAGCCTATCGTCAGGCGGTTCGCGGATTTTATCCGACCCTGGCGGACAACCCGGACTACACCGCGATCATCAATGACCGACAACTGGCCCGGCTAAATGGCTACATCAGCGATGCCACCAGCAAAGGCGCGCTGCTGATTCCGCTGTTCGACCAGGGCCAGGGGCGCCGCATGAGCCATAGCCTGCTGCTCAACGTCACTGACGAGATGATGGTGATGCAGGACGAAATCTTCGGCCCTTTGCTGCCGATCGTTCCGTACAAGGACCTGGATGAAGCGTTTGCCTACATCAGCCAGCGACCTCGTCCGTTGGCGCTGTATTACTTCGGCTACGACAAGCGCGAACAAAACCGCGTCCTGCACGAGACCCATTCCGGTGGCGTGTGCCTGAACGACACGTTGCTGCACGTCGCTCAGGACGACATGCCGTTCGGCGGCATCGGCGCCTCGGGCATGGGTCATTACCACGGCCACGAAGGCTTCCTGACCTTCAGCAAAGCCAAAGGTGTGCTGATCAAACAGCGTTTCAACGCGGCGAAGCTGATCTACCCGCCGTACGGCAAATCCATCCAGAAACTGATCCAGAAGCTGTTTATCCGCTAACGATCAAATCCTTCGGGTAATAACAATAATGAGCCCAGGCCTGTCCGATACACCCGCGCTGTCACGGCGCGGCTTGCTTAAATTCAGCCTCGGCGCGAGTGCTTTTCTGGCCACGGCCGGACTCGGGGCGAGCCTCAGCGGTTGTTCGTCGAGCATCCCGGCCGACGGTTTCGTGATGCTGCGCAGCGGCGATCTGTTGTTTTTGCGGGCGCTGATTCCGGTGATGCTCGATGGCGCCGTGGTCGCCGGGAAAATGCCGATGGCGGTCGACCAGACTTTGCACTGCCTGGATAACAGCCTGAATCACCTGTCGCCGGAAATGCTCAAGCTGACCCGGCAATTGTTCGATGTGCTGGGGATGGCCGTGACTCGCGGGCCGCTGACCGGGATCTGGGGCAGTTGGGAAAACGCCAGCGCCGGCGAGATCCGGCATTTTCTTGATCGCTGGGAAAACAGCTCGTTGAGCCTGTTGCGCATGGGGCACAGCTCGTTGCTGCAACTGGTGATGATGGCGTGGTACAGCCGGGCGGAATCGTGGGCGCATTGCGGGTATCCCGGGCCTCCAACCGTTTGAGACCGAGGTGACCCTATCGCGGGCAAGCCTCGCTCCTACAGAAGTGCGTAGGCCTTGTAGGAGCGAGGCTTGCCCGCGAAGCGTCATCCGCATCACCACAAAATCCAAAAACAATAAGAGAACCCGAACATGCCCGTAACCGATCCGTTCCGCGAAGGCATGGCCCGCGGCTGGAAAACCTACAACGGCTCGCAACTGACCGAAGACCTGACCCTCGAAGCGGACGTGGCGATCATCGGCAGCGGCGCGGGCGGCGGCACCACCGCCGAAATCCTCAGCGTTGCCGGGTACAAGGTGTTGCTGATCGAAGAAGGTCCGCTCAAGACCAGCAGCGATTTCAAGCTGCTCGAAGACCAGGCCTACACCAGCCTCTATCAGGAAGGCATCGGCCGCATGAGCAAGGACGGCGCGATCACCATCCTTCAAGGCCGGGCGGTGGGCGGCACCACGCTGATCAACTGGACGTCGAGCTTTCGTACCCCGGACCCGACGCTCGAACATTGGGCCCGGGAGCACGACGTGAAAGGCCACAGCCCGACCGAAATGGCGCCATGGTTCGAGAAAATGGAACAGCGTCTCGGCGTCGCGCCGTGGAGGGTTCCGCCCAACGCCAACAACGACGTGATCCGCAAGGGCTGCGAGAAGCTCGGTTACACCTGGCACGTCATCCCGCGCAACGTGCGTGGCTGCTGGAACCTCGGTTATTGCGGCATGGGCTGCCCGACCAACGCCAAACAATCGATGATGGTCACGACGATTCCGGCGACCCTGGAAAAGGGTGGCGAACTGATTTACCTGGCCCGCGCTGAAAAACTGGTGATCAAGGAAGGCAAGGTCACAGGCCTGCAGTGCGTGGCGATGGACGATCGTTGCGTCGCCCCCACGGGCAAGACGATCACGGTCAAGGCGCGGCATTACGTGCTGGCCGGCGGCGGGATCAACAGCCCCGCGCTGCTGTTGCGCTCGGATGCGCCAGACCCGCACAAGCGGCTGGGCAAACGGACCTTTCTGCATCTGGTCAACATGTCCGCCGGGCTGTTCGACGAGGTGATCAACCCGTTCTATGGCGCGCCGCAGTCGATCTACTCCGACCACTTCCAATGGCAGGACGGCACGACCGGCAAGATGGCTTACAAACTCGAAGTGCCACCGCTGCACCCGGCGCTGGCCGCCACTCTGCTCGGCGGTTTCGGCACGAAAAACGCGCAGCACATGGGAAACCTGCCCCACACCCACGCCATGCTCGCATTACTGCGCGATGGTTTTCACCCGGACAGCCCCGGCGGCAGCGTCGAGTTGCGCGGTGACAACACGCCGGTGCTCGACTATCAGGTTTCAGCCTACGCCTGGGACGGTTTGCGCCGCGCGTTCCACAGCATGGCCGAGATCCAGTTCGCCGGTGGCGCCAACGCCGTCATGCCGATGCACGCCGACGCTCGCTACGTGAAAACCCTGGCCGAAGCGCGCACGCTGATTGACGGGTTGAGCCTTGAGCTGTATCGCACTCGCCTGGGCAGTGCCCATGTGATGGGCGGTTGTGCCATGGGTGAAGACCCGAAAAACGCCGTGACCGACAGCCTTGGCCGGCATCATCAACTCAGCAACCTGTCGATCCACGACGGCTCGCTGTTCCCCACCAGCATTGGCGCAAACCCGCAATTGTCGGTCTACGGGCTGACGGCGCAACTAGCGACTTCGCTCGCCGAACGTTTGAAAAACCCGTGAAAAGAGCGAATATTCCCATCGTCTATAGTGCTTTCTTACCCAAAAGGCGACTTGGCCGACCGGGAAGGCTGCGATACCATCCGACTCCCCAACGGACTCCCGCCAGGACGACGCGATGAACCGAGTGTTGTACCCAGGTACCTTCGACCCTATTACCAAGGGCCATGGCGACTTGGTCGAACGCGCCGCGCGCCTGTTCGATCATGTGATCATTGCCGTTGCTGCCAGCCCGAAGAAAAACCCGTTGTTTCCCCTGGAACAGCGTGTGGCGCTGGCCCGTGAGGTCACTAAACATCTGCCGAACGTTGAAGTCGTCGGCTTCTCGACGCTATTGGCGCATTTCGCCAAAGAGAAGAACGCCAACGTTTTCCTGCGTGGTTTGCGCGCCGTGTCGGACTTCGAATACGAATTTCAGCTGGCCAACATGAACCGCCAGCTGGCTCCGGACGTGGAAAGCCTGTTTCTGACGCCGTCCGAGCGTTATTCGTTCATCTCCTCGACGCTGGTCCGTGAAATCGCGGCCCTGGGCGGCGATATCACCAAGTTCGTTCACCCTGCGGTGGCGGACGCCCTCACCGAGCGCTTCAAGAAGTAAACCTGTAGGAGCCAGCCTGCTGGCGATGGACGTTAACGGTGACGAGAGCTGCCTGAATGAACGCGGCGCTCTCCCGTCCATCGCCAGCAAGCTGGCTCCTACAGCGCCAATGCGGCACAATTGCGCGCATTGGTTTATTGCGCCCGGGCCTTGCGCCCCGGCTGGAGTTAGCATGTCCCTGATCATCACCGACGATTGCATCAACTGCGACGTCTGCGAACCCGAGTGCCCGAACGCCGCCATTTCCCAGGGCGAAGAGATCTACGTGATCGACCCGAACCTGTGCACCCAGTGTGTTGGCCACTACGACGAACCTCAGTGCCAGCAGGTCTGCCCGGTGGATTGCATTCCGCTGGACGAGGCGCATCCGGAGACTGAAGAGCAGTTGATGGAGAAGTACCGGAAGATTACCGGTAAGGCTTGAGGCAGGCATCTTTGTAGCGCCTGTGCCGGCCTCATCGCCGGCAAGCCGGTCTCGCTCCCACAGTGGATTTGTGGTGTTCACATCATTTGGTTCACAACATAAATCAAATGTGGGAGCGAGACCGGCTTGCCGGCGATGAGGGCCATCAGCAACACCGAAGATGTAACTGGTTTCACTCCCGCTGCTCAAACCCCTCCCCGATACACCCCAGACACCGCACAAACGCCGCTTTCGCCGGATCCACCACCAGTGCCTGCCCCGCATCGCCGACATTGCCGCCCAGCGCGGTAAACGGCAACGACACCACAAATGCCCCCACGCCGATCACCGTTGCCGCGACCAGCAAGGGTCGGGCGATCAGCAGATCGCCGAGCATGGCGTAGGCCGGAGGGTTCTGGATGGTGTAGCGCGGATCACCGCTGCCGGTGTTTGCCGCCAGCACTGGCGTACCGACGCTCAGCAGCGCAATGACGGCAGCGGTTCGAAGCAGGTTCATGGCTCGGTCCTGTAACAGTGAGAACACTGACTATAGACCGTAGGAGATATCAGCTCTGACAGCGTGGGCAAAAGACGCTGGCGCGCTGCCCGAGTTTGACTTCCCGCAACTCCGTCCCGCACTCCTTGCACGGCTGACTGCCACGGCCGTACACAAACAGTTCCTGCTGGAAATACCCCGGCTGACCGTCGCCACCGATAAAGTCGCGCAACGTAGTACCGCCGCGCTCGATGGCAGCGGCCAGAATGCGTTTGATCTCGATCGCCAATTTCAAATAGCGCGCCCGGGAAATGCTCTTGGCTTCACGGCGTGGGTCAATACCGGCCGCAAACAACGCTTCAGTCGCATAAATATTGCCGACGCCAACCACCACCGCGTTGTCCATGATAAACGGCTTGACCGCCATCGAGCGCCCGCGGGACTGCTGGAACAAGCGTTCGCCGTCGAACAGGTCGGTCAACGGCTCCGGCCCCAGGCGAATCAACAGTTCGTGGTTGAACGGATCGAGGCTCCAGAGCATCGCGCCGAACCGTCGCGGGTCGGTATAACGCAGGGCCAGGCCCGATTCCAGTTCGATATCCACATGCTCATGCTTGGCGGCCGGCATGCCGACTTCCACCAGACGCAGATTGCCCGACATCCCCAAGTGACTGATCAACGTGCCGACTTCGGCATTGATCAGCAGGTATTTGGCGCGCCGTTCCACCAGCACGATGCGCTGACCGGAGAGGCGCACATCGAGGTCTTCAGGGATCGGCCAGCGCAGGCGACGATCACGCACGATCACCCGGCTGACGCGCTGGCCTTCCAGGTGCGGCGCAATCCCGCGGCGGGTGGTTTCGACTTCCGGCAGTTCAGGCATGGTGCTCTCGAATCAGGCTCTCACGACACTCAGCGGTGAGTGCCGAGGTCGCGAATCGTTTGTTTGAGGGTTTCGAAGTCGTAGTCCGAGAGGCCTACGTAATCGAGCACCAGCGGCGCGATAGTATTCCATTCATGGTCCTCGTTCTGGTTGCCCAGTACCCGGTAGGACGCACAAATGTGCTCGGCCATCTTCAGGATTGCCAGCAGGTTTTTCAGCTGGCTGTTGCGCGAAGACTCATCGCTGAAAATCGCCAGCGCATTGTGGTGATTGGCGATCGCGGTGCTCACGTGCTCCGGCAGGCGCCAGGATTTGGCCGTGTAGTAACCGACTACCGCGTGGTTGGTATTGAACACCCGATTTTCGGTGTCGACTATGCGGCATTCTGCACTCGCGTTGGCGTAGGCCTCTTCCAGCGTCGTCATGTAGTCCGGGAATCGCTGCAGCATCAACGGCACGCCGCAATCGTGGAACAGGCCCAAGGCGTACGCTTCATCGCCCGCCTGGACGCCAATGCGCTTGGCCAGGGTCAGGCAGGTCATCGCCACATCCTGTGCGGTGTCCCAGAAGCGGTTCAGGGTGACGATGGTGTCATCGTTCATTTCACCCTTGATCGACTGCGCGTTGATCAGGTTGATGATCGAACGGCTGCCCAGCAGATTCACCGCACGCTGGATCGAGGCGATCTTGTTGCTCAAGCCGTAATACGGCGAGTTGACGATTTTCAGCAATGCGCCAGAGAGGCCCGGGTCCTGGGAGATCAGCTTGGCGATCACTTCCAGATCCGGGTCGGGCATGTACTGCTCCATCTGCAGATCCACCATGATCTGCGGCTGGGCCGGCACGCTGATGCCTTGCAGGGACTGTTGGATCTGTTCGGTGGTCAGCTCTTGGGACATAAGTACACACTCTGGGACAGGTGGCGATTCTAACCTTTATAAAGTTGGATCCGACACACCAGCCGGCAACATCGGCCAAAGTTTCATTGTCGGCGTAGCATTTGAAATCGCCTTCGCGGGCAAGCCTCGCTCCTACAGGTTTTGTGTCGGTCGCGGAACTTGCACATGACACAAAACCCGTAGGAGCAAGGCTTGCTCGTGAAGAGGCCATCAGCGTTTCATCGCCCACCCAGCCCGCCACAACACTCAACACGCTATACTCCCGCTCTTTTTTCCGGAGCGACGTCATGTCCCTGCCTAGCCTGCGCCTCAAAGCCAACGCCGACCGTCGCCTGCGAAACGGCCACTTGTGGGTCTACAGCAACGAAATCGATGTAGCCGCCACTCCGTTGCACGGCTTCAAGGCCGGCGACCAGGCGATCCTCGAAGCTGCCGGCGGCAAACCGCTGGGCATCGTCGCCATGAGCCCGAACAACCTGATCTGCGCCCGCCTGCTGTCGCGCGACATCAAGTTGCCGTTGGACAAATCGCTGCTGGTGCATCGCCTGAACGTCGCCCTGTCCCTGCGCGACCGCCTGTTCGACAAGCCGTTCTATCGCCTGGTCTACGGCGACTCCGACCTGCTGCCGGGCCTGGTGGTCGACCGTTTCGGCGACATTCTGGTGGTGCAGATCGCTTCGGCGACCATGGAAGCGCATAAAGACGACGTGATCGCGGCCCTGACCCAAGTGCTTAAGCCAAGCGGCATTCTGTTCAAGAACGACTCCGCTGCTCGCGATGCCGAAGGCCTCAACCGCTACGTCGAAACCGTGTTCGGCCTGGTGCCGGAGTGGGTGGCGCTGGAAGAGAACGGCGTGAAGTTCGAAGCGCCGGTCATCCAGGGCCAGAAAACCGGCTGGTTCTACGACCACCGCATGAACCGCGCACGCCTGGCCCCTTACGCCAAAGGCAAACGCGTACTCGACCTCTACAGCTACATCGGCGGCTGGGGCGTGCAAGCGGCTGCGTTCGGCGCCAGTGAAGTGTTCTGCGTCGACGCTTCGGCCTTCGCCCTCGACGGCGTCGAGCGCAACGCCGCGCTGAACGGTGTCGCCGAGAAAATGACCTGCATCGAAGGCGACGTCTTCGAAGCCCTTAAAGAGCTGAAAGCCAGCGAAGAACGTTTCGACGTGATCGTGGCCGACCCGCCGGCGTTCATCAAACGCAAGAAAGACATGAAAAACGGTGAAGGCGCCTACCGACGCCTGAACGAGCAAGCCATGCGCCTGCTGAGCAAGGACGGCATCCTGGTCAGCGCTTCGTGCTCGATGCATCTGCCGGAAGACGACCTGCAGAACATCCTGCTGACCAGCGCCCGTCACCTGGACCGCAACATCCAGATGCTGGAACGTGGTGGTCAGGGTCCGGATCATCCGGTGCACCCGGCGATTGCTGAAACGCGTTACATCAAGAGCATCACCTGCCGGTTGCTGCCAAACAGCTAATCGCTGTCTGATTGCGGGAGCGAGTCAGCTCGCTCCCGCAACAGATTCGGAACAGTCCCGCACCTGCTGCATTGACTTCCATGTCCATCAGGTCAACTCTCGGCCACCCCTCACGGATCGAGAGCGTTGTTGATGAACCCTTCCACCACGCACACCGCGAAAAAATCGTCGCTCATCCTGCTGTTGATGACGATGACGCTGCTGGGTGTTTTCCCGCTGGACGTCGTACTCCCGTCCTTTCCCGCGCTCTCTGACTACTTCCGGACCTCCGCGTCCGACATTGCCCTTTCGGTCAGCCTGTTCGCCATTGGCCTTGCGCTATCCGTGGTGCTGGTCGGGCCGCTGTCGGATTTGTGGGGGCGCAAGAACCTTTTGCTGACCGGTATCGCCATCTCGATGGTGGGTGCGACAGGTTGTCTGCTGTCCAGCGAATACAGCTGGTTTCTGGTGTTTCGCGTCATCCAGGCGGTGGGCTGCGGCTCCTTTGTGCTGTCGCAGGCGCTGATTCAGGATTTGTTCGTCGGCAAGGAACAGGAGCGAATCAGGATCTGGATGACAACCGCCGCCGGGGTGTTCATTTCCATATCGCCGCTGCTCGGGACCTGGCTGCAAATGCATCTGGGCTGGGAAGGCAGCTTCTATGTCTTTATCGCGTTGGCAGCCATTGTCTGGATAAAGGCTGGCGTCTTGCTCAAGGAAAGTCCACGCAGTCGGAATGCGGCGCCCGGTCGCTTTTTCAGTGCCTATTGGCGGCTGTGTTCCGACCTGCGCTTCATGGGTTATTGGCTTATTTCCGGCCTGGCCTTCGCCTGCCATTTTTCATTCATCGTCATGTCGCCGATCATTTTCATGGAACGCCTGGCACTCTCGCCCTACGAATTTGCCTGGACATTGTTGCTGTATGGCGTGGCTTATGTGTTCGGCGGGATAGTCGCCAGCGCACTGCATCGGCGTTTGCCGGCCAATTCGCAGATCGTGATCGGCCTTGGGCTGATCGCACTGTCGGGGTTGGTCATGCTGTGGCTGGCGAATCAGTTCGGGCTCACTGCCGCTGCCGTTCTGATCCCCATGCTCATTTGTACGGCCGGCACCACCATTGCCCGGCCTATCGCCAATTCCAAAGCCATGACCCTTTATCCACAAGATGCCGGCACGTCCTCCTCGGTCGGCGGCGTGATGATCTTTATGTGCGGCGGCGTGATCAGCGTGGTGATCAATCTCGCGTCTGCAAACCTGACCACGGCCCTCGCCTTATGTTTCCTGATCCTGAGCGCCGCGGGCCTTGGTTTGAACGCGCTGATCATGCAGCGCAATCTGGCACTGAACGTTAGTTGATAAACGCCGGTCGTCATCCCGCGCACGCCACCGGCGCGGGATCAACGCTTCCCGGCATTCCCTCCCGCCGCCAGCCGTGTAGAATCGCGACATTCATCGCCAGTCATCCCCCGGCGGGTTTATGAGCTCAAGCTGAAGCGCGCGGCGATCCCGCAAAGTTATCGGCAACTTCCGGACACACGGCCATTTCTGGGTGTTCCAGACGTCAATAGAAGCTCACTTCCCTTTTGATACCTGATTAGCCGCCCGGAGTGCTTCATGCCTGATTACCGCTCGAAAACATCCACCCATGGCCGCAACATGGCCGGCGCCCGCGCACTGTGGCGCGCCACGGGGATGAAAGATGACGACTTCAAAAAGCCGATCATCGCCATTGCCAACTCGTTCACCCAGTTCGTACCGGGCCACGTCCACCTCAAGGACCTGGGCCAACTGGTCGCCCGCGAAATCGAACGCGCCGGCGGTGTAGCGAAAGAATTCAACACCATCGCTGTCGATGACGGCATCGCCATGGGCCACGACGGCATGCTGTATTCGCTGCCGAGCCGCGAGATCATCGCCGACTCCGTCGAGTACATGGTCAACGCCCACTGCGCCGATGCCATCGTCTGCATCTCCAACTGCGACAAGATCACCCCTGGCATGCTGATGGCGTCCCTGCGCCTGAACATCCCGGTGATCTTCGTGTCCGGCGGCCCGATGGAAGCCGGCAAGACCAAACTGGCCAGCCACGGTCTCGACCTCGTCGACGCCATGGTGATCGCCGCCGACTCCAGCGCTTCTGACGAGAAAGTCGCCGAGTACGAGCGCAGCGCCTGCCCGACCTGCGGATCGTGCTCCGGCATGTTCACCGCCAACTCGATGAACTGCCTGGTCGAAGCCCTGGGCCTGGCCTTGCCGGGCAACGGTTCGACCCTGGCGACCCACAGCGACCGCGAGCAACTGTTCCTGCAGGCCGGCCGCACCATCGTCGAACTGTGCAAGCGTTACTACACCGACAACGACGAGTCGGTGTTGCCGCGCAACATTGCCAATTTCAAGGCGTTCGAAAACGCCATGACGCTGGACATCGCCATGGGCGGTTCCACCAACACCATCCTGCACTTGCTGGCTGCCGCCCAGGAAGCCGAGATCGATTTCGACCTGCGCGACATCGACCGTCTCTCCCGCCACGTGCCGCAACTGTGCAAGGTCGCGCCGAACATCCAGAAGTACCACATGGAAGACGTGCACCGCGCCGGCGGGATCTTCAGCATCCTCGGTTCGCTGGCCCGTGGCGGCCTGCTGCACACCGACCTGCCGACCGTGCACAGCAAGACCCTGGCCGAAGGCATCGCCAAGTGGGACATCACCCAGACCGACGACGAAGCGGTGCATCACTTCTTCAAGGCCGGTCCGGCGGGCATCCCGACGCAAACCGCGTTCAGCCAGTCGACCCGTTGGGAAACCCTGGATGACGACCGTGAAAACGGCTGCATCCGCAGTGTCGAACACGCTTACTCGAAAGAAGGCGGCCTGGCCGTTCTCTACGGCAACATCGCGCTGGACGGCTGCGTGGTGAAAACCGCGGGCGTCGACGAGTCGATCCACGTGTTCGAAGGCAACGCGAAGATCTTCGAAAGCCAGGACAGCGCCGTACGCGGCATCCTCGCGGACGAAGTGAAGGCCGGCGACATCGTGATCATTCGTTACGAAGGCCCGAAAGGCGGCCCGGGCATGCAGGAAATGCTGTACCCGACGTCGTACCTGAAATCCAAAGGCCTGGGCAAAGCCTGCGCCCTGCTCACCGACGGCCGTTTCTCCGGCGGTACTTCGGGCCTGTCCATCGGCCACGCTTCGCCGGAAGCGGCGGCGGGCGGCGCGATCGGCCTGGTGCAGGACGGCGACAAGGTGCTGATCGACATTCCGAACCGCTCGATCAACCTGTTGATCAGCGACGAAGAAATGGCCGGCCGCCGCGCCGAGCAGGATCAGAAAGGCTGGAAGCCTGTGGAAAAACGTCCACGCAAGGTGACCACCGCGCTGAAAGCCTACGCCCTGCTGGCGACCAGCGCCGACAAAGGTGCTGTACGTAACAAGGCGATGCTTGACGGGCTGTAAGCGTCAATCGCAGAAATAAAAATTCCCCGCCAAAGTGCGGGGCATTTTTTTGCAGTCAGCTCGGTCAAGTGTGGGAGCGAGACTTGCCCGCGATGAGAGCGATTCGGTCTTACTGAATCTCCGCCGGCGTCACGATCACCCAGTTCTTGTCCGCCGTCACCGGCAACCCTTCCTTGGCCTGAGCGGCTGCGTGCTTGGCCATCATGCCGTTAATCTGGGTCATGTATTTGTCCTTGCGGTTGACCCACAAGTGGATGCCGCCCTTGGCCACGTCAACATCGTGGAACAGCATGTAACCGTCGCTGCTCGGGGTGTCGCCGCCGACCAGTACCGGTTTTTTCCACTCATCGATGTAGGTCAGAATCGCCGCGTGTTTACCGGCCATCCAGGTCGCCGGGGTCCAGAGGTACGGGGTCAGTTCGAGGCCGAGGTTGGCCTTCTCGTCATACTTGCCGGCGGTGATCTGCTTGCGCGCTGTAGTCAGCTCGCCGGACTTTTGATCCTTGAGCAGCAGGCTCACACCGATCACGTTCTGCGGTTTGACGTTATAGCCGTACTTCGGATCGGCAGCGACCATGCGCACCAGCTCTTCGGAAGCGGCGGTCATTACGTAGACCTCGATGCCGTTCTCCATCAGCTTGTTGTAGAGCTCTTGCTGGCCGGTGAAGATTTTCGGCGGGTTGACGTCGAGGTTCTTGACCACGTCGCCTTCGTAATAAGTCGCAGGCACCGGTTTGCCAGAGGCCATCAACTCGTCGACATAGCCCTTGAGCTCCTTGAGCGTGAAACCGGAGAACACCTGGGCGACCCATGGATAGCAAACCATGTCGTCAACTTCGCAGAGACGGTAGTAGTAGCTGAACAGGCTTTCCTTGTGGTCGGCGGTGTCCTTGAACGGCATCAGTTTCAGGGAGGGGTCGAGTTTGTCGCGGGTGATCAGGCCCTTGTTCTCCATGAACGGCAGCAACGACTCTTCGAGGTCGTAGCGGTAACTGGTGTTGTCCATGTCGAACACCGCGTAGTTACCTTTGTTGGCGTTGGCCGCGATCATCGCGTCCAGCGCCTTGGCCTGATCGGCTGGCCAATGCTTCAGATCCGTGGCGAAGACCTGGCCGGCGAGGCTAAGGCCCAAACCCAATCCCAACGCAGCAGCCAGAAATTTCGGTGCAAGCTTCATCGGCATTTCTCCCTGAATTAAAGACATCGACGCTAACAAATTAGTGTGACAGTCCTCGTCTGTCAGCGACGGCCAACGCACCTATCGCGCCAGCTGCATCCCCGTGAGCGACACCCGCTTATTCCAAAAACGACAGTTATCAGACTTTTTTGATATTAATTCATTGGAAATCAAGCTGTTAGGCTTGCCGGTTCGCAGCTGCCCCGGAAGGCAGTTGGCACATGTCTAATGGGAGTTCCAATGAATCTGCCGCTGATTCTCAACCTGCTGGTGTTCCTCGCCCTGCTCGTCGCACTGGCACAAACCCGTCACACGACGTGGAGCCTGGCTAAAAAAGTCCTGCTCGCTTTGGTGTTGGGCGTCGTGTTCGGTGTCGCACTGCACACGATTTACGGTGCCGGTAACCCGGTGCTGAAAGCCTCGATCGGCTGGTTCGATCTGGTGGGCAACGGTTATGTGCAGTTGCTGCAAATGATCGTGATCCCACTGGTGTTCGCCTCGATCCTCAGCGCCGTGGCGCGTCTGCACAACGCGTCGTCGCTGGGCAAGATCAGCTTCCTGACCATCGGCACGCTGCTGTTCACCACTGCTATCGCAGCGTTGATCGGTATCGGTCTGACCAACTTGTTCGGCCTGACCGCCGAAGGCCTGGTCGCCGGTACGCAGGAAATGGCCCGTCTGCAAACCATTCAGACTGACTACGCGGGCAAGGTCGCTGACCTGAATGTGCCGCAGTTGTTGCTATCGTTCATCCCGCAAAACCCGTTCGCCGACCTGGCCCGCGCCAAGCCGACGTCGATCATCAGCGTGGTGATTTTCGCGGCCTTCCTCGGCGTCGCGGCCCTGCAATTGCTGAAGGACGATGTCGAGAAAGGTCAGAAAGTGATCAACGCCATCGACACCCTGCAAGCCTGGGTGATGCGTCTGGTGCGACTGGTGATGAAGCTGACCCCTTACGGTGTATTGGCGCTGATGACCAAAATGGTCGCCGGTTCCAACCTGCAAGACATCATCAAGCTCGGCAGTTTTGTGGTGGTGTCCTACATCGGCCTGGGCCTGATGTTTGTGGTCCACGGCGTGCTGGTGTCCGCGGCCGGGATCAACCCGCTGCGTTTCTTCCGCAAGATCTGGCCGGTGCTGACCTTTGCCTTCACCAGTCGCTCCAGCGCTGCAACCATTCCGCTGAGTATCGAGGCGCAGACCAGCCGTCTGGGCATTCCGCAGTCCATCGCCAGCTTCGCCGCTTCGTTCGGCGCGACCATTGGCCAGAACGGCTGTGCCGGCCTGTACCCGGCGATGTTGGCGGTGATGGTGGCGCCGACCGTGGGCATCAACCCGCTGGACCCGCTGTGGATCGCGACGCTGGTGGCGATTGTGACGCTGAGCTCGGCCGGTGTGGCCGGTGTCGGTGGTGGCGCGACGTTCGCGGCGCTGATCGTGTTGCCGGCGATGGGCTTGCCGGTGTCACTGGTGGCGTTGCTGATTTCGGTTGAGCCGCTGATTGATATGGGGCGTACGGCGTTGAACGTGAGCGGTTCGATCACGGCCGGGGCGATTACCAGCCAGATCATGCAGCAGACGGATAAAGAGTTGCTGGATGCGGATGAGCATTCGGAGTTGGCTCACGCTTAAGACTTTCATGGTCTGAGCGGGCCTCTTCGCGGGCAAGCCTCGCTCCTACAGGATTTGTGCCGTACGCAATTTTCGCGGTTGACACAAATCCTGTAGGAGCGAGGCTTGCCCGCGAAGCTTTTAGACTTTTTCCCAGACTTCGAAGTTGTACGCTGGTTTGTCGCCTTCGGCAGGATTCGGCACATTCGACACCAACTTCCACGCTATCAAATCAAACTCCGGAAACCACGCATCCCCTTCCGGGCTCAACGCTACGCGCGTCAAATACAACCGATCCGCTTGAGCCAACCCTTGCGCATACAACTGCGCCCCGCCAATCAGCATCAACTCATCGACGCCCTGCTCCTTCGCCCACGCCTCTGCGCGAACCACCGCAGCCTCCAGCGACGGATAAACTTCCGCGCCTTCCAGCACCAGATCCGCCTGACGGCTGACCACGATGTTCAACCGGCCCGGCAGCGGACGACCGAGGGAATCCCAGGTCTTGCGACCCATGATGATCGGCTTGCCCAAGGTGGTGGCCTTGAAGTATTTGAAGTCCCCCGGCAAGTGCCAGGGCATGCTGTTGTCGACGCCGATCACGCGGTTTTCACCGAGGGCTGCGATCAGGCTAAGGGGGAGTGATTTAGTCATGCCGGCGAGGATACCAGAGCCTCCCGTACCCCGATAAGCGCCACAGCGGTTATGCTCACAGCTCAATTGAGCGACGGGATGCCGCGTGACTGAACTGAATAACCTCTGGCTGACGGAAACCATCCGCCTGCGTGAAGAACACGCCGGCCCTCTGGATGATATGGAAGCCAACAGACTGGCCCGCACCGCGGGCGGCGATCTGCCGACTCGAATTGCGCGCCGCGCCGTGTGGCTGGCCGAGCGCGATGGGTTGGCTGAAGCCCTCAGGCATTGGCTGCAAGGCGCGCGACTGGCATTGATCGTGATAGCCGTGCTGGCCGTGATCAGCGGCGCCGGGCTGGCGTTTGCCGCGATGGGCGACGGACAAACGTCGGTCAATGTGTTCTGGGCCTTGGGCAGCTTGCTCGGGCTGAACCTGATTCTGCTGCTGAGCTGGGCGCTGGGCCTGGTGTTTGCCGGCGAACATGGTGCAACGCTGGGACGTTTGTGGTTGTGGCTCAGCGAAAAACTCGCCCGCGACGCCAAAGCCGTGCAACTGGCACCCGCCCTGCTGTTGCTGCTGCAACGACAAAAACTCAATCGCTGGGCGCTCGGCGTATTGGTCAACGGTTTGTGGTTGTTGGTGATGCTCAGCGCATTGGTCATTCTGCTGACGCTGATGGCGACCCGGCGTTATGGCTTCGTCTGGGAAACCACCCTGCTCAGCGCCGACACCTTCGTGGCCATGACCCAGACTCTGGGCGCGCTGCCCGCCCTGGCGGGTTTCAATGTTCCGACGGTGGAGATGATCCGCGCCAGTGGCGATGCCGCATTGAACATCGAAAGCGCCCGTCAGGCCTGGGCCACCTGGCTGGTCGGCGTGTTGGTGGTTTACGGCATTGTGCCGCGCCTGCTTCTGGCGCTGCTCTGCCTGTGGCGCTGGAAGACCGGCCGCGCAAACCTGCATCTAGACCTGAACCTGCCCGGTTACGCGCAACTGCGCGAACGCCTGATGCCCACCAGCGAACGCCTGGGGATCAGCGATGCCGCGCCCGCGCAACTTCATCGGGTGGAAAGCGGCGTCAGCGATCTGCAAAGCGATGGCGCGTTGCTGGTGGCCATCGAGCTGGACAATCAACGCCCATGGCCGCCACAACTGCCTGAAAACGTGAGCGATGCGGGCATCCTCGACAGTCGTGAATCGCGTAACAAACTCCTGGAACAACTTAGCCGTTTCCCTCCGGCGCGCCTGGCCATCGCCTGCGATCCACGACGTTCGCCGGATCGCGGCAGCCTGGCACTGATCGCCGAACTGGCTCGCAGCGCCAGCGCCACCCGCGTCTGGTTGCTGCAAGCGCCACCCGGCGAAGCACTGGATGCCGCGCGCCTCGGCGACTGGCACGTGGCGCTGCAACAGTTGGAGCTGCCTTTCGCCGATTGCGCACCGCTGAACTGGCTGGAGACCGGCCATGATTAATCCATGGAAAGCGCCGTTGAAGCTCGCCGTGGTCGGCCACACCAACGTTGGCAAAACCTCGCTGCTGCGCACGCTGACCCGTGACGTCGGTTTCGGCGAAGTGTCGCATCGCCCCAGCACCACGCGACACGTCGAAGGCGCGCGGTTGTCGGTGGATGGCGAGCCCTTGCTCGACCTGTTCGACACGCCGGGACTGGAAGACGCCATCGCCCTGCTCGACTATCTCGAACGCCTGGAGCGCCCCGGCGAACGCCTCGACGGCCCGGCGCGGCTGGCGCGTTTTCTTGAGGGCAGCGAAGCTCGGCAGCGTTTCGAGCAAGAAGCCAAAGTGCTGCGGCAACTGCTCACCTGTGACGCCGGCCTCTATGTGATCGACGCCCGCGAACCGGTGTTGGCCAAGTACCGCGACGAACTGGAAGTGCTGGCCAACTGCGGCAAACCGCTACTGCCGGTGCTGAATTTCGTCAGCAGCGCCAACCACCGCGAACCGGACTGGCGCGAAGCGCTGGCACGGTTGGGCTTGCACGCCTTGGTGCGTTTCGACAGCGTCGCGCCGCCGGAGGATGGCGAACGTCGTCTCTATGAAAGCCTCGCGCTGCTGCTGGAAAATTCCCGCGAGCAACTGGAGCGTTTGATCGCTGATCAGCAGGCCCAGCGTCTGGCCCGACAGCAAAGTGCGGCGCGGTTGATTGCTGAATTGTTGATCGATTGCGCGGCGTGTCGGCGTAGCGTGGTCAGCGACGCCGAGCAGGAACAACAAGCCATCAGCGAACTGCGCAAAGCCGTTCGCCAACGGGAACAGCGCTGCGTCGAAGCGCTGCTCAAGCTCTATGCCTTTCGCCCGCAGGACGCGGCGGCCAGTGATCTGCCACTGCTCGATGGCCGTTGGGGCGATGATCTGTTCAACCCCGAAACCCTCAAGCAACTGGGTGTGCGGGTCGGCGGAGGTATCGCAGCCGGCGCGGCGGCCGGGGCCGGGGTGGATCTGCTGGTCGGCGGTCTGACCCTCGGCGCGGCGGCGCTGGCCGGCGCGATTGCCGGCGGTGCCCTGCAAACCGCGCGCAGTTATGGCAGCCGGTTGCTGGGCAAGATCAAGGGTCAGCGCGAATTGACGGTCGACGACAGCGTGTTGCGGTTGTTGGCGTTGCGCCAGCGGCAGTTGCTGCAGGCGCTGAATGCGCGCGGGCATGCGGCGATGGACAGCATCCAGGTCGCCACGCCCCAGGACAAGACCTGGCGCGAAGGCAAACTGCCCGAAGCCCTGCACAAGGCGCGAGCGCATCCGCAGTGGTCGTCGCTGAATCCGCAGGCGAAGTTGAGTCAGGCGGAGCGACAGGAGCAGGTTGAGGTGTTGGCCCAACAGTTGTAGTAAACGGAATAATTCTGGTGGTTGGACGGGCCCTATCGCGGGCAAGCCCGCTCCCACAGGGATTTGCGGTGAACACAAGTGTTGTGAACACCTCCGAACCTGTGGGAGCGGGCTTGCCCGCGATGGCCGTTACTCGGTTTGTGGATTGATCGCTACCAACCGACCCTCAAAAACTCCCGCACCAACGACCTGACACGATTGCGATCCGTCCGATCAGCCCGCCCATCATTGTCCACATCAGAGCTCAATATCAGCTCGAACACCCCATCGTTATCAAGATCGTGAGCCGCTGCTTTATAAGCAATCACCGGCCCTTCATGAAAATGCAGCCGCACCGTTTCCGGCGTGCCGTCTGCGGATGGATTGTGCGAGAAGATGCGCACATGCCGGTCCTCGCCTTCACCGCTGTTGAACCAGGCACATTTCAAATAGGTTTTGCTGAACGACTTGAGCCGTTGTCGATCCGCTTCCGTTGCCTTGCGCTGCAACTGGTCACCTTCATAAAACTCAACATGAAGCGTATCCGCCACACCCTTCCCGCTTCGATCCTGTGCAATCACTTTCAAATAACGCATCCGTGCGCTTCCCTGGGAAAAGCCCAGACTGCACCGTCGCCGCCAGGCAAACCATCCACCGTTTCGCTATTACCTGTGAGACAACTCAACGCGCCTCGCCGGACAAGACGTTCACGGCCTTGCGCTTCAACACGTCGAGATCAATGACCGGCACCCACATCTCCTTGGCCAGCTCATCCCACTGCCGCATGCGCAGACTGATCGCGCACAACGGGTCCTGCTCGAAAGCTTCAGCTTCCGCCTCGGTCATCACCCCGCCCTGATACTCCAGGGTCCGACGACTGGCTTCACTCAATTGCTCGTAGTACCCAGGCGTTTTGAGTGTCAGATAACGCTTGGCCTGAACGTGGTACTCCACCAGCCGCGCCATGCGCTCGCTGAAACCTGCGCGACGCAAGTAATCAGCGCCCAGTCGCTCGTGGCTGACCACGCCGAAACCGCCCATGTTCTCGGCGCTCTCGGCGCAGATGTGCCCGATGTCGTGGAAGAACGCGGCGAGCACCACTTCGTCATCGAAGCCCTCCGCCATGGCCAGTTGTGCGGCCTGGGACATGTGCTCGATCTGCGACACCGGCTCGCCGATGTAATCACTGTCGCCAAAACGCTCGTACAGCCCGAATACCTCGTCGATCACTTGCGCAGTGCGGTCCATCAAAGCTCTCCCAATACAGTTGCGACATTGCGTTCGGCCATCGCCGGCCCGACACTCATGCCGACGCCGGTGTGCATCAGTGCCACGCTCACGCCCGGCATCGGCCGCAGGAATGAAAACGGTCCTGGCCCCCGGGAACCATAGACACCCTGCCAGCGCTCGACCACTTGCACCTTGCAGCCCAACGTCTGCTCGGCCAGTTCGATCATCCAGTCGTCCACTTGCTCGGCGTTGAAGGGAGATGGATCGCTGCCATAGTGATGGGAGTCGCCGATGATCAGTTCGCCGTAAGGCGTCGGGCTGATCAGCAGGTGAATGCCGTTTTCGTGCAGGTGCGGTTCTTCACGCAGGATGTGCGCCTGCACCGCCGCCGCTTCCGGCAGATCGGCGAACGCGCCGTAATGCACACAACTCAAACCGGTGAGCAGCGCGTGTTGCAGGTTGAGATTGATCTGCGGTCGGGCGCGAAGCATTTGCAGGCGGCAGATTTGCGGGTCAAGCGCGGCGATCGGCTCGGCCAGCAAGGTCTGATAATCGTGGCCGGAGCAGACGATGATCTGCTCGGCGCTGAAGGTGCCGGCGGTGCTGTGCAAGCGGCCGGGCTCGATGTCGCGCACGAGGGTGGAGAAGTGAAACTCGACGTTCATTTCGCGGCGCAGGTAATCGATCAACGCCGGGATTGCTTCGCGGGAATACAGTTGTTGATCGTCCATGCCGTGCAGCGCGGCGCGGTGATGGCTGAACTGGCCGCCGTATAAATCGCGCAATGCAGCACCGCGCAGCAGGTCGACGCGGTAACCGTGTTCTACGGCTCGTCCGGCGCAAAAAACTTCCAGCAGGTGTTCTTCGGCTTCGGTGCGGGCGAACAGGTATGAGCCGTTGCGCTTGAGCTGCAGGCCGGCCAGTTGCGCCCATTGGCCCCAAATTTCACGGCTGGCTTTGGCCAGTTCCAGCATCGGGCCGGGCGGCTGGCCGGTGACGAGGGCCTGGCCGAAGTTGCGCACCGAGGCGCCGAGCGGGGTTTCGCTGCGCTCGAAAACCGTGACCTTGAGGCCGCGCCTGGCGGCAGCGTAGGCGTGGGACAGGCCGAGAATGCCGGCGCCTACGATCAGCATGTCGTTGGGGTGTGTCATTAAGATAATCCCGTTTTTGTGGCGAGGGAGCTTGCTCCCGCTGGGCCGCGAAGCGGCCCCAAAAAAGGGCCTGCTGCGCATTCCAGCGGGAGCAAGCTCCCTCGCCACAGGATGTGAGTCAGTTACTTGGCAACCACTTTCTCGGACTTGCCGTCATAACGCTTGCGCCACTCGGTCAGGATCTCGTCGCGATTTTTCGACGCCCAGGCAAAGTCGTTCTTGATCAGACGCTGCTCGTAATCCGCCGGCAATTCAGTCTGCGGCTTGGCAATCCCCGGCTGCGCAAGCACCGCAAAGTTCTCTTTATAAAGCTCCATCGCCGCCGGGCTAGCCGAGAAGTCAGCCAGTTTCTTCGCCGCGTCTTCATGCGGTGTGCCCTTGATCACAGCCGTCGCTTCGATCTCCCAGCCCAAACCTTCTTTCGGCAGGATGATGTCCAGCGGCGCACCCTGGCGCTTCAACTGAACGGCCGGGTATTCAAAGGAAATACCGATCGGGAACTCACCCGCAGCTGCCAGTTTGCAAGGCTTGGAGCCGGAGTGAACGTACTGGCCGATGTTCTGGTGCAGGTCGTCCATGTACTGCCAGCCCTGCTTCTCGCCGAAGGTTTGCAGCCAGGCGCTGACGTCGAGGAAACCGGTGCCGGACGAGGCCGGGTTCGGCATCACGATCTTGCCTTTGTACTCAGGCTTGGTCAGGTCCTGCCAGCTCACGGGCTTGGTCAAACCCTGCTTCTCGGCTTCGACGGTGTTGAAGCAAATGGTCGCGGCCCAGACGTCCATGCCGACCCAGGCTGGCGGATTGGCAGCGTCGCGGTAGTTGCCGCCGATCTTGCCCAGGTCTTTCGGCGCGTAGCTTTGCAGCATGCCTTGCTGATCGAGGATCGCCAGGCTCGACGCCGCCAGACCCCAGACAGCATCAGCCTGTGGACGGGCTTTTTCGGCCAGCAGTTTGGCGGTGATGATGCCGGTGGAGTCGCGCACCCACTTGATCTCGACGTCCGGGTTGGCTTTTTCGAAGGCTTCTTTGTAGGTCTTCAGTTGTTCGGCTTCGAGGGCGGTGTACACCGTCAACTCGGTTTGCGCCGCGAAGGCGTTCAGGCTGAAAGCGGTGAGGACAGCAGCGGCCAGGGCCAGGGGCTTGAACATGATCTTTTCCTGTTTTGAGTTGAGGTTTGCGGGATTGGAAATCAGTGGCCGGGCGCGGTCTGCCGCCAGGCCTGGGAACGGCGCAGCAAACCGCGCGAGGCCCAGGCCAGCAGCAGGGACACGCCCGCCGAGGTGAACAGAATCAGGGTCGACATCGCCGCCGCGCCGCCGACGTTGCCGGCGTCATCCATGTTCAGCACCGCCACCGCCGCGAGGATGGTGTCGGGGCTGTAGAGGAAGATCGCCGCCGAGACGGTGGTCATGGCCGAGACGAACAGGTAGCGCACGATATCCAGCAGCGCCGGCAGGCAGATCGGTACGGTTACCCGCAGGTAATGCCGATACAGCGGCGCCTTGAGCGACAGCGCGGCGGCTTCGAACTCGGCGTCGAGCTGACGCAATGCGGTGGTCGCGGTCATTTGCGCGGTGGTCAGATAGTGAGCAATGGTGCAGACCACCAGCAGGGTCATGGTCCCGTAGAGCACATGCAGCGGGTTGTCGGTGAGGTTGAAGAAGAAGACATAACCCAGGCCCAGCACCAGACCCGGCACCGCCATCGGTACGAAACTGAGCATGCGCAGGGTCAGGTTCAGTCCGCGCTGACCCTTGGTTTTTTCCATCAGATAGGCGCCGGTGAAGATCAGCACACTGCCGATCAACGCCGTGCACAGGGCCATCTTCACGCTGTTTCCGTAAGCCAGCCAACCGCCGCCCGCCGTGTCGTTGAACTGGTAATGGTTGAGCGACAGCGACAGGTTGTATGGCCAGAACTTCACCAGCGACGAGAACACCGCCATGCCGAACACCAGCAACAACACCGCGCAGATCAGCAGCACGATGGCCAGGTAGCAGCCGTCGCGCAGTTTCGACGGCGTCGGTTGAAACACCTGCGCCCGACCGCTCATGGAATCACCGTGACGCCGACGCAACCAGGCATCGACCGCAAAACTGAACAGTGCCGGCAGCAACAGGACCATGCCGATCAACGCACCGCGACCGAACTGTTGCTGGCCGACCACGGCTTTGTAGGCTTCCAGCGCCAGCACCTGATAGTCGCCGCCGACCACCACGGGCACGCCGAAGTCAGTGATGGTCAGGGTGAATACGAGACAGAACGCTGCGAACACCGCCTGACGGGTGGCCGGCCAAGTGATGCTGCGAAAGGCTTTGGCCGGACTGGCGCCCATGCTGGAGGCGGCATCGAAGAGTCGCGCATCCGCCAGGGACAGGGCTGACAGCAAAATCATCAAGGCGTGTGGGAAGGTGTAGATGACCTCACCCAGAACGATGCCCCAGAAGCCGTAGATATTGTCCGAGAGCAAACCGCGCAACATGCCCTGGTTGCCGAACAGGTAAACCAGCGCAATACCCGGCAACATCGACGGCGCCATCAGCGGCAACAGCGACAGGCCACGCCAGAGGCCTTTGCCCGGAATCAAGGTGCGTTGCAGGGCGTAGGCAAACAGGTAGGCCAGCGGTACGACAATGGCCGCCACGCTGAGGGAAACTTTCAGGCTATTGCCGAGCAACCAGTGGAAATTCGCACTGGTGACCAATTCACGCGCAGCCACCAGACCACCGCCCTGCCCGGCCTCCGAACTGAAACCACGCCAGAAGATCGCCAGCAACGGCATCAACACCGCGACGCCGAGCAACACCAGCAACAGGATTTTGCCGCCGACCACGAACACCCGGTCGCCGATCTCGGCACGGGAGGTCTGCCGAACCTGCTTGTGCGGTATCGGCAGCGCGATGTTCGCGCTCATCAGGCAAACACCTGCAGGCTGCGCGGCGGCAAGGCGACCATGATGTGCTGCGCGCCGAGGCGCGGCATCGCTTCCGGTGCCAGTTCCGCCAGCAATGCGTGGCCTGGCAGTTGATCGAGTTCGAAGCTCATGCGGCAACGGTTGCCGAGGAAGGTGATTTCGCGAACCTTGGCCGGGAACAGGTTTTCCTCATGCACCAGCGGGTTGACGTTGATCGCCTCGGGGCGGCAGAACAACCGGCCAGACGCGGTTTTTGCACTGCCATCGGCCAGACGCATGTTCATCCCGCCGACCTGGGCGTGGCTGTCGCTGCTGCGGTGGAACGGCAGCCAGTTGCCCTGACCGACGAACTCCGCCACGAACGGCGTGGCCGGGCGGTCGTAGATTTCCTGCGGCGTGGCGTACTGTTCGACCTTGCCGTTGTTCATCACAGCAATGCGGTCGGCCATCAGCATGGCCTCGTCCTGATTGTGCGTGACCATCAGGGTGGTGATGCCGAGGTTGCGTTGAAGTTGGCGCAGTTCGGTGCACAGGTGCTCGCGAACCCGAGCGTCGAGGGCCGACATCGGTTCGTCCAGCAGCAACAACGAAGGCGCCGGCGCCAAGGCGCGGGCCAGCGCAACACGTTGCTGCTGACCGCCGGACAATTGGCCGGGGTACTTTTTCTCGCTGCCGGTCAGGCCGACCAGTTCCAGCATCTGACCGACGCGCTTGCGCACTTCATCGCGACCGCTGCCGGCGAGGCCGTAGGCAATGTTCGCTTCGACGGTGAGATTGGGGAACAGCGCGTAGGACTGAAACAGAATGCCGTAGTCCCGAGCCTGCGGTGCCAAGTGGGACACGTCGCGATTGCCGAGGTGCAACTCGCCGCTGTCCTGTTTTTCCAGACCGGCGATGCAACGCAGCAAGGTGGTTTTGCCACAACCCGACGGGCCCAGCAGGCACACCAGTTCACCGGCCGCCACGTCGAGGGAAACGTTATCCAGCGCGGTGAAGGCTCCGAAGCGTTTCTGCACGCTGCGCACCTTCATCGGGGCGCCGGGGTTGGTCAGGGCAGTTGCGATCGAGTGGTTCATGGACAGGCCTCATCAAGCAGATGAAGGCCATCCTAGGGAGGTAATGCGTCCGTCATGTGGCAGTGAGGCAAAAACGGTTGATAGTGGTATTCGGGGATTTGGGTTGGGTTCGGCGGTGTCCCGACAGACGCCTTCGCGGGCAAGCCTCGCTCCTATAGGGGAACGCGATCAACCTGTAGGAGCGAGGCTTGCCCGCGAAGAGGCCAGCACAGGCAATAGAGATTTCAGGCCGGGGCCATTTCCTGCGCCAACCCCAGAAACGCCGCGGGCAACCTGGCGTTCTTTCTCTCTTTCAGGCAGTACAGATACTCCGGAATCTGCGGCGCATTCTCGATGGTCAGCACACGCAATTGCGGATCATGCGGCACTTCCTGCCGGGCAATGATGCTGATCCCGATGTTGCGCAGCACCGCCTCGCGAATCGATTCACGGCTACCAATCTCCAGCAACGGCCCGAAACTCACCCCGGCGCTGGCCAGCAATTCCTCGGTCAACCGCCGAGTGGTCGAGCCGGATTCGCGCATCAACAACGTATGCCCGGCCAACGCGCTGAGCGGCACATGATCGTGCACCGCCAGCGGATGATTGCGATGCACCGCCAGCACCAGCGGATCGCTTCCGAGCACCCGGCGAATCAGTCGCGCGTCGTCGAGCAGTTGCGAGGACGCCGCGACATCGACCCGGTAATCCTCCAAGGCTTCCAGCACCTGCTGCGAGTTGCCGATTTCCACTGACACTTCCACTTGTGGCAAACGCTCGCGAAAGGTCTTCACCAGATCGAGGATGTAATACGGCGCGGTGGCGGCGATGCGCAATGTGCCCTGGACCTGGCCGCTGTTGCGCAGGAAAAACTCGATGTCGGCTTCCTGCTGCAACAGCGCCTTGACCATCGGCAGCAACCGCGCGCCTTCGTCGCTGACGCTGAGGCGGCGGCCGCCACGGTAGAACAGCTCAACCGAATACTGGCTTTCCAGATTGCGGATCTGCGTGGTTACCGTGGGCTGGCTCAGGCCGAGCTTTTTCGCCGCCAGCGTAATGCTGCCCAGGCGGGCCACCATGTAAAACGCCTTCAGCTCGGCACTCAGCACACCCGCTCCTCATCGCTTACTTGCGCAACAGGCGCAAACCGTTGAACACCACCAACAGGCTCACGCCCATGTCGGCGAACACCGCCATCCACATGGTGGCGATACCGGCGAAGGTTACCCCAAGAAAGATAGCCTTGATGACCAAAGCGAGGGCGATGTTCTGTTTGAGGATGCTCGACGTCTGGCGCGAAAGGCGGATAAACGCCGGGATTTTGCGCAGATCGTCGTCCATCAGGGCGACATCCGCGGTTTCGATGGCGGTATCGGTGCCGGCGGCGGCCATCGCAAAACCGATTTCGGCCCGGGCCAGTGCCGGAGCATCGTTGATCCCATCGCCGACCATGCCGACGCTATGGCCCTGTGCATAAAGGGCTTCGATGGCTTGCAGTTTGTCGGTCGGCAGCAGATCACCCTTGGCCTCGTCGATGCCGACTTGCGCAGCAATCGCCTGGGCGGTGTGGACGTTGTCGCCGGTGAGCATCAGGGTTTTGATACCCAGATCGTGCAACTGCTGGATCGCCTCACGGCTGGATTCCTTGACCGTATCGGCCACGGCGAACAACGCCAGTGGGCCGGATTTGTCGAGTAACAGCACCACGGACTTGCCTTGTTTCTCCAGCGCAAACAGCTTTTCTTCCAGCGCCGGCGAACACAGGTTCAGCTCTTCCACCAAACGGTGATTGCCCAAATGGTAGGTCTGCCCGTTGATCTCACCGCGCACCCCGCGACCGGCCAGGGCTTCGAAGTTATCCACAACGAGTGGCGCAAAGGGTTTATCCACAGCGGCGTTGGCGATGGCCAGCGATACCGGGTGATCCGAACGACCGGCCAACGCTGCCGCAATGGCCGGCGCCGAAGCATCGGCCGTGGGATCGAGCGACAGGTAATCAGTCTGCACCGGCTTGCCGTGGGTGATCGTGCCGGTCTTGTCCAGCGCCAGGTAGTCGAGTTTGTAACCACCCTCCAGATACACGCCGCCCTTGACCAGAATCCCTTTGCGCGCCGCCGCCGCGAGGCCGCTGACGATGGTCACCGGGGTGGAAATCACCAATGCGCAGGGGCATGCGACCACCAGCAACACCAGCGCGCGGTAGATCCAGTCGAACCAGACTGCGCCCATGAACAGCGGCGGAATCACCGCCACCGCGAGGGCGAAGATGAACACGGCGGGCGTGTAGATTTTCGAAAACTGGTCAACGAAGCGCTGGGTCGGTGCCCGCGCACCTTGCGCCTGTTCGACGGCGTGGATGATCCGCGCCAGGGTCGAATTGTTGGCTGCGGTGGTCACTGAATATTCCAGGGAGCCGGCCTGATTGATGGTGCCGGCGAATACCTTATCGCCGACGGTCTTCTCTACCGGCAGGCTTTCGCCGGTGATCGGCGCCTGATCGATGGTCGAACTGCCCGACACGACTTCGCCGTCCATTCCAATTCGCTCACCGGGACGGACTCGCACTCGCGCGCCCAGCTCGATGGTTTTGACGTCCTGCAAAACCCAGCTGCCGTCGGCCTGCAGCACCGTGGCCTGCTCCGGCGTCATCTGCATCAAGCCGCTGATGGCGTTGCGCGCGCGGTCCAGGGACTTGGCCTCGATCAACTCGGCCACGGTGAACAGGAACATCACCATCGCCGCTTCCGGCCACTGCCCGATCAGGATCGCGCCGGTCACCGCGATGCTCATCAAGGCATTGATGTTCAGGTTGAGGTTTTTCAGCGCGATCCAGCCCTTCTTGTAAGTGCTGAGACCGCCGCTGAGGATCGAGATCAACGCGATAACCGCCACGACCCAGTTGGGCGCAGCGTTGGTGAAGTGGATGACTTCGGCGGCGAGCGCGGTCACGCCGGACAGCGCCAACGGCCACCACGGCTTTTTCTCGGGCGTGGGAGCAGGCGCTTCGACGCCCTGCTCCAGCGGCTCGGCCAACATGCCGAGGGATTTGATCGCGTCGATGATCGGCTCGGTGCTCGGCAAGTCATGAGTGACGCCCAGCACGCGGTTGATCAGATTGAATTCCAGTTGCTGCACACCTGCGATCTTGCCGAGCTTGTTCTGAATCAGCGTCTGCTCGGTCGGGCAGTCCATCGCATCGATGCGGAAACTGCTCAACCGCGCATTGGCGGTTGGCGCTTCGCTGAGCGTGATCAGCGACGGCGCCGCCGTTTTGGAAGAACAGCAGGAATCCCCGTGGCCGCCATCGTCATGCTTCTGCACAGGCTGCAGCTTGTGGCTGTGATCGTGATCGTGATCGTGATCGTGATCGTGATCGTGATCGTGATCAGCCTCGCGTTTGTGGGTGTGAAGGGAATCGCTCATTGGTTGCGTCCATGAAGGTGCCTGTTGCCAAGTAAAGACCCTGTAGCCACTATAGGGTCAAGCACCTATTTGGAGATTGCCGTCATGAAGATCGGAGAATTGGCGAAACTCACCGACTGCGCCGTGGAAACCATCCGCTATTACGAGCGCGAAAACCTGCTGCCCGAACCGGCCCGCAGCGACGGCAACTACCGCGTCTACACCCAGGCCCACGCCGAACGCCTGACCTTCATCCGCAACTGCCGCACCCTCGACATGACACTCGAGGAAATCCGCAGCCTGCTGGCTTTGCGCGACAGTCCGCAGGATCAGTGTGAAAGCGTGAATGCGCTTATCGACGAACACATTCATCACGTGAAAGCGCGGATTGATGGGTTGATGGCGTTACAGGCACAACTGCTCGACCTGCGCCAACGCTGTGGCGAAGGGCCGGATATTGATCAATGCGGGATTTTGCAGCGGTTGGAAGTGAGTGGCGGGGTTGTGGCGACGGAGGTTGAGCATTCGCATGTGGGCCGCAGTCACGGTCATTGAGACCACCACAGAACCCAATGTGGGAGCTAGCCTGCTAGCGATAGCGGTTTTTCAGCCACATCATTGTTGGATGTGCCGTCGCTATCGCTAGCAGGCTAGCTCCCACAGGGGTATTGCGTGCAGATTGTCAGACCGCCATCGGCGCGGTCATCGGCGCATGGTGCTGATAACCCTCAAGCGAAAAATCACTCGGTTCGATCAACTCCAGCCATTCCGGCTGATAAACACCGGTCTTGGCAAACTCCGGCACACGATCGCTGATCACCAGTTTCGGCATCGGGAACGGCTCGCGCTTGAGCTGTTCGTTCAGCATGTCCAGATGGTTTTCGTAGACGTGCGCATCGCCGATGAAATAGGTGAACCAGCGCGGCGTGTAGCCGGTCAGGCGACCGATCAGGCTCAGCAGCGCGGCACCTTCGGTGAGGTTGAACGGCGTGCCCAGGCCCAGGTCGTTGGAGCGGATGTAGAGCGTCAGGGAGATTTCCTTGGTCTCGACATTCGGGTGGAACTGGTACAGCAAGTGGCATGGCGGCAAAGCCATTTCATCAAGTTGCGCAACGTTCCAGCCGTGGAACAGAATGCGGCGGCTGCCCGGGTCCTTGATGATGGTGTCGACGCACTGGCGGATCTGGTCGATCGCTTTGTACAGCACCACGTAAGCCTGGCCGTCTTCTTCGCCTTCGGCGATCTGACGATAGCCTTGGCTCAGGGTTTGCTCGATGGCCGCTTTGTTGCTGACCGGAATCTGCTTGTACGCCGGCCATTTGCGCCATTGCACGCCGTAGATCTCGCCGAGGTCGTCTTCGCCCTGACGGAACGGGTTGGCCAGCCACTGCGCGTTTTCGTTGGCGTTCTGGTCCCAGACCTTGCAACCCAGCGCGCGGAATTCGGCGGCGTTGTTAACGCCACGCAGAAAACCGCACATCTCGCCGATGGCCGACTTGAAGGCCATCTTGCGCGTGGTGATCGCCGGGAAACCTTCTTGCAGGTCATACCGCAGCATCGCGCCGGGAAAACTGATGGTGTTCACACCGGTGCGGTTGGCTTGCTTGGTGCCGTTCTTGATGACGTGGGCGACCAGTTCGAGATATTGCTTCATGAGTTACCTGTGTCCTTGAACCCGGAGGCCGTCGCCCCCGGCATTCGAATTTATACGGCTGCCGCTGGCGTCGCCGGAGCGCGGTGATACGCCAGCCAGATCAGGAACAGACCGCCGACGATCATTGGCACGCACAGCACTTGGCCCATGGTCAGCCAGTTCCAGGCCAGATAGCCCAGTTGCGCGTCCGGTACGCGGACGAATTCGACGATGAAACGGAAGATGCCATAGAACAGCGCGAACATCCCGGACACCGCCATGGTTGGTCGCGGCTTGCGCGAGAACAGCCACAGGATCAGGAACAGCGCCACGCCTTCCAGCGCGAACTGATACAGCTGCGACGGATGACGCGGCAACTGCGCCGGATCGCTGAACGGCGGGAAGATCATCGCCCACGGCACGTCGGTCGCCTTGCCCCACAATTCGGCATTGATGAAGTTGCCGATACGCCCGGCGCCCAGGCCGATCGGCACCATCGGTGCGACGAAGTCCATCAGCTGGAAGAACGACTTGTTGTTCTTTTTACCGAACCACAACGCCGCCAGCATCACGCCAATGAAGCCGCCGTGGAACGACATGCCGCCCTTCCACACTTCGAAAATCAGCGTCGGGTTGGCCAGATAAGCACTCAGATCGTAGAACAGCACGTAGCCCAGGCGACCGCCGACGATAACGCCCATCGACATCCAGAAGACCATGTCGGAGAGTTTCTCTTTGCTCCAGGTCGGGTCGAAACGGTTGAGCCGGCGCGACGCCAGCAGCCACGCACCGCCGATGCCGATCAGGTACATCAGGCCGTACCAGTGGATTTTCAGCGGACCGATGGCCAGGGCCACCGGGTCGATCTGCGGGTAAGGCAGCATTGCGACTCCTCGTTAGAGTTGAAACCTTCAAAATTCCCGGGCGACGCTGCCACCTCAGGATTAAGCCAGGATTGTGCGGTGCGTCAGATCAGAAAACTCAAACCTACGCAGAACAGCAAAGCGGCGAACAGTCTTTTCAGCAACTTCGGCGACAGCCTGTGGGCCAGTCGCGCACCGAGGCGGGCGAAGACCATGCTGGTCAGGGCGATCCCCAGCAGCGCCGGCAAATAAATAAAACCGAGACTATGGGCCGGCAGCAACGGATCGTGCCAGCCCAGAATCATGAAACTTAATGCACTGGCCAGCGCAATGGGCAGGCCGCACGCCGACGACGTCGCCACCGCTTGCTGCATCGGCACGCTGCGCCAGGTCAGGAACGGCACGGTCAGCGAACCGCCGCCAATCCCGAAAATCGCCGAAGCCCAGCCAATCACTGTGCCGGCCAGGGTCAGACCGACTTTCCCCGGCACCGTTCGGCTGGCCTTGGGTTTGACGTCCAGCGCCAGCTGCACGGCGATGATCAGGGCGAACACGCCGATGATTTTTTGCAGGTTCGGGCCGGAGATCGCTTCGGCGGTCAACGCACCGAAACCGGCACCCAGCAGAATACCGACGGTCATCCAGGCAAAAATCGGCCAGCGCACGGCGCCGCGGCGATGGTGCTCGCGCACCGCGTTGACCGAGGTGAAGATGATCGTCGCCAGGGAGGTGCCAACCGCCAGGTGAGTCAGGATCGACGCATCGAAGCCCTGCAGGGTGAAACTGAACACCAGCACCGGGACGATGATGATGCCGCCGCCCACGCCAAACAGCCCGGCCAGCACCCCGGCACAGGCGCCGAGCGCCAGATAGAGCAGAAATTCCATGCTGTTTCCCCACCCAACCCCAAAACCGGAGCGGCATGGTAACGGATGCATGGCCTTGGGCTCCACTGGATGGCGATGGATACCAGCACAATGACTGCGTAGAGTGGGCAAAAAAACACACAAGGACTACCTTATGTGCCTGATTGTCTTAGCCTGGCGCCCGGGTCATGCCCAGCCGCTGATCGTGGCGGCCAACCGCGACGAATTCTATGCCCGGCCCAGCCTGCCCCTGGCGCAGTGGCCCGAAGCACCGCAGGTCTACGCCGGTCGAGACCTGGAAGCCGGCGGCACCTGGCTCGGTGTCGGCGCCAACGGGCGCTTCGCGGCGCTGACCAATATCCGGGATCCTCATCAACCGCCCGCTCGAAAATCTCGCGGTGAACTGGTCGCGCGATTTCTCAATGGCGAAATGCCGATTGATGACTACTTGGGCGACGTTGTAGGACGTTCGCTGGAATATGCCGGGTTTAACCTGCTGATCGGCAATGCCAATGAGTTGTGGTATTACAACGCTCGGGCGACTGAGGCGGTGATGTTGCAGCCGGGTGTTTATGGATTGTCGAATGCGGGACTGGATACGCCGTGGCCGAAGTTGCTCAAGGCACGGGCGGCGCTGGAGACGGTTCTGGAGGATCCGCAGCCTGAGGCGTTATTGGCGTTGCTGAGTGATGCGCAGACCGCGCCGTTTGCGGAGCTGCCGGATACCGGGGTGGGTTTGGCGACCGAGACGCTGTTGTCGAGTGTGTTTATTGCCAGCCAGAGTTACGGGACCCGGGCGAGTACGGCGTTGATTGTTCATGCCGATGGAACGCGGCATCTGGTTGAACGGAGTTTTGGGCCGTATGGCGGGCATTTGGGGGAAGTGGAGATAAAGATCTGACAGTCTGGCAATAAATTGTGGCGAGGGAGCTTGCTCCCGTTCGATTGCGCAGCAATCGCAAAATGGCAAATGAAGTTTTCCGAAAGAAAACATTGGCCAGATTGGGAGCGCTTCGCACTCCAGCGGGAGCAAGCTCCCTCGCCACAAGGGCCATCCGTGCTTTAGTGGGGTTTGATCGCCGCCGGATTGATCATCCGCGCCAACCCAAGGTTCTTCAGCGCCAACTGCAGCGAGCTGTGGATCACTTGCGGGTTGTCGATGGTCATCAGCTCCGCGAGCAATTCCTTGGCCTTGCTCAGGTTGATCTGACGCAGCATCCACTTCACCTTCGGCAAGTTGGTGGCGTTCATCGACAGACTGTCGAACCCCATCGCCATCAACAGCACCGCCGCCGCCGGGTCACCGGCCATTTCGCCGCAGATGCTCACCGGTTTGCCTTCGGCATGGGCATCACGCACCACGTTCTGCAACGCTTGCAGCACCGCCGGGTGCAGGTAATCGTAGAGGTCGGCTACCCGTGGGTTATTGCGGTCCACGGCCAGCAGGTACTGGGTCAGGTCGTTGGAGCCGACCGACAGGAAGTCCACTTGCCGCGCCAGTTCCTTGGTCTGATAAACAGCCGCCGGAATCTCGATCATCACGCCGATCGGCGGCATCGGCACGTCAGTGCCTTCGTCGCGGACTTCGCCCCAGGCCCGGTGAATCAGGTGCAGGGCTTCTTCGAGTTCATGGGTGCCGGAGATCATCGGCAACAGAATCCGCAGGTTGTTCAGGCCTTCACTGGCCTTGAGCATCGCGCGGGTCTGCACCAGGAAGATTTCCGGGTGGTCGAGGGTGACGCGAATGCCGCGCCAGCCGAGGAACGGGTTGTCTTCCTTGATCGGGAAGTACGACAGCGATTTGTCGCCGCCGATGTCCAGGCTGCGCATGGTCACCGGTTGCGGATGGAACGCGGCGAGTTGCTCGCGGTAGATCGCCAACTGCTCCTTTTCGCTCGGGAACCTCTGGTTGATCATGAATGGCACTTCGGTGCGGTACAGACCGACACCCTCGGCGCCACGCTTCTGCGCCCGCGCCACGTCCGCCAGCAGGCCGGTGTTGACCCACAGCGGCATACGGTGGCCATCGAGGGTCACGCATGGCAAGTCGCGCAACGCATCCAGCCCGAGGGCCAGTTGTTTCTCTTCCTCGACCACTTCGGCGAACTGCTTGCGCAGCACGTCGCTCGGGTTGGTGTAGACCTCACCGTGGTAGCCGTCGACGATCATCTGGATGCCATCGACCTTGGAGTACGGCAGGTCGACCAGGCCCATCACCGTCGGGATGCCCATGGCTCGCGCGAGGATCGCCACGTGGGAGTTGCCGGAACCGAGCACCGACACCAGACCCGCCAGCTTGCCTTCCGGCACCTCGCCGAGCATCGCCGGCGTCAGTTCTTCGCTGATCAGGATGGTGTTGTCAGGGTAGACCAGGGTCTGCTGACGCTCTTCCTGCAAGTAGGCAAGCAAGCGGCGGCCAAGGTCCTTGACGTCCGAGGCGCGTTCACGCAGGTAGGCGTCGTCCATCAGTTCGAAACGGTTGACGTGATCGGTGACCACCTGACGCAGCGCGCCCTGGGCCCACTGACCGGTCTTGATCACGGTGGTCACTTCGCTGCCCAGCGCCTCGTCGGCGAGCATCATCAGATACACGTCGAACAAGGCCCTTTCTTCCGGGCGCAACTGCGTGGCCAGTTTGGCCGACAACGCACGCATGTCGGCGCGCACGCCTTCGATGGCGGTCTTGAACAGCCCGAGTTCGGCCTCGATGTCGACGATGGTCTTGTCGGGCACCACGTCCAGATCGGCCGGTGGCAACATGACCACCGCCGTACCGACCGCCGCGCCCGGCGAACCCGGTACGCCGACGAACTTGGCTTCCTGAATCCCTTTGCCCTGACGGCCCAGGCCCCGGATCGAACCGGTGGCCTCGGCGTGGGCGATAACGCCGGCGAGCTGCGCGCTCATGGTCACGAGGAAGGCTTCTTCGCCTTCATCGAACTGGCGCCGTTCTTTTTGCTGAATGACCAACACGCCGACGACGCGCCGGTGGTGAATGATCGGCGCCCCGAGGAATGAGGCGTAGCGCTCTTCACCGGTCTCGGCGAAGTAGCGGTAGCGCGGGTGATCCGCGGCGTTTTCGAGGTTCAGGGGTTCTTCACGCGTGCCGACCAGGCCGACCAGACCTTCGTTGGGTGCCATGCTGACTTTGCCGATCGAGCGCTTGTTCAAGCCCTCGGTCGCCATCAGCACGAAGCGGTTGGTCTCGGGGTCAAGCAGGTAGACCGAGCAGACCTGGCTGCCCATGGCCTCTTTGACGCGCAACACAATAATCCCCAACGCCGCCTTGAGATCCTTGGCGGAGTTAACTTCCTGGACGATCTTGCGCAGCGTATTGAGCATGGCTCGGGGTCGAACTCCGTCGTCAGTCGCGCGCTAAAAGGCGCGGGGCAAGCTCTTTGAGAGCGCGTCGATACACCTCGCGCTTGAATGTCACCACCTGGCCCAACGGATACCAATAACTGACCCAGCGCCAGCCATCGAATTCCGGTTTACCGGTCAAATCCATCCGCACCCGCTGCTCGTTGGAGGTCAGGCGCAGGAGAAACCATTTCTGTTTCTGGCCGATGCACAGCGGTTGGCTGTGGGTACGGACCAGACGTTGCGGCAAACGATAGCGCAACCAGCCCCGGGTGCAGGCGAGAATTTCAACATCTTCGCGCTCCAGACCCACTTCTTCGTTCAACTCGCGGTACAAGGCGTCTTCCGGCGTCTCCTGGGGGTTGATACCACCCTGCGGAAACTGCCAGGCATCTTGATTGATACGGCGAGCCCATAGCACCTGTCCGGCATCATTCGTGAGAATGATCCCGACATTGGGGCGGAAACCATCGGGGTCGATCACGGCAACAACCTCGCAAACGCATGTCGCCGCATTGTTCCACAAAGGTTGTGAAGGCAGCAACGAGCCGGCCTACCTTATGTGCACTCTTGTGAAAAGTCCGTATTCTGGAGGCCTTTCTACAAACTTTTCAGCGAGTAACTGCAATGCGGCTGGCTTTATTCGACTTGGACAACACGCTTTTGGGCGGCGACAGTGACCACGCCTGGGGCGATTACCTGTGCGAACGCGGCTTCCTCGACGCCGTCGCCTACAAGGCACGCAACGATGAGTTCTATCAGGACTACCTGGCCGGCAAGCTCGATAACGATGCCTACCTGAACTTTTGCCTGGAAGTCCTCGGCCGCACCGAGATGGCCACGCTGGATCAATGGCACCTCGATTACATGCGCGACTGCATCGAACCGATCGTGCTGCCCAAGGGGCTCGAGCTGCTGGCCAAGCACCGCGAGGCGGGTGACAAACTGGTGATCATCACCGCCACCAACCGTTTCGTCACCGGGCCGATTGCCCAGCGGTTGGGCGTCGAAACCCTGATCGCCACCGAGTGCGAAATGGTCGATGGCCGTTACACCGGACGCAGCACCGACGTTCCGTGCTTTCGCGAAGGCAAGGTGACGCGGCTGGCTCGTTGGCTGGAAGAGACCGGGCATTCGCTGGAAGACAGTTACTTCTACAGCGACTCGATGAATGATTTGCCGTTGCTGGAGCAGGTGGCGAATCCGGTGGCGGTTGATCCGGACCCGAATCTGCGCGCCGAAGCCGAGAAGCGTGGCTGGCCGGTGATTAGTCTGCGCAACTGAAATCGCCTTCGCGGGCAAGCCTCGCTCCTACAGGGTTTGCGTCATTTTCATAATTGACGCATGACCTGTAGGAGCGAGGCTTGCCCGCGAAGGGGTCGACTCGGTCCCAAGCCTTAAACCGGCTTCGCGCCCATCAATCCCGCTATTGCGATAAAACAAACAAAACTGAACAGAGCCAAGGCGAAGGTGAACTTGCCGCTACCTCCCGGCGCAGTGCGCAGCCTGTTAAGCCGCACCAGCAACCAGAACCACCCCAACGCCGCCAAGGCATAAAGCACACTCGATCCCAGCAACCACGTCTGCCCCAGCGGCCAACCCACCAGATGCACCATCCACCAACCGGTAAACGGCATGCTCAGCAGCGCCAGCCCCATCAACAGCCAGATGAATACACGCGGCCGTTGCAGGGTGCGGCTTGCCGCCGTTGCGTCGCCATTACGCCGAGTCCGCCAGACCCAGATCCCCAGGCCCAGCGCACACACCAGCAACACCACCGTCGCCACCATGTGCGCCACTTTCAGGGCGGTTAACGTTTCCATTGTTCGATTTCCTTATGACCTGCCCATCAGCGTAGCCCCTCAGCCGAGAAACAGCTGATAGGCCGGGTTGTCGCTTTCGTCCCAGTATGGGTAGCCGATTTCTTCCAGCGCTGCGGGCACCAGATGACGTTCCTCGTGAGGCACTTGCAGCCCCGCGACCACGCGGCCATCCGCCGCGCCGTGGTTGCGGTAGTGGAACATCGAGATGTTCCAGCGGCCGCCGAGTTTGTTGAGGAAGTTGAACAGCGCGCCCGGCCGCTCCGGAAACTCAAAGCGCAGCACCACTTCATCAACAACCTGCGCCGCGCGGCCACCGACCATGTGCCGGATGTGCAACTTGGCCAGTTCGTTGTCGGTGAGGTCCAGCACCGGGAAACCCTGCTCGGTCAGGCTGGCAATCAACGCGCTGCGCGGATCGTTTTCCGGGTGCGTCTGCACGCCAACGAAGATGTGCGCTTCGCTGCCGGTGTTGTAGCGGTAGTTGAATTCGGTGATCTGGCGCTTGCCGATGGCTTCGCAGAACGCCTTGAAGCTACCCGGTTTCTCGGGGATGGTCACGGCGATGATGGCTTCGCGACCCTCGCCCAGCTCAGCGCGTTCGGCGACGTGACGCAAGCGGTCGAAGTTGACGTTGGCGCCGGAATCGATGGCCACGAAGGTGTGGCCTGTGACGGCGTGCTGCTCGACGTACTTCTTGATCCCGGCCACACCCAGAGCGCCGGCTGGTTCAGTGATCGAGCGGGTATCGTCGTAGATATCCTTGATGGCCGCGCAGATTTCGTCGGTGCTGACCGTGATCACTTCATCAACATAGTCTTTGCAGATGTCGAAGGTGTGCTGCCCGATCTGAGCGACCGCGACACCGTCGGCGAAGAGGCCCACGGTCGGTAGCACCACGCGCTCGCCGGCGGCCATCGCAGCTTGCAGGCAATTGGAATCGTCCGGCTCGACGCCGATGATTTTGATTTCCGGGCGCAGGTATTTCACGTACGCCGCGATACCGGCGATCAGCCCACCGCCGCCCACCGGAACGAAGATCGCATCCAGACGCCCAGGGTGCTGGCGCAGAATCTCCATGGCCACCGTGCCCTGCCCGGCAATGGTGTGGGGATCGTCGTACGGGTGAATGTAGACGTAGCCTTTTTCGTCGACCAGTTTCAGCGAGTAGGCCAGGGCTTCCGGGAACGAATCCCCGTGCAGTACCACTTTGCCGCCGCGGGAACGTACGCCTTCGACTTTGATCTCGGGAGTGGTCTTGGGCATGACGATGGTGGCTTTCACACCCAGCACTTTCGCTGCCAGGGCCAGGCCCTGCGCGTGGTTGCCCGCCGAAGCCGTCACTACGCCGCGAGCGCGCTCTTCATCGCTCAGCTGCGTGAGCTTGTTGTAGGCACCGCGAATCTTGAACGAGAACACCGGCTGCAAGTCTTCACGCTTGAGCAAAATACTGTTGCCCAGCCGCTCGGAGAGCTGGCGGGCAGTCTGCAATGGGGTTTCTACGGCAACGTCATAAACGCGCGAGGTGAGGATCTTTTTGACGTACTGTTCGAGCATCGGAAAGCATCACTGAGCGGGTTGGGCAGGGTCAAGGAGTCTAACCCGGCTTTCGGCCGGGCGACCACACTAAACAGGTGGTTTTAGACACCATCGAACCCTTGTGGCGAGGGAGCTTGCTCCCGCTGGAGCGCGAAGCGGTCCCCGGCATTCTTTCAGACATACTGTGCAAACAGGTTTTGCGACTGCTACGCAGTCGAGCGGGAGCAAGCTCCCTCGCCACAAAAGCCAATCTGCCCCGCCCGCCAATCGGGCAATGACCTTCCCCGCCCCGACGCCTATAATGCCGGCCTTCGTTTCCCCCTTGCCCGCTTTCGGAGCCCGCATGACCCAGGATCAACTCAAACAGGCAGTGGCCCAGGCCGCCGTCGACTTCATCCTCCCGAAACTCGACGACAAGAGCATCGTCGGGGTCGGCACCGGCTCCACTGCCAACTGCTTCATCGACGCTTTGGCCCAGCACAAAGGCGCATTCGACGGCGCCGTCGCCAGCTCCGAAGCCACCGCCGCGCGCCTCAAGGGCCATGGCATTCCGGTGTATGAGCTGAACACGGTCAGCGACCTGGAGTTCTACGTTGACGGCGCCGACGAAAGCGACGAGCACCTGAACCTGATCAAGGGCGGCGGCGCAGCCCTGACCCGCGAGAAGATCGTCGCGGCCGTGGCCAAGACCTTCATCTGCATCGCCGACGCCAGCAAACTGGTGCCGGTACTCGGTGCATTCCCGCTGCCGGTGGAAGTGATCCCGATGGCCCGCAGCCACGTGGCTCGCGAACTGGTGAAGCTCGGCGGCGACCCGGTTTACCGTGAAGGCGTGTTGACCGACAACGGCAACATCATTCTGGATGTGTTCAACATGCAGATCACCAACCCGGTAGAGCTGGAGTCGCAGATCAATGCGATCGTCGGCGTGGTAACCAATGGGTTGTTCGCGGCGCGTCCGGCGGACTTGCTGTTGCTGGGCACCAGCGAAGGCGTGAAGACCCTGCGCGCCGAGTAAGCCAAATACAACCCCCTGTAGGAGCAGAGCTTGCTCGCGAAGGCGGTGTGTCAGTCGGCATCTCTATTGACTGACACACCGCCTTCGCGAGCAAGCTCTGCTCCTACAGGGGTTGGGGTGTTGGTCAGGGTTGTGCAGGTTTCTTGAAGACGTAGAACAGGTTCGGCTCGCTCACCAGGTACATCGTGCCGTCGTCATCCATGGCGATCCCTTCCGCTTGCGGGACCGTCTTCTGTAACCCCTGACGCCCTTTGTTCAATGACATGGTGCTCAGTGGTCGCCCGTCCACGTCCAGCTCCAGAATCAGTCGCGACTCGTCGGACAGCGCCAGCAAATGGCCGCTGCGCTCGTCGTATTGCAGGCTCGACAGGTCTCGGACAAACATCCCGGCATCGCGCTTGGGGTTGTTGACCACATGCACCGCGTAGGATTTCTCTGGGTTGTAATGCGGGAAGCCCTGCACTTCGTAGATCAGCATCGGGTCGCGCTCCTTGGCGACAAACAGACGCTTGCCCACCGAATCGTAGGCCAGGCCTTCAAAGCCCTTGTTGCCGCTCATGTGCACGCCCAGCGTCATCTGCTCGGCTTCCGCCGCGTCGAGGAACGTGGTGTCCTTTTCCAGATGAATCTTGATCAGCCGTTGTTGGCGCTCGTCAGTGATCACGTAAGTGTCGGCGCTGATGAACTCCACCGCCTCCGGATCACCGAAGCCGACCAGCGCGACACGCCGAATGATCTGGCCTTCCAGCGACAGCTCGATCAGTTCGGAGTTTTTGTTGGTGACGGTGAACAGGCTTTTGCGCACCGGATCGAAGGTCAGCGCCGATACATCGTCATCCAGGCCTTCGATGACCCGCCCCTCGACCGTGACCTGATAGTGACCCAGACCGATGGACTGCTCGCTCTCCGGCTGCCAGAACGTGTGCAGATTGAACCAGGTGCGCTCGAACAGCCGCAGGTACTGGCCGATCGCAACCAGCACGATCAGCACAATCACCAAAAGAATCAGCATCAGGGGTTTGGGGCGGGCAAGTCGGCGCATTCAGGCGAGCTCGAAATCAGGACAGGCGGATGAAATACCACGGCAGTCTGAATTGAAGCTTAATGGCCATTAGCCGGGGCCTACAACTGAGCGTCGCGTTTCCTACAAGATCGCGGATCAAGACACAGATCAGTGCTGCTTTTCGAAACGATAGAACAGGTTCGGCTCGCTCACCATGTACAGCGTGCCAGCATCGTCCATGGTCACACCTTCGGAACGGGGAATGGTCTTTTTCAGACCATTGAAGCCGCCCAGCAAGGTCATGAAACTCACCTGCTCGCCCTTCTCGTCCAGCTCCAGCAACAGATGGGAGTCGGCGGACAATACCAGCGTGTGTCGGGTGCGCGGGTCAATGGCCAGGGCCGACAGGTTGCGGATGTCCAGGTCGTCATTGGCCAGTTTCTGCTTGTCGCCGGTGAGCGTCAGGCCGTCGGCGCTTTTCCAGGTGAACAGCGCCGGCGGACGCTCCTCACCCAGCAGCATTTGCTGGTTGCGCGCATCCCAGACGACCGATTCAAACGCTTTGTTCTGGTCTTTCGAAGGACCAAGGTCGTACTTCGAGAAGTTGGCGATGTTCAGCTCGCGGGTATCGGCATCGACCTTGACGATGGTGAGCACGTGCTCGCGCTCATCAACAATCGCCAGCAGACCGTTGCCCATGACCGTCACCCCTTCCGGATTGCTCCAGCCCACCAGCGGCATTTTGCGCAGCACGTCGCCCTGCAAGGTCAGCTCGACCAGGAACGGGTTCTTGCCCATCACCGAGAACAGGGTTTTGGTTTCAGGGTTGTAGGCCAGGTCGGACGCTTCGTCCTTTTCCATCCCCGGCATTGGCTTGGCATCGATCACAGCGCGGTAATCCGGCAGCCAGATACTTTCCTGGCGTTCGGCCGGGCTTTCGAAACGCTCCAGCACCCAGAGCACACCGCGGTCATCCCAATGCATCGCAAACGCGAGGCCATACGCGGCGGCCACGGCCAGCAACAGCCAGTAATACCAGCGCATGAAAAAGCGCGGGCGACGGGCAGTTTTAAGCGTGGGCAGTGGTTGGGTGGCCATCAAGGATGCGTTCCAGAAATTCAGGCTAAGGGTAATAGCACAATTGGGACCGGCTCAGACGCCAGAAACCCTGGAATTATCCAGACAAGATGTGAAAAAAACGGCAAATGGCGGGATTGCCCTGCATGAGTGCTGAACTGAGGCCGCCAAAAACCACTGTGGGAGCGAGCCTGCTCGCGATAGCGGCGCAACATTCAACATGGATGTTGAATGTTATGCCCTCATCGCGAGCAGGCTCGCTCCCACAGGGTTAGGCGGTGTTGCGATTAGCGGACGCTGCTGGTAAAGCTGCTGGCGCCTGGCAATTCCAGTACCAGCTCATCACCAACATTCAACGGTCCAACGCCAACCGGCGTGCCGGTCAGGATCACATCACCCGCCTGCAGCGAGAAGCAGCCAGCCATGTGCTGGATCATCGGCACGATCGGGTTAAGCATCGCGCTGCTGTTGCCATCCTGGCGGACTTCGCCGTTGATGGTCAGGCGAATGCCGATGTCAGTCAGGTCAGCAAAGGTGCTGCCGGACACGAACGGCGCAATCACTGCCGCGCCGTCGAAGGACTTGGCGATTTCCCATGGCAGGCCCTTGGACTTCAACTCAGCCTGCTTGTCACGCAAGGTCAGGTCCAGCGCCGGCGCGAAGCCGGAGATTGCGTCGAGCACTTCTTCACGACTCGGTTTGGTCGACAAAGGCTTGCCGATCAACACAGCGATTTCCGCTTCGTAATGCACCGAGCCACGCTCGGTCGGAATGCTGAAACCACCTTCCAGCGGCACAACGCAACTGCCGGGCTTGATGAACAGCAGGGGCTCCGTTGGCACCGGGTTGTCCAGTTCCTTGGCGTGTTCGGCGTAGTTACGGCCGATGCACACCACTTTTCCCAGCGGGAAATGAATACGCGTACCGTCGACATACTGGTGCTGATAGCTCATTACCGACTCCTGGTTCGTAGCTCTTAAATTCAAACGTCAAACAGCGAAAATCTTGCCCGGGTTCATGATGCCGTTCGGGTCGAACACCGCTTTGACGGCTTTCATGTACTCGATCTCAACCGGCGAACGACTGTAGGTCAAGTAATCCCGCTTGGTCATGCCCACGCCGTGTTCGGCGGAAATCGAACCGTTGTACTTCTCGACGGTTTCGAACACCCACTTGTTGACGGTCGCGCACTTGGCGAAGAACTCGTCCTTGCTCAGGCTATCCGGCTTGAGGATGTTCAAGTGCAGGTTGCCATCGCCGATATGACCGAACCAGACGATTTCGAAATCCGGGTAGTGTTCGCCGACGATCGCGTCGATTTCCTTGAGGAACGCCGGTACTTTCGACACGGTGACCGAAATGTCGTTTTTGTACGGCGTCCAGTGGGAAATGGTTTCGGAGATGTATTCGCGCAGCTTCCAGAGGTTCTGCAGCTGGGTTTCGCTCTGGCTCATCACGCCGTCCAGCACCCAGCCCTGCTCGACGCAGTGCTCGAAGGTTTCCAGGGCGTGGTTGGCCACATCGATGGTGGTCGCTTCGAATTCCAGCAGCGCGTAGAACGGGCAATCGGTTTCGAACGGCGCCGGCACGTCGCCGCGCCCCATGACTTTGGCCAGGGCTTTGTCGGAGAAGAATTCGAAGGCTGTCAGGTCGAGCTTGCTCTGGAACGCGTGCAGCACCGGCATGATCGAGTCGAAATCAGCGGTGCCGAGGACCATCGCAGTGAGGTTCTTCGGGGCACGGTCCAGACGCATGGTCGCTTCGACCACAAAACCGAGGGTGCCTTCCGCGCCGATGAACAGCTGACGCAGGTCGTAGCCAGTGGCGTTCTTGATCAGGTCGCGGTTCAGTTCCAGCACGTCGCCTTTGCCGGTGACCACTTTCATGCCGGCGACCCAGTTGCGGGTCATGCCGTAGCGAATCACCTTGATCCCGCCGGCATTGGTGCCGATATTGCCGCCAATCTGACTCGAACCCGCGGAAGCGAAATCCACCGGGTAGTACAAGCCTTTTTCTTCAGCGACGTTCTGCAAGTGTTCGGTGACCACACCCGGCTGGCACACGGCGGTGCGGTCGGTCAGGTTCACGTCGAGAATCTGGTTCATGTAGTCGAAGGACACCACCACTTCGCCATTCGCAGCCACGGCGGCGGCGGAAAGCCCGGTTCGCCCGCCGGATGGCACCAGCGCCACCTTGTGTTTATTGGCCCAAAGGACGATGGCCTGGACCTGTTCGGTGGTCTTGGGAAACACGATGGCCGTCGGGGCCGGCGCGAAATGCTTGGTCCAATCCTTGCCGTAAGCATTCAGGGAGTCGGCATCGGTCAGCACCTTGCCAGGCTCAACCAGGGTCTTCAGCTCATCAATCAGCGCAGGAATGGTCATCGACAGAACTCTCGAACAATTCATGGTCATCCTGAGAACGCTTCACGTCGCAGGAATGAGTGTTTAGCGGGGCGCCTATGCTAGCATACCGACCCCGCAGGGTAGTGCCGAAAGGCTGTTCTGCGGCGACGGCTTACTTGCCGTCCGGGTCAGCTCCAGGCTGCTCCATTTCCTGCCATTTTTCTCCGGGATACAGGGTTTACGCAGATGAGCAAGACTTCTCTCGATAAGAGCAAGATCAAGTTCCTTCTTCTCGAAGGCGTCCACCAATCGGCTGTCGACGTTCTCAAGTCGGCGGGCTACACCAGCATCGAGTACCTCACTGGTTCTCTGCCGGAAGCCCAGCTGAAGGAAAAGATCGCTGATGCTCACTTCATCGGCATTCGCTCCCGCACTCAACTGACCGAAGAGATCTTCGATCACGCGAAGAAGCTCGTGGCTGTAGGGTGTTTCTGCATCGGCACCAACCAGGTTGACCTGAACGCTGCCCGCGAACGCGGCATCGCGGTGTTCAACGCTCCGTACTCCAACACCCGCTCCGTTGCCGAGCTGGTGCTGGCCGAAGCGATCCTGTTGCTGCGCGGCATCCCTGAGAAGAACGCTTCCTGCCACCGTGGCGGCTGGATCAAGAGCGCGGCCAACTCCTTCGAAATCCGTGGCAAGAAGCTGGGCATCGTCGGTTACGGCTCGATCGGTACGCAATTGTCGGTTCTGGCTGAAGGCCTGGGCATGCAGGTGTACTTCTACGACACCGTGACCAAGCTGCCACTGGGCAACGCAACCCAGGTCGGCAACCTGCACGAGCTGCTGGGCATGTCCGACATCGTCACTTTGCACGTTCCGGAAACCGCTGCGACCCAGTGGATGATCGGCGAGAAGGAAATCCGCGCCATCAAGAAGGGCGGCATCCTGATCAACGCCGCGCGCGGCACCGTGGTCGAACTGCAAGCCCTGGCGGACGCGATCAAGGACAAGCACCTGATCGGCGCGGCCATCGACGTGTTCCCGGTGGAGCCACGCTCCAACGACGAAGAGTTCGAAAGCCCGCTGCGTGGCCTGGACAACGTGATCCTGACCCCGCACATCGGTGGTTCCACCGCCGAGGCGCAAGCCAACATCGGTCTGGAAGTGGCGGAAAAACTGGTCAAGTACAGCGACAACGGTACTTCGGTATCGTCCGTGAACTTCCCGGAAGTGGCCCTGCCGGCTCACCCTGGAAAGCACCGTCTGCTGCACATCCACGAGAACATTCCGGGTGTGATGAGCGAGATCAACAAGGTCTTCGCCGAAAACGGCATCAACATTTCCGGTCAGTTCCTGCAGACCAACGAGAAAGTCGGCTACGTGGTAATCGACGTCGACGCCGAGTACTCGGACCTGGCGCAAGAGAAGCTGCAGCACATCAACGGCACCATTCGTTGCCGCGTGTTGTTCTGATCGCAACTTGAGCGACAAAAAAAGGAGACCCTCGGGTCTCCTTTTTCATGGGCGCTACTAACGTTACTTAACGTTGACGGTGATCTTCTCGGAGACGATCGGCGGATCGAAGGCCATGTGGTTCTTGTCGCCCAACTCCAACTGCAAGGTGTGCTTGCCAGGTGTCAGCGTCAGCTCGGCTTCTGTCTGCGCCTTGCCGAAATGAACGTGATTGGCATCTGCCGGGATGACGGCCCCTGCTGCAACTACGTCCTTGGCATCGACCAGCAAATGGTGGTGGCCAGTATTCTTGGTGGCATCGCCCGCTGGCGCCAACGCAACGTTCTCAACAGCGAATTTGATTTTGAAAGTTTGCGGGACAGTCCCACCATCTTTAGGAGAAACAATGGACACTTCAGCGCCCTTGGGTGCCGGCGTAGCCGCACTGGCCAGCACCGAAACGCCCATCAGCAGGCCCGCCAACGCAGCACGTGACATAAAGGTTTTCATTCTCTTCTCCAGTTTTTTCATAAAATCCGCACGACCATGACAACTTCACGGCCATTCGTTGTCGAAGGCTCTCGACAACCATAGCAAAGCGAGCCTGAACCAGCGCATCGCGATAAATGTATTCAAAGGAGTGACCATGCGCTTTCTGCCTGGCCTGATCTGCCTGCTACCCCTTCTGAGCCCTTTGGCTCATGCCGAACTGATTGACGATGTAAACGACCGCGGCGAATTGCGCATTGCCCTTGAGGCTAATACACCGCCCTTCAATTTCAAGGACGACGGCCAACTCTCGGGCTTCGAAGTCGAACTGGGCCAACTGCTGGCCAATGAACTGGATGTGCGGGCCGACTTTGTCGTCACCGACTCCAGCGATCTGTTGGCCGGCGTCGAAAGCGGCAAGTACGACGTCGCCATCAACCACATAGCAGTGACCCCGGAACTCAAGGATCGTTTCGACTTCAGCGAACCTTACATTCACACCAATTCGCAATTGATCGCGCAGAAAGAAGAGCCGCGTTCGATCCTGCTTGTGCAGTCGCTGACGGAAGAAAAACCGAAAACCGCCCCGGCTGTGAGCCTGGCGATTCCGTTTCAGAAGGGTAATCCGGCGTTCCACGCCAGCCTGGAAAGCGCCTTGCAGCGGATCAAGGCGGATGGGCGGATGGCGGCGCTGGAGAAGAAATGGTTTGGGGCGGATGCGAGCGTAGAACCGAAACCCTGATCTCAGGCTGATGAATAACCCTGTGGGAGCGAGCCTGCTCGCGATGGGGCCCTGTCAGCCGATAGAGATATCGACTGACAAACCGCTATCGCCGGCAAGCCGGTCTCGCTCCCACAGGGTTTGTGCAGGGCTTCACTCTTGCGCGACCAACGCTGCCGCCGCTTCAGGCAGTTCCAGCTCGCTGAACACTTGCACGCCATGGCGCTTGAGCAACGCAGCGGTGACACCTTCACCACTGACCTTCACTCCGCTGAACGTCCCGTCATAGGTCAGCAAATTCCCGCAAGACGGGCTGTTGGCCTTGAGCACGGCGATGCGGATGCCGTGTTTTTCTACCAGCTCCAGTGCCTGATAAGCGCCAGAAAGAAACTGCGCACTGACATCCTCGCCTTCGGTGGTAATTACCGCCGCCTGCCCCTCCAGCACGTCACTACCCTGCCCGCCCGGAATCTCTGCCGCCGCCCGAGGCGTCGGCAACCCGCCGGCGACCTCAGGGCACAACGGCACGACGCGGCCTTCGTCGAGCCACTGCTGAAGCTGATCGAACGGCCCGCTGGCTCCGCCGTCGTAACGCACGCGGTGGCCGAGCAGGCAGCGACTTACCAGGATTTTCTGCATGATCAGAAAGGCTCGTTGCCACGGCGCCGGAACCAGCCGGTCAATGACAGGCGATCACGGGTCGCGGGCAGGACTTCGTGGGGCACCTCGCCCGACAGGAACACCACCAGGCATCCGCCGGTAGGCACCACATCGTGTTCGACGCCATCCTTCAGGTACATGCGCAACTGACCGCCGTGCGCCGGCAACCAACCGTCGTTGAGGTAGACCACCGCCGAGACCATGCGTCGGTCGTCATCGCGAAAGCGGTCGACATGCTTGAGGTAGAAAGCACCGGGCGGGTACATCGCAAAATGGCTTTCGAAATCTTCCAGGCCCAGATACAAACCGCGATTCATGGCCTCGCGCAGGCTGTCCATCAACTGCAGATAGCTGTCGCATGCCAACGCCTGACCGGGCTCGATCCACTGGATCTTGTCGCCGCGAATCCCCTCGCGAATCTCCGATGTCGGCCCGCGGCCCACTGCGGCCGGGGCCAGTTCACCCTCGGCGGCACGTTTACGGCACTCAGCCGCCAGTTCTTGGGTCAGACCCAAAGGCAGGAAAATATTCTGCTGCGACCAGCCGCGTTCAGCCAGGTCGTCGACGATACGTAACAGCAGCGGGTGATCAGAGGATATTTGCATGGCGCGCATAGTATTCCTGTGCCCGAAAATCCGACAGAGCCGCACAGCGGCTTGATACGAATTCTCGACAAGTCTGTATGCCACACGGAGAATAGTCGCCTGCTGACAGGAGTCCCTATGCGCCGTTTGCTTTTTTCCCTGATGATGTTCTGCGTTTTGCCCGCCTGGGCAGACGGCCACGACCAGTTGTACAAGGTCGCCGGCTGGCCAGAACAACGCGCGCATTTCAGCGATGCCCTCTCCGCCGCTCAGCAGCGTTACCAGAAAAGCCTGCCGCCCGCCGTGTTTCAGGCGCTGGTGAACAACAGCAATCAGCGCTTTGCCCCGCAGGCCGTGGACCAGCGCGCCGAAGCGCAATTGCGCAAAACCCTCGCTGATCCGAAGCCTGCACTGGCCTTCTTCCAGTCGCCGCTGGGCCAGAAAATCGTGGCCGCCGAGCTGCTGGCGACCCGTCGTGATCAGTTGGCGAAGAACGCCAAGGGCCTGCCGAAGATTCAGGCCAGCGACAGCCGCACGCTGATCATCGGTCACCTCGCCCAGGCCTTGCCCGCGCGTGAGGCCGGGGCGGAAGTCAGCCTGGCGATTGCCGGCGTCGCGGCCGACAGCTTGAGTTCGATGATCCCCGGCCTGCTCGGCGGCGGTCAGGCGCAAGGTCTGTTGAACGGCCAGCGTCAGCGCTTGATGGATCAGATCGGCAGCGACCTGAACAACACGCTGTTGTATGTCTATCGCGACCTGACGGATAACGAGCTTGAGGAGTTTGCTACGTTTGCCGAGTCGGCCGAAGGCAAGGCTTATTACCAGGCGGCGCTTGCGGCGATTCGGGCGGGGTTGGCGGTGGGGCAGGATCCTTCGAATTTGACCCAGTAATGCTCAGCGTCTGAGAGGACGCTTTCGCGGGCAAGCCTCGCTCCTACAGGTCATGCGTGAACCCTGTAGGAGCGAGGCTTGCCCGCGAAGGGGCCGGAACAATCACTAAAGATTCCGGCCTTTGATCCGCTTGCTCAAAAACCCGAAATACTCCCCGCGCAACGCCACTGTCTCATTCGCCAAATGATGCCGAGCCTCAGGCAGCATCAACACCTGCGGCCGATCGAACTTGGCTTTCAACACCTCAAGGTTGTGCTCCCAATCCACCGTCATGTCCGCCTGCCCTTGCACGATCAACGGCTGCCGCATGCTGCCCGGAGCGGCTTCGATGCGCTTGATCCACCGCGCCAGCGCGCCAACCCAGGCCGTCGGCAGCCGCAGCGGCTGCAACGGGTCGGCTTGCAGGAACGGCAGGAAATCCGGGTCGTTGGAGTTCTCGCTGAAGCGCCGGGCGATGGCTTTGACGAAAGGCTTGAGCAGGTAATAACTGAGCTGCGACCACCCCCAGGCCCGCGGCCTCACCAATGGCGACAACAAAATCACCTGGCCCTGGGCCGGGCTGCTAGCGCCTTCATTCAGCACATGGTCGATCACGATGGCGCCACCGGTACTCTGCCCGCACAGGTGCCACGGCTGTGGCAGATCGAGGGATTGCGCCTCGGCAAACAGCCCTTGCAGCGTGTCCTGATATTCGGCGAAATCCTTGATGCTCGCCCGTTCGCCGCTGGACAGACCGTGCCCCGGCAAGTCGCAGGCGATCACCGCAAACCCCTGATCCAGGGCCCACTCGATCACATGCCGGTAAAGCCCGGTGTGATCGTAGAAACCGTGAAACACAAACAACGTCGCCTTCGCCCGTTCCGGCCACCAGAGCTGGCTGACCAGCTCATAACCGTCCACCTCGAAACGCCCCAGGCCACTGCGCAACTGACGCCCCGGAAAATCCAGGCCGTAGAACCGCCGGTACGCCAGCGCCTCCACGGACAGCGGCTGCCACTCGGCCAAAGGCCGCAGGCCGGCACGCAGATGATCAGGGTCGAAAGTGGCGGACATGGGCGATTCCAGAGCACGAAGCGGACTTTATAAGCCTGCGATATTCATCTGTCGCGGCAAGCATGGCAAGCTGGGCGACCTTCGAGGATCGACACCCATGCGTTCGCCCTACCGCACCCCACTGCTTGCCAGCCTGATCGCCCTCGTGTGTGCCGGTGTGTTGTGGGCGGCTTACGACTGGTTTCAGGGACGCTATCTGCGCGCGTTCAGCGAGCACACCGCGGTATTTTCCGGCGACCCGTTGCGCCTGCCCGACCACCTCGCCGGCCCCGGCGCGATCCGCCTCGTGCATTTCTGGGACCCGGCCTGCCCGTGCAACGTCGGCAATCAGCAACACCTGAGCGAACTGGTCGAGCAGTACGCTGCGCAGGGCGTCGAATTTTATGCGGTACAAAAGCCCGGCAGCCACGGCCAGTTGCCCAGCACCTTGAGCAGCCTGAAAACCATCACCGTCCTCCCAGGCTCGGAACAGATCCCGGCCAGCCCGGCCGTGGCGATCTGGGATCGCAGTGGCAAACTCGCCTACTTCGGCCCTTACAGCGAGGGCCTGACCTGCAATTCGAGCAACAGCTTTATCGAGCCGATCCTGCAAGCGTTGAACGCCGGCCGCGAGGTGAATGCCACGCACACTCTGGCCGTGGGGTGTTACTGCCCGTGGCCTGTCGATACAACGAAGTAGCGACAGATCAGGCAACAAGAATCCCTCCTACGGGTGATGGGCCGATTCGGCAGGCCGTGTTAAACAGTGACGCCAGGGAATTGCTGCCACTCATAACAAGAACAAGGAATCACCATGAAACGTCTCCTGACTGCGCTCGTCCTGCTGATTGTCGTGCTCGCCGCAGGCGCCGGCTGGTACGTCTACAGCAAGCAGCCGACACGCCAGGGCATGGTTGAACTGCAACACCTGCAAGGCTCCGTCACCGTCCGGTACGACGAGCGAGGCATCCCGCACATCCGCGCCGAAAACGAAACCGACCTGTACCGCGCCCTCGGCTACGTGCACGCCCAGGACCGGCTGTTTCAGATGGAAGTCCTGCGTCGCCTCGCCCGCGGTGAACTGGCCGAAGTGCTGGGCCCGAAACTGCTCGACACCGACAAATTGATGCGCAGCCTGCGCATTCGCGAACGCGCCGAAACCTACCTCGCCAATCTGGACAAACAGTCCCCTTCATTCATTGCCATGCAGGCCTATCTGGATGGCATCAACCAGTATCAGGACAGCCATCCGAAACCCGCCGAGTTCGATGCACTGGGCATTTCGAAACGCCCGTTCACCGCTCAGGACACCATCAGCATCGCCGGTTACATGGCCTACAGTTTTGCCGCGGCGTTTCGCACCGAACCCTTGCTGACTTACGTGCGTGACCAGCTGGGTGCCGACTACCTGAACGTCTTCGAGCTCGACTGGCAGCCCAAAGGTGTGCTGGCGAAAAACCCCGGCAGCGCCATGCCGACCCTCGCCAGCGCCGACTGGAAAGACCTCAACGCCCTCGCCCGCCTGAGCGAGCAAGCACTGGCCGACAACGGCTTGCCGCAGTTCGAGGGCAGCAACGCCTGGGTGGTCTCCGGCAACCGCACCAAAAGCGGCAAGCCGCTGCTGGCGGGTGACCCGCATATCCGCTTTTCCGCGCCGTCGGTGTGGTACGAAGCGCAGCTCTCGGCGCCGGGCTTCGAACTCTACGGTCACTATCAGGCGTTGATGCCGTTCGCCTCGCTGGGAATGAACCGAGACTTCGGCTGGAGCATCACCATGTTCCAGAACGACGACCTCGACCTGATCGCCGAGAAGGTCAATCCTGACAACCCCAATCAGGTCTGGTATCGCGGCAAATGGGTGGACATGGTCACCAGCGAGCAGCAGATCGCGGTCAAGGGCCAGGCGCCAGTGACCTTGGTGCTGCGCCAGTCGCCCCACGGGCCGATCGTCAACGATGCGCTGGGCAACAGCGTCGGCAAAACGCCAATCGCCATGTGGTGGGGTTTTCTCGAAAGCCAGAATCCGATCCTTGAAGGCTTCTACCAACTCAATCGCGCCGACACCCTGGCCAAGGCGCGCAGTGCCGCCGCCAAGGTCCAGGCTCCGGGCCTGAACATCGTGTGGGCCAATGCCAAGGGCGACATCGGCTGGTGGGCGGCGGCGCAGTTGCCGAAACGCCCCGCGGGTGTGCGGCCGTGGTTCATCCTCGACGGCAGCAGCGCCGAAGCGGACAAGGACGGCTTCTACCCGTTCAGCGCCAACCCGCAGGAAGAGAACCCGGCGCGGGGCTACATTGTCTCGGCCAACTTCCAGCCCGTGTCGTCGACCGGCATGGAGATTCCCGGTTACTACAACCTCGCGGATCGGGGTCAGCAGCTCAATCGCCAGCTCGGCGACAAAACCGTCAAATGGGATCTGGAGACCAGCCAGAAGCTGCAACTGGGCACCACCACGGCCTACGGCTCGCGCTTGCTGGCGCCGTTGTTGCCGGTGCTGCGTGAAGGGGTGAGCGATCCCGCCGAACTCAAACTGGTGGAGCAACTGGCTCAGTGGAAAGGTGACTACCCGCTGGATTCCACCAGCGCCACGCTGTTCAACCAGTTCCTGTTCAACCTCGCGGACGCATCGATGCACGATGAACTGGGCAATGACTTTTTTGAAACGCTGCTCTCGACCCGGGTGATCGATGCCGCGCTGCCGCGTCTGGCGGCGAACGCCGACTCGCCGTGGTGGGACAACCGCAACACCCTCGGCAAGGAAACCCGTGGCGATACGGTGAAGGTGGCGTGGCAAGCGAGCATCGCGCACCTCAAGACCACGCTGGGCGCGGATTTCGCGCAATGGCAGTGGGGCAAGGCGCACACGCTGACCCATGGTCATCCGCTGGGGCAGCAGAAGCCGCTGGACCGGATTTTCAATGTCGGGCCGTTCGCGGCGCCCGGTACCCATGAAGTGCCGAACAATCTCTCGGCCAAAATCGGGCCGGCGCCATGGCCAGTCACTTACGGGCCATCGACCCGGCGCCTGATCGATTTCGCCGACCCGGCGCACAGCCTGACCGTGAACCCGGTAGGTCAAAGTGGTGTGCCGTTTGACCGGCATTATGAAGATCAGGCTGAGGCGTATGTCGAAGGGGTGTACTTCCAGGCGCATCTTAATGATGAGGAAGTCACGGCGAATACGCGGAGTACGTTGAAGCTGTTGCCGGCGCGCAGTGCTCAGTAGATTTGTATTGGCTGGACTGGCCTCATCGCTAGCAGGCTAGCTCCCACAGTGGTCCTGTGCACGCAGATCCATTGTGGGAGCTAGCCTGCTAGCGATGAGGCCCGCAAGAACAACGCCTATTCATGGCTCAAACCATCGCCGCAAAATTCAACCTGAACTGCTGCGGTGTCACCCCCAACCGGCGATTGAACACGCTGCGCATATGCTGGGCATCGCGAAATCCGCACTGGTACGCCACGGTTTTCAGCGGTGCCCCAGTGCTTTCCAGCATCACCCGCGCCGCATCCACCCTTGCCCGCTCGACAAATTCCGCCGGGGTGACTTTCGCCTCTTTGGCAAACACCCGGGAAAAGTTGCGAGCGCTCATGTTGGCCGCGTTGGCCAGGTCGGCAATGGTCAGGTCGCCGGTCAGGTTGGCCAGCACGTAGTGCTGAACCATCGCCACCGCCGACGTCGGTTCGGCATGGGGCGTGAGGAATGGGCTGAACTGTGACTGCCCGCCCGAACGCTGGGTGAACACCACCAGCCGCTTGGCCACACTCAGCGCGACTTCCGGTCCGTGATCCCGGGCCAACAGGTACAACGACAAATCGATTCCCGCGGTGACGCCGGCCGAGGTGTACAGCTCGCCGTCCTGCACGTACAGGCGATCAGCCTCGACCTGAGTCGAAGGACACAACGCCGCGAGCGCCGCTGCATCGCCCCAATGAGTCGTCACCGTTCGCCCCTCGAGTAACCCGGCGCGGGCGAGCATGAACGCGCCATTGCAGATCGAGCCGAAGCGTTGCGCCAGTGCGCTGGCATCCCGCAGCCAGGCATCGAAGGCTGCGCCGAAATCCATGAACGGCAACTGCGGCCCTCCAGCCACCAGCAACAAGTCGTACGCGTCCAGCGCCTCGCTGAAATGGCGATGGGCATTGAGCGCCAAACCGTTGGAGCACGGCATCATCCCGCGCTCCACGCCGATCACCTCCAGCCGATAGTGATCCTCCGGTGCCAGGAAACGATTGGCCTCGGAAAACACATCCATGGGGCCGGTGACGTCCAGGGACTGGACGCCGGCGAAGACCACGATGGCAACGGTTTTACTCATGGTTCAAAACGCCTCTGTGGATCACGCTTACCTGTGGCGAGGGAGCTTGCTCCCGCTCGACTGCGCAGCAGTCGCAAAACCGTCGGATGCGATGTGCCTGACAGAATTCGGCTGCAGTTTCTTTGGGGCCGCTTCGCGACCCAGCGGGAGCAAGCTCCCTCGCCACAAAAGCTCTCTCGCTGGCAGCAAACTTAGCCAATCCGCACCCAACAAGCGAGGCTGGCGCGATATACATGCTCATTGGCAAGGATCGCAGCCATGGATCGATTGTCCGGTTTTGGCTGCCGGAACAGACTTGTTCCATCAGCGCCGCCACGGCGTTCCCCACGAGGACAGCACCATGAGCAGCACCATCGCCGGTATCAAAATCCCTGACAGCGCGTTGGCCCGGGCCACCACGGACTACATTCGCGACGTCGAATCCGATTTGCTTTACCACCACTCGCGCCGGGTGTTTCTGTTCGGTGCGTTGAGCGGTGAACGCAAGCAACTGGCCTACAACCCCGAGCTATTATATGTCGGCGCCATGTTCCATGACCTGGGTCTGGTGGAAGGCCATCGCACGGACGACGAACGCTTCGAAGTCGATAGCGCCAACGCCGCCAAAGCGTTCCTCAAGCCCTACGGGTTGAGTGACGACGACATCGAGCAAGTGTGGTTGTCGATTGCCCTGCACACCACACCGGGCGTGCCACAACACCTGCGTCCGAACGTGGCGCTGGTGACCGCGGGGGTTGAAATGGACGTGCTGGGTATCGACTACGCGGCGTTCCCTACCGTGCAACGCGAAGCGGTGGTGCATGCCCATCCACGGGGTGAAGGGTTCAAGGAGTGCATCCTGTGTGCATTCGCCAACGGTTTCAAACACAAGCCGGATACCACGTTCGGTACGGTGAATGCGGACGTGCTGGTGGACAGCGAGCCAGGGTTCAAGCCGATGAACTTCGTCGAGATCATCCGCAAATCGCCTTGGGTTTCCTAAAGCAAATGTGGGAGCGAGCCTGCTCGCGATGAGGGTGTGTCAGTCAACATTTTCGTCGTCTGACACACCGCCATCGCGAGCAGGCTCGCTCCCACATCGGATCGGGGTTGACCACGTAATTGTGGCCAACGCTTCAAGCCGCTTCCGGCGCCTGCTGCGCGCGACGCACGTCCGGTTGCTTCCAGGAGTCGGCAGCGCTTTCTTCGATGGCCTGCTGAATCGCACGCTTGCGCGCTTCTTCGGCACGACGGCTGAAGAACCAGACCAGGAAGGTCATCAGCGACACCGCCAGCAGAATCAGACTGGCCACGGCGTTGATCTCGGGCTTCACGCCCAGACGCACCGCCGAGAACACCTCCATCGGCAGAGTCGTGGAACCCGGCCCCGACACGAAGCTCGCCAGCACCAGGTCATCCAGCGACAGGGCGAACGACATCATGCCGCCCGCACCCAACGATGGCGCGATCATCGGGATGGTGATCAGAAAGAACACCTTCCACGGCCGCGCGCCAAGGTCCATGGCCGCCTCTTCGATGGACAGGTCCAGCTCACGCAAGCGCGCCGACACCACCACCGCCACATACGCCGCACAGAACGTCGTGTGGGCGATCCAGATGGTGACGATGCCGCGTTCCTGTGGCCAGCCGATCATCTGCGCCATGGCCACGAACAGCAGCAACAGCGACAGACCGGTAATCACTTCGGGCATCACCAGCGGCGCGGTGACCAGGCCACCGAACAGTGTGCGGCCCTTGAAGTGGGTAATACGGGTCAGGACGAACGCCGCCAACGTGCCCAGCGCCACCGCCGCCACCGCCGTGTAGCAGGCGATTTCCAGCGAGCGCACCACCGAGCCCATCAGTTGGGTGTTGTCCATCAGCCCGACGTACCACTTGATCGACCAGCCGCCCCACACCGTCACCAATTTCGAGGCGTTGAAGGAGTAGATCACCAGAATCAGCATCGGCGCGTAGATAAACAGCAAACCTGCTATCAGCATGAAACTCGAGAAACGGAAGCGCTTCATTCTTTGCCCTCCATTTCTTTGGCCTGGCTACGGTTAAACAGGATGATCGGCACAATCAGGATCGCCAGCATCACTACCGCCAGGGCAGAGGCCACCGGCCAGTCACGGTTGTTGAAGAATTCTTGCCACAGCACTTTACCGATCATCAGCGTCTCCGGACCGCCGAGCAGTTCCGGAATCACGAACTCGCCCACCACCGGAATGAACACCAGCATGCAGCCGGCGATGATGCCGTTCTTGGACAGCGGAATGGTGATCTTCCAGAAGCTGTTGAAGGTGCTCGAACCCAGGTCGGATGCGGCTTCCAGCAAGCTGTTGTCGTGCTTCACCAGGTTGGCGTAGAGCGGCAGGATCATGAACGGCAGGTACGAATAAACCACGCCGATATAAACCGCCAGGTTGGTGTTGAGGATCTGCAGCGGTTCGTCGATCCAGCCCATGGTCATCAGGAAACCGTTGAGCAGGCCGTTGTTGCTGAGGATGCCCATCCACGCATAGACGCGGATCAGGATCGCGGTCCAGGTCGGCATCATGATCAGCAACACCAGCACCGTTTGCAGCTCTTTGCGGGCACTGGCGATGGCGTAGGCCATCGGGTAGCCGATCAGCAGGCAGAGGATGGTGCTGATCAGCGCCATCTTCAGCGAGCCAAGGTAGGCGGCGATGTACAACTCATCGTCGCCGAGCATCGCGTAGTTGCCCAGGTTAAGCAGCACCTGGAGCTTCTGGTCGATGAAGCTGTAGATCTCGGTGTACGGCGGAATGGCCACGTCGGCTTCGGCGAAGCTGATCTTCAGGACGATGAAGAACGGCAGCATGAAGAACAGGAACAGCCAGATGAACGGAACCCCGATGACCAGCTGGCGGCCACCGGGAATTATTCGGTTGAGGCGGCGTTTGAATTTGCGCATGTTCATGAGCGAAGCACCACGCCGCTGTCGTCTTCCCACCACACGTAAACCTGGTCACCCCAGGTTGGGCGCTGACCGCGGCGCTCGGCGTTGGCGACAAACGACTGGACGATCTTGCCGCTCGGCAGCTCGACGTAGAACACCGAGTGACCGCCGAGGTAGGCGATGTCATGCACCTTGCCGCTGGACCAGTTGTATTCGCAGGTCGGCATGGTCGGAGTCACCAGCAGTTTTTCCGGACGGATCGCGTAGGTTACGGACTTGTCCTGCACCGAGGTGCTGATGCCGTGGCCCACGTAGATCTGACGGTCCAGGTCCTTGCAGGTGATGGTGGCGTGGCCTTCGGCGTCGTCGATCACTTCACCGTCGAAGATGTTGACGTTGCCGATGAACTCGCAGACCAGGCGACTGGTCGGGGTTTCGTAGATGTCGATCGGGCTGCCGATCTGGGCGATCCAGCCCAGGTGCATGATCGCGATGCGTTCGGCCATGGTCATGGCCTCTTCCTGATCGTGGGTCACCATGACGCAGGTTACGCCGACGCGCTCGATGATCTCGACCAGCTCCAGCTGCATTTGCGAGCGCAGTTTCTTGTCCAGCGCCCCCATCGGTTCGTCGAGCAGCAACAGCTTCGGCCGCTTGGCCAGCGAACGCGCCAACGCCACACGCTGACGCTGACCACCGGACAACTGATGCGGTTTGCGTTTGGCGTACTGACTCATCTGTACCAGCTTGAGCATGTCGGCCACGCGGGCATCAACTTCAGCAGCGGGAAGCTTGTCCTGCTTAAGGCCGAAGGCGATGTTCTGCGCCACGGTCATGTGCGGGAACAAGGCGTAGGACTGGAACATCATGTTGATCGGCCGCTCGTACGGCGGCATGTCGGTGATGTCTACGCCATCGAGGAAAATGCGCCCCTCCGTGGGCCGTTCGAAGCCTGCGAGCATGCGCAGCAAGGTGGATTTGCCCGATCCCGAACCGCCGAGCAGGGCAAAAATCTCGCCTTTCTTGATTTCCAGGGACACATCGTCCACGGCAATCGTCTCGTCGAACTTCTTCGTGACCCGGTCGATTTTGACCAGCACCTGTTTAGGTGACTGGTCGCCCTCGAGGGCTTTCTTATAGGCGCCGGAGGCAACTGCCATTTACGAAACTCCCAAAAAAAAAGAGTGCAGTTCGCTCAAGGTGAGCCAACCTTGGATAGTTTGAGCCTTGAAGCTATTTGCCCGACTTGACCTTGGTCCAGCTGCGGGTCATCAAACGTTGAATGTTTGGTGGTAACTCGATCGACACGTAGGTCTTGTCGAGGACTGCTTGCGGTGGATATACCGCTTCGTCGGTGCGAATGGACTGTTCCATCAGTGTGTCCGACCCCGGATTAGGGTTGGCGTAGCCGACGTAATCACTGACCTGGGCGATCACCTCAGGTTTCAGCAAATAGTTGATGAAGGCGTGGGCTTCTTTGACGTTGGCCGAGTCCTTTGGAATCGCCAGCATGTCGAACCACAGCGCACCGCCTTCCTTTGGAATCGAGTAGGCGATGTTCACGCCTTTCTTCGCTTCAGCCGCACGGTTGCGGGCCTGGAACATGTCGCCGGAGAAACCGATGGCGATACAGATATCGCCGTTGGCCAGGTCGGCGATGTATTTGGAGGAGTGAAAGTAAGTCACATAAGGCCGCACCGCGAGCAACTTGGCTTCGGCCTTTTTGTAGTCTTCGGGGTTGGTGCTGTTGGCGTTCAGGCCCATGTAATTGAGGACCGTCGGCATCATTTCATCGGCGGAATCGAGGAACGCCACGCCGCAACTGTGCAGCTTCTTGATGTTCTCCGGTTCGAACACCGCAGCCCAGGAATCGATCTTGTCGACACCCAGCACAGCCTTGATCTTGTCGACGTTGTAACCGATGCCGTTGGTGCCCCACAGGTACGGTACGGCGTACAGGTTGCCCGGATCGTTCTGCTCCAGACGCTTGAGCAATACAGGGTCGAGGTTCGAGTAGTTCGGCAACTTCGACTTGTCGAGTTTCTGAAACGCACCGGCCTTGATCTGCTTGCCAAGGAAGTGGTTGGACGGCACGACCACGTCATACCCGGTACGCCCGGCGAGCAACTTGCCTTCCAGGGTTTCGTTGGAGTCGAACACGTCATAAACCGGCTTGATGCCGGTCTCTTTCTGGAAGTCGGCCAGGGTGGTCTCGCCGATGTAATCCGACCAGTTATAAATATGCACGGTGCCGGCGGCCTGGGCACTGACAGCGAATGTCAGCCCGGCGCCAACCAGCAAGGCATTGCGCAGCAAAGAAGAAATAGGCAAGTGGAGGTCCTCTAAAATTAGTTGGGCCCAAGTTGCCCCGCGTTACATGACAGTCGTAGCTGCCCAGCAACAAAACCGGCGCGCAACTTACCCTCGAAAAACCGTTCCAGCAAAACTTTCTGTCATTTAATTACACCTGTTGCCGTCACCGCGCAGGCGACGACAACAGGTTGTTGCCTCAAACCGGCTTATTTACCCGATTTGATCTTGGTCCAGCTGCGAGTCAGGATCCGCTGGGTCGCGGCCGGCAAGTCGGCGATCGCGTACAGCTTGGCCAGCACGTCCGCTGGCGGGTAGATGCCTGGATCATCGGTGATTTCTTTTTCGACCAATGGGGTGGCGGCCGCGTTACCGTTCGGGAAGCGCACGGCGTTGGTGATTTCAGCCATGATTTCCGGCTTCTGCAGGAAGGTCATGAACTTGTAGGCGCCTTCGACGTTTTCGGCATCTTTAGGGATGGCGACCATGTCATAGAAGCTGCCGGCACCTTCTTTCGGAATGTTGTAGCTGACTTTCACCTTGTCACCGGCTTCAGCCGCGCGGGACTTGGCCTGGTAGATGTCACCCGAATAACCGACGGCTACGCAGATGTTGCCGTTCGCCAGGTCGGAGATGTACTTGGACGAGTGGAAGTAGCCCACCGAAGGACGAATCTTCAGGAACAGTGCTTCGGCTTCGGCCAGTTGTTTTTTGTCCTGGCTGTCGGTTGGATAGCCCAGGTAATGCAGTGCCACCGGAATCATCTCGGTTGGCGAATCCAGGAAACTGATACCGCACGATTTCAACTTCGCCGCGTTCTCAGGTTTGAAGAGCAGGTCCCAGGAATTGGTTGGCGCATCGGCACCCAGTGCAGCCTTGACCTTCTCGGCGTTGAAGCCGATACCGATCGAACCCCACATGTACGGGAAGGCGTGTTCGTTGCCCGGGTCGCTCACCGATACCGCTTTGAGCAGGTCAGTGTTCAGGTTCTTCCAGTTAGGCAGCTTGGACTTGTCCAGCTTCTGGTAAACGCCGGCCTTGATCTGCTTGGCCAGGAAGTTGTTCGACGGCACGACGATGTCGTAGCCGGACTTGCCTGCCAGCAACTTGGCTTCCAGGGTTTCGTTACTGTCGAAAACGTCGTAGACGACTTTGATGCCGGACTCGGTTTCGAACTTCTTGATGGTGTCAGGAGCGATGTAATCGGACCAGTTATAGACGTGCAACACCTTGTCGTCCGCCTGAACCGCACCCGCCATTATGCCCATCAGGGACATGGCGAGGAGTGTCTTGCCAGCAAGCTTTTTTCCTAATGCCTTCATGCGTAATGCTCCAAATTTTTCTTTTTTGAACCACTTTGTTCAGCGGCCGAACCCGGACAACTGGAACCGCGGCTAGTCTGGCAAGATCCGAGGCGGTCTTTCAAGAAAAGGCCAACCTTTCTGACTGCTCCGAGCGAAAGTTTCATGACTCCCGCTCAGAGCCTAGCACTTAGCCCTGCAACGCACTCAGGGTCAGGTCCAGACACTTGCGTGCCTTGGTCACCAGCTCATCGATTTCAGCCTTGGTAATCACCAGCGGCGGAGCGATGATCATGGTATCCCCCACGGCGCGCATGATCAGGCCGTTGTCGAAGCAGAACGTGCGGCAGATCATGCCGACGCCCTTGCCTTCGTAACGTTTACGCGTGGCCTTGTCCTGAACCAGTTCGATGGCCCCCAGCAGACCCACCCCACGAACTTCCCCCACCAACGGGTGATCGTTCAGTTCCCGTAGACGCTTTTGCAAATAGGGTGCCGTTTCTGCGTGGACGCGCTCGATAATTTTCTCTTCGCGCAGGATGCGGATGTTTTCCAGCGCCACCGCCGCCGCCACCGGGTGACCGGAGTAGGTGAAACCGTGGTTGAAGTCGCCGCCTTCATTGAGCACCGCCACCACTTCGTCACGCACGATCAGGCCACCCATCGGGATGTAGCCGGACGTCAGGCCTTTGGCGATGGTCATCATGTCGGGTTTGAGGTCGTAGAAATCGGTACCGAACCACTCACCGGTGCGGCCGAAACCACAGATCACTTCGTCCGCCACGAACAGGATGTCGTACTTGGCGAGGATTTCCTTGATGCGCGGCCAGTAGGTCTCTGGCGGAATGATCACGCCGCCGGCACCCTGGATCGGCTCGGCAATAAAGGCACCGACGTTGTCCACGCCGATTTCCAGAATCTTCTCTTCCAGCTGATTGGCCGCCCACACACCAAACTCTTCCGGTGTCATGTCGCCGCCTTCGCTGAACCAGTACGGCTGGGCGATGTGGACGATGCCCGGGATCGGCAAGTCGCCTTGTTCGTGCATATAGGTCATGCCACCCAGGCTCGCGCCGGCCACGGTGGAACCGTGATAGCCGTTCTTGCGGCTGATGATGACTTTCTTCTTCGGCTGGCCCTTGATCGCCCAGTAGTGGCGGACCATGCGCAGCATGGTGTCGTTGCCTTCGGAACCGGAACCGGTGAAGAACACGTGGTTCATGCCTTCCGGTGCGATGTCGGCGATGGCCTTGGCCAGCTCAAGCACCGGCGGGTGAGCGGTCTGGAAGAACAGGTTGTAGTAAGGCAGTTCGCGCATTTGTTTGCTGGCGGCATCGGCCAGTTCATCGCGACCGTAGCCGATCGCTACGCACCACAGGCCGGCCATGCCGTCGAGGATCTTGTTGCCTTCGCTGTCCCACAGGTAAACGCCCTTGGCGTTGGTGATGATCCGCGGGCCTTTCTCTTTCAGCTGCTTGAAATCGCTGAACGGGGCCAGGTGGTGATCGTTGCTCAGGGTTTGCCATTCACGGGTTTGCGGGTTGTTGCTGGTCATGCGAATTCTCCTAAGATTCCAGTAAAGGGCGCCGCCAAGTGCAGCGGCGCCCGGCGCATCAGACGGCGAAGAGCAGGAATTCCCGCTCCCACGAACTGATCACGCGCTTGAAGTTTTCATGCTCGGCCCGCTTGACCGCGACGTAGCCAGTGATGAATTTCTTGCCCAGGTATTTCTCGACAGTCGCGCTGTTTTCCATGCGTTCCAGCGCGTCTTCGATGGTCAGGGGCAGGCGCAGGTTGCGGCGTTCATAGCCACGCCCTACCACTGGCGCACTCGGGTTCAGGCCTTCGACCATGCCGATGTAACCGCAGAGCAGGCTCGCGGCAATCGCCAGGTACGGGTTGGCGTCGGCGCCCGGCAGGCGGTTTTCCACCCGACGGTTTTGTGGCCCCGCATCCGGAACCCGCAGGCCCACGGTGCGGTTCTCTTCGCCCCACTCCACGTTCACAGGTGCCGAAGTGTCCGGCAGGAAGCGGCGGAACGAGTTCACGTTGGGCGCGAACAGCGGCAACAGCTCGGGGATCAGTTTCTGCAGGCCACCGATGTGGTTCAGGAACAACTGGCTCATGGTCCCGTCTTCATTGGAGAAGACGTTCTTGCCGGTTTCCATGCAGATGATGCTCTGGTGCAAGTGCATCGCACTGCCCGGCTCGCCAGTCATGGGCTTGGCCATGAAGGTCGCCGCCACGTTGTGCTTGAGCGCGGCTTCGCGCATGGTGCGCTTGAAGATCAGGATCTGGTCGGCCAGGGACAGGGCATCACCGTGACGGAAGTTGATTTCCATCTGCGCCGTGCCGTCCTCGTGGATCAGCGTGTCGAGGTCAAGTTCCTGCAGTTCGCACCAGTCGTAGACGTCTTCGAACAGCGGATCGAATTCGTTCGCCGCTTCGATCGAGAACGACTGACGGCCGGTTTCCGGGCGCCCGGAACGGCCAATCGGCGGTTGCAACGGGTAGTCCGGGTCGTCGCTGCGCTTGGTCAGGTAAAACTCCATTTCCGGCGCCACGATCGGCTGCCAGCCTCTGTCGGCATAGAGTTTCAACACTTTCTTCAGCACGTTGCGCGGTGACAGCTCGATCGGGTTGCCTTGTTTGTCATAAGCGTCGTGGATCACCTGAGCGGTCGGCTCGATGGACCAGGGCACCACATACACCGCGTTCTGGTCGGGGCGGCAGATCATGTCGATGTCCGCCGGGTCGAGCAGTTCGTAATAGATGTCGTCTTCGACATAGTCGCCGGTCACGGTCTGCAACAGAACGCTCTCGGGCAGGCGCATGCCTTTCTCGGCAATGAACTTGTTGGTCGGCGAAATCTTGCCCCGGGTGATCCCGGTCAAGTCGGCGATCATGCATTCGACTTCTGTGATCTTGTGGTCTTTCAACCAATCGGTGAGCTGGTCGAGGTTGTGACTCATAAATGCCTCTTAGGCTGAGTTTCCTGACTCTTATAAGTCAGGCGTTGTTTGACGCGTGGGCGTCGCTTGATACAGATTGCCACTGCAATTGCCGCGCACAACTACCCACTCGGGTAATGGCGTGAGGGAGCGAGAGAAGATTAGCGCGTGCAGAATCATGAGCAGCGGCCGACACGTTGGTCGGGCTGCCAAGGTAAAACCGTTCTATATTGAAAGGACAACCCGTAAAGAGAATGTCGTGCAGACCGTCCAGAATATCGGACGGAGCCAGCCGGTTCGCCGGGGAAACAAGAGTCGACGGCACGCCTTTGGCAACACGGGCCTTGGCGTGGACGTAACGATCGCCACTGATGTGATAAGCATGCAGACCGATCTGCCTTGAGCAGATGGCGACGCCGATTAACGGCAGGCGAGACATGAAGCACCCCGGTATTATTGCTGTTATGGGTTTGAATCGAGCTTAGCCTTGTTCATTTTTTTACACAACACCCCCGTAAAAAATACAACACGGCCCGCTCAAGCCTGCGGGCGGCAAAGCGCTCAACGGCATAAAAACGCCCCAAAGTGCCTCAAAAAAGCCTCACGGGCGCTTTTTTAGGGCAAAAAAGGCCTCGCTTGACTTCGGCATGCCGTTCGGGTTGACTGAAACCCGAAGAGATCAATGATTGATATTTTTAACAACAAAGGTGTTGCATCATGTCGGTACCCCCGCGTGCCGTTCAGCTTAACGAAGCGAACGCGTTCCTTAAGGAACATCCTGAGGTTCTGTACGTTGACCTTCTGATTGCGGATATGAATGGTGTGGTGCGCGGCAAGCGCATTGAACGCACCAGTCTCCACAAGGTTTACGAGAAAGGCATCAACCTGCCGGCCTCTCTATTTGCTCTGGATATCAATGGCTCGACGGTGGAAAGCACCGGCCTGGGCCTGGACATCGGCGATGCTGACCGAATCTGCTATCCAATCCCTGACACCCTGTGCAATGAGCCCTGGCAGAAGCGCCCTACCGCGCAACTGTTGATGACCATGCACGAACTCGAAGGCCAGCCGTTTTTTGCCGACCCGCGAGAAGTGCTGGCCAATGTAGTGCGCAAGTTCGACGACATGGGCCTGACCATCTGCGCCGCGTTCGAACTGGAGTTCTACCTGATCGACCAGGAGAACGTGAACGGTCGTCCGCAACCGCCACGCTCGCCGGTATCCGGCAAACGCCCGCACTCGACTCAGGTTTACCTGATCGACGACCTCGACGAATACGTCGACTGCCTCCAGGACATTCTGGAAGGTGCGAAAGAGCAAGGCATCCCTGCCGACGCCATCGTCAAGGAAAGTGCCCCGGCGCAGTTCGAAGTGAACCTGCACCACGTGGCCGACCCGATCAAGGCCTGCGACTATGCGGTCCTGCTCAAGCGTCTGATCAAGAACATCGCCTACGACCATGAGATGGACACCACCTTCATGGCCAAGCCTTACCCGGGCCAGGCGGGCAACGGTCTGCACGTACACATTTCGATTCTTGATAAAGATGGCAAAAACATTTTTGCCAGCGAGGATCCCGAGCAGAACGCCGCACTGCGTCACGCGATCGGCGGTGTGCTCGAGACCCTGCCGGCGCAGATGGCTTTCCTCTGCCCGAACGTCAACTCATACCGTCGTTTCGGCGCACAGTTCTACGTGCCGAACTCGCCGTGCTGGGGCCTGGACAACCGCACTGTGGCGATCCGCGTGCCGACCGGTTCTTCCGATGCCGTGCGCATCGAGCACCGCGTTGCCGGTGCCGACGCCAACCCGTATCTGTTGATGGCTTCGGTTCTGGCAGGCGTGCACCACGGCCTGACCAACAAGATCGAGCCGGGCGCTCCCGTGGAAGGCAACTCCTACGAGCAGAACGAGCAGAGCCTGCCGAACAACCTGCGTGATGCCTTGCGCGAGCTGGACGACAGCGAAGTCATGGCCAAGTACATCGATCCGAAATACATCGATATCTTCGTGGCCTGCAAGGAAAGTGAGCTGGAGGAGTTCGAACACTCCATCTCCGACCTTGAGTACAACTGGTATCTGCATACCGTTTAAGCGATTGCAGTCAAAAAACGCCGCCGGCCTCACAGCCTGCGGCGTTTTTTTATGGCCGACATCAAACCCTGTGGCGAGGAGCTTGCTCCCGCTGGGTCGCGAAGCGACCCCAAACCGGTCAATGCGGCGTGCCTGACAGAACCGCATTTCGGATTAAAGGGAGTCCTTCGGCCTCCAGCGGGAGCAAGCTCCCTCGCCACAGGGACTGTAGGCACCACAGGGGATATGGAACATCTGTCCGCTCTGCGTACAATGCCCGCTGCCCCGCAGGAGACTTAAATGACCCGACTCGCCACGCCACGCAAACCCCGCGCCCGCAGCCAGGCCCGGATCGATTCGATACTCGATGCCGCCCGCACGCTGCTGGCTGCCGAAGGTGTGGCCAGCCTGTCGATCTACAGCGTCGCCGAACGCGCGGAGATTCCGCCTTCCTCCGTCTACCACTTCTTCGCCAGCGTCCCCGCCCTGCTTGAGGCCTTGACCGCCGACGTCCACGCCGCTTTCCGCGCCTGCCTGCAAGCGCCCATCGACCACGGCGCCCTCAACGGCTGGCGCGACCTGTCGCGGCTGGTGGAACAACGCATGCTCGAGATCTACGACGAAGACGCCGCCGCCCGCCAGTTGATCCTCGCCCAGCACGGTTTGACTGAGGTGACTCAGGCCGACCGTCAGCACGACATTGAACTCGGCGACCTGATGCACAAACTCTTCGACCACCACTTCGAGCTGCCGACGCTGCCGAACGATGTCGATGTGTTTGCCCTGGCCATGGAACTCGGCGACCGCGTCTATGCGCGCTCGGTGCAACAACACGGACAGATCACCCCACGCATGGCCGAAGAAGGCATGCGGGTATTCGACGCCTATCTGGGCCTGTATTTGCCGCCCTACCTGCCCAAGCGCGACGCATAACGCAACGAGGTGTTCATGGCGAACGTTCCAGACAACTACCTTGGCGTGTGGCAACGACGCCTGATCAAATTCCAGTCGGGACGCGTCGACAGCGAAACGACTGTCTACTGGCTGCAAACCCCGCGTTTGTTTGCCGACCTGCGCATCCCGCCGGCAAAGCTTGCGGCGCTGCCGCTGGAGCAACTGAGTCACGCTGATTTACTGATCCTGAGCGAGCAAAAAGGCTTCGCCGGTGTAACCGAGGTCAACGGCGACATTTGCCAGTGGCATCGCAAACTCGACTACCAGCCCGTCAGCACCGAAGAAGACATCGGGCGCATGCATTTTGAAACCAGCGAACGCCTGGTCGAAACCGCCCTGGACGACAGCTACTACGAGATCTGGGAGCGGCTGCCGGACTCTCGCGGCACCTGTCGCGGTCAGTGGTTGCAGGCGGTCGATGACCCGACGCGCGTTGCCTGCCTGGTGCTGGCCGGTGACTACTTTCTGTTCGCCGCCAGCCGCGCCGTCGCGCTGACACCTGGCGGACATTTACGCGAACACATCGACTCGGCCACCGCTCAGCCGCGGCTTGCCTGCGAACTGTCCTTTGGCCGTCACCACGCCGGACAATCGCCGTGGCACATTGACTATTCCACACTGCCGATGCAGGTCGGCAAGCCATTGTTGCCGGCAGCCATCGATCCAGACGCCAGCGAGCTATTCAGCGACCCACGCCTGTTGTCTTCACTCGGCACCTACGCGCCCGCCGCCGGTTGGCGCTGCGCACCCGAGCCCTGAACACCCGCGCATAAAAAACCCCGAAGGGTTCAAACCCTTCGGGGTTGAGCACAATGCACGCCCTTACAACTTGGCGATCGACACCTCGGTGGATTTCACAAACGCGATCACTTCGCTGCCGACCACGAGTTCCAGCTCTTTCACCGAGCGAGTCGTGATCACTGAAGTGACGATGCCGGAAGCAGTCTGCACGTCGATTTCCGACAGCACGTCACCCAATACGATTTCCTTGATCGAGCCTTTGAACTGGTTACGAACGTTGATGGCCTTGATAGTCATGATGTTGATTCCTGTCGTTGGAGGAGGCTTGAGTTATTGAGCCCAACGCAATTGCGTAGGCAAGGGTGAAACAGGTTCCGGTGCCGGCGGTTCGCCGGGCAGTGCGAGGACGCGATTGAGGACTTCGGTTTCCAGCGCCGCCAGCCGATGGGAACCCCGAACCCGAGGGCGCGGCAGTTCCACGTGCAGGTCGAGGCCGACTTCGCCCTCTTCGATCAGGATCACCCGATCGGCAATCGCCACCGCTTCGCTGACATCGTGGGTCACCAGCAACACGGTAAAACCGTGCTTTTGCCAGAGCCGCTCGATCAGTTGCTGCATTTCAATTCGGGTCAGTGCATCCAGTGCACCCAGCGGTTCGTCGAGCAACAGCAAGCGCGGTTGATGGATCAGCGCGCGGGCCAGGGCCACACGTTGCTTCTGTCCGCCGGACAGCGCCGCTGGCCATTCATTGGCGCGGTCCGCCAGGCCGACTGACTCCAGCGCTTCCAATGCCTGCGGACGCCAGTTGCCCTTGAGCCCGAGGCCGACGTTGTCGATGACCTTTTTCCATGGCAGCAAACGCGCTTCCTGGAACATCAGCCGGGTGTCTTCCCGTGCATCGCTCAGCGGCGCGGAACCGGCGAGCAATTCACCACCCGTCGGTTTATCGAGACCGGCGAGCAACCGCAGCAAGGTACTTTTGCCGCAACCGCTACGACCGACCACGGCGACGAACTGGCCGGCCGGAATGTGCAGATCGATCTCACGCAGCACCTGCCGCGAGCCGAAGGTTTTTTGCAGCTTGCGCACCACCAGCGGAATCCCGCGCAGCAGGCGTGGAGGTTGTTGAGCCGTCATGCCGCACCTCCCTTGGCAACCTGATACGCCGGATGCCAGCGCAGCCACACACGTTCAAGTCCACGGGCCGCGAGGTCGGCGAGTTTGCCGAGCACCGCGTACATCAGAATCGCAAGCACCACCACGTCGGTCTGCAAAAACTCCCGCGCATTCATTGCCAGGTATCCGATGCCCGAACTCGCGGAAATGGTTTCAGCGACGATCAAGGTCAGCCACATGAAGCCCAGTGCGAAGCGCACGCCGACCAGAATCGAAGGCAACGCACCCGGCAGAATCACCTGACGGAACAGGCTGAAACCGGACAGGCCATAACTGCGCGCCATCTCCACCAGCGCCGGGTCGACGTTGCGAATGCCGTGGTAGGTGTTGAGGTAGATCGGGAACAAGGTGCCCAACGCCACCAGAAAAATCTTCGCCGACTCGTCGATGCCGAACCACAGGATCACCAGCGGAATCAGCGCCAGATGTGGCACGTTGCGGATCATTTGCACCGAACTGTCGAGCAGGCGTTCGCCCCATTTCGACAGACCGGTGATGAAGCCCAGTGCCAGGCCGATACCGCCGCCGATGGTGAAGCCCAGCGCTGCTCGCCAGCCGCTGATCGCCAGGTGTGTCCAGATTTCGCCGCTGCGCACCAGGCTCACGCCGGCTTCGATCACCGCGATGGGCGCCGGCAGAATCCGCGTCGACAACCAGCCCGCCGACACCGACAACTGCCACACCGCCACCAGCAAAACCGGCAACGTCCAGGGCGCAAGGTTGTGGATGATTCTCTTCATGGCGCGCCTCAGCTCTGGGACGCGGCTTTGGGAAGGATGTCGTTGGCGACCATCTCGCCGAACGGGCTGACGTAATTCGTACCCTTGGGCAGTTCCGGCCGCTCGATGTCGAGGTGCGGGAACAGCAATTCCGCGACGCGGTACGACTCTTCGAGGTGCGGATAACCGGAGAAGATGAAGGTGTCGATGCCCAGGTCCGCGTATTCCTTCACGCGGGCGGCCACGGTCGGACCGTCGCCGACCAGTGCGGTGCCGGCACCGCCACGCACCAGGCCAACACCGGCCCACAGGTTGGGGCTGACTTCCAGATTGTCGCGGCTACCGCCATGCAATGCCGCCATGCGTTGCTGACCGACGGAATCGAAACGCGCCAGGGAAGCCTGGGCACGGGCGATGGTCTCGTCGTCCAGGTGCGAGATCAGTCGATCTGCCGCTTGCCACGCTTCAGCGTTGGTTTCACGAACGATCACATGCAGGCGAATGCCGAAGCGAACGGTGCGGCCGAGCTTCGCGGCTTTGGCTCGAACCTGTTCGATTTTTTCAGCGACGGCGGCCGGTGGCTCGCCCCAGGTCAGGACCATTTCCACTTGCTCTGCCGCGAGGTCTTGCGCCGCTTCCGAAGAGCCGCCGAAGTACAGCGGCGGACGCGGTTGCTGGATCGGCGGATAGAGCAACTTGGCGCCCTTCACGCTGATGTGCTGACCGTCGTAATCAACGGTTTCGCCTTCCAGCACGCGGCGCCAGATGCGGGTGAATTCCACCGAGGCTTGATAGCGTTCTTCGTGGGTCAGGAACAAACCGTCGCCGGCCAATTCTTCCGGGTCGCCGCCGGTCACCAGGTTGAACAGCGCACGACCGCCGGACAGACGATCCAGCGTCGCCGCCTGACGCGCAGCGACCGTCGGGGAAATGATCCCGGGGCGCAGGGCGACAAGGAATTTCAGACGCTGGGTCACCGGGATCAGCGACGCCGCCACCAGCCACGAGTCTTCGCACGAGCGGCCGGTGGGAATCAGCACCCCGCCGAAGCCCAGGCGATCCGCTGCTTGCGCGACTTGTTGCAGATAACCGTGGTCGACGGCGCGAGCGCCTTCGGCGGTGCCAAGGTAATGGCCGTCGCCGTGGGTAGGCAGGAACCAGAAGATATTGAGGCTCATGGAGTGGTCTCCTTGGGGAATCGAATTACTGCGCTTTGGCAACGGCTGCCGGTGGCGTCCAGATCACGTCTTTGATGCTCAGCTGTTTCGGAATCAGCTTGAGCTGGTAGAAGCTGTCGGCAATTTTCTGCTGGGCAGCGACCACTTCAGGGGTCAGGAACAGTGCGCCGAAGCCCTGGCGTTTCACCGAGGTCAGGGTGATGTCCGCCGGCAGGCCGAGCAGTGGCGAAACCTGTTTGGTCACGTCTTCCGGGTTGGCCTTGGACCACTCACCGACGGCGCGCACTTCTTCCACGAGGGTCTTGATCACCTCAGGATTTTTCTGTGCGTAAGGTTTGGTCGCCAGGTAGAACTGGTGGTTGTCGACGATGCCTTGGCCATCGCGCAGGGTGTGCGCTTGCAGCTGCTGTTCGGCGGCCGCCTGGTACGGATCCCAGATCACCCAGGCATCGACACTGCCACGTTCGAACGCGGCGCGGGCATCGGCCGGCGGCAGGAAAACGGTCTGGATGTCGGTGTATTTGAGGCCGGCGTCTTCAAGCGCGCGGACCAGCAGGTAGTGAACGTTGGAGCCTTTGTTGAGCACGACTTTCTTGCCCTTGAGGTCCTTCACCGATTTGATCGGCGAGTCCTTCGGCACCAGGATCGCTTCGCTGTGGGGCGCTGGCGGTTCGTAGGCGACGTAGAGCAGATCGGCACCCGCCGCTTGAGCAAATACCGGAGGCGTTTCGCCGGTGACACCGAAGTCGATGGAGCCGACGTTCAAACCTTCAAGCAGCTGTGGGCCGCCGGGGAATTCAGTCCATTGCACGTCCACGCCTTGGGCGGCGAGGCGTTTTTCCAGCGTGCCTTTGGCTTTGAGCAGCACCAGCGTGCCGTACTTTTGATAACCGATCCGAAGGGTCTCGGCCTGAGCTTGAGTAATGGCGCCGAAGGACACAGCCGCAACAAACAGAGCGACCAGACCACGACGCAAAATGACAGTGCGCATAGCGCTCTCCTTTTTGCAGTTGGGTTTTGGCTGCACCTGCTTGACCGTTGACGGCTGAGTAAGGTGAGTACTTCAGAATTCGGGTGTGGCTTAAATGCTCCAGCGAGCACTCAACAGACGTTCATTCAACAGGTTCGGATCGAGCGGCTTCGGCCGTCGGGCCATGGCGCTGAAAAACAGCTCCAGGGATTCGTTCAGTCGTTCTTCAAGTTCTGGCGCCAGTTGCGCTTGAGCGCTGCCTTCGCCGTAAGCGATCTGGCTGTCCACAGCGAAAATCCCGTGGAGCATTTCCTGGGCTTTCAACGCCGACAGCACCGGCTTGAGCGCGTAATCCACCGCGAGCATGTGGGCGATGCTGCCGCCGGTGGCCATCGGCAAAACCACTTTGTGGGCCAGGGCGCGTTCGGGCAACAGGTCCAGCACGGTTTTCAGTGCGCCGGAGAACGACGCCTTGTAAACCGGTGTGGCGATCAGCAGGCCATCGGCATTTTCAATCTGTTGCAGCAGGTCGATCACCTTCGGGCTGTCGAAACGTGCGTGCAGCAAGTCTTCGGCCGGGAAGTCCCGCACCTGGTAACTCACCACTTCCACTCCTTGCTCCTGCAACCAGCGTTGGGAGCGCTCCAGCAGCACCCCGGAACGGGAGCGTTGGCTGGGACTGCCACCGAGTGAGACGACCAGCATTCAGACGATTCCTTGAACGGTGTTGGCGATTCGCCGTGTGCGATCTCGCTTCGATGGAGAGACCTTAACAGGTGATTTATATATCTTTAAATCATATTTATTCATTTGGTTATGCGTTTAGGAGATATGCAAAACACTTTCTTCCGGGCAAAAAAACAGGCCGTGAAAACGGCCTGAAATTCCCCTGCTTTATGGATGCGGTTCTATCTGAATTCTGCGGCGCCTGTTAAGCCCAAAATGCTGCGGCTTACTTATTGGGCTGCGGCGTCAAACGCAGATACGGCTTCACCGCGCGATAACCCTTGGGAAAGCGTTTCTTGATTTCGTCTGGGTCCTGCAGCGAAGGCACGATCACCACTTCTTCACCGTCCTGCCAGTTGGCCGGGGTGGCCACCTTGTAATTGTCGGTAAGTTGCAGCGAGTCGATCACCCGCAGGATTTCATGGAAGTTACGGCCGGTGCTCGCCGGGTAAGTAATGGTCAGCTGAACCTTTTTGTTCGGGTCGATCACGAACAGCGAGCGCACGGTCAGGGTGTCGTTGGCGTTGGGGTGGATCAGGTCGTACAGGTCCGAGACCTTGCGGTCAGCGTCAGCCAGGATCGGGAAGTTGACGACGGTGTTCTGGGTTTCGTTGATGTCCTCGATCCACTTGTGGTGCGAGTCCACCGGGTCCACGGACAGCGCGATGGCCTTGACTCCGCGCTTGGTGAATTCGTCCTTGAGCTTGGCGGTGAAGCCCAGCTCGGTGGTGCACACCGGTGTGAAGTCCGCCGGGTGGGAGAACAGCACGCCCCAACTATCACCCAGCCATTCATGGAAATGGATGGTGCCGGCGCTGGAATCCTGCTCGAAATCGGGGGCGATGTCGCCGAGTCTGATGCTCATGGTGGGCTCCTGATGAGTGTGTTGTAGACCTCAACTGTAGCTCGTGTTTGGGATTTATTAAAAAGAATAAATATAGTGTTTATTAGATCGCAAATGAATATTAAAAATCTGTTCACTGGACCGGCAAAGCCATCGCGACGACTATCGCTTCCAAGGTTCGAGAAGGCCTTGAGTTGCTGCAAAGAAGGCGTTTCAGGACGGGATTACGGGGGTGACCCCGCCCTGAAAACGCAAAAGCCCCGCTCGGCGAAATGCCGGGCGGGGCTTTTTTTCAGCGGTTACGCGAGCGCTATTACAACAGCGGGATCGAGTAGCTGAGGATCAGGCGGTTTTCGTCCTGGTCGCGTTGACCTGGAACGTCGTTGCGCCACGAAGCGTTTTTCCACATCAGGCCCAGGTTCTTCAGCGGGCCTTCCGGTACGACGTAACCCACGGTCAGGTCGCGTTCCCACTCGGAACTGTCGGAACCGTTCTCGCGACCGTTGAGACCCACCGTGTCGATGTTGTCGCCACGCAGATAAACCACACCGGCGGTCAGGCCCGGTACGCCGACTTTGGCGAAGTCATACGAGTAGCGAGCTTGCCATGTACGTTCACCGGCACGGGCGAACTTGGCAATCTGCATGTCGGTAGTGATGTAAGCCGACGAGCCGTCGCCCTGGTTCAACCAAGGGAAATCGCTGTTACCGTTGCTGGCCTGATAGCCGCCGCCGAAGGTGTGACCGGCAACGGTGTACAGGAACAGGCCGCTGTACAGGTTGTTGTCGACCTTGCCTCTACCGTTGCTGAAACCAGTGTCATTACCAGTGGTGTAGTAAGACGAATCGTGACCGTTGGCACCGTCATCGGAGCTGTTGAAATAACGGAAGTCAGACTTCAACACGCCCGGACCGATTGCCCAGTTGTGCACCAGACCCAGGAAGTGCTGCTTGTAGAAATCTTCCAGGTTGCCGTAGTAGTACTGGGCAGTCAGGTCTTTGGTGATTTTGTAGTCACCGCCACCATAGATGAACTTGTTGCTGTCACGACCGGCTGCGGTGTGAGCGTTGGCACCCGCAATCGACAACTCTTCGTTGTTGCTGGAGTTACGGCCCTTGGCGTGCTCGATCTGACCACCAACCAGTGTCAGGTCCTTGATGTCGTTCGAAGTGATCTGGCCACCCTGGAAGGTTTGCGGCAGCAAACGACCGTCGTTGGTCACGATAACCGGCAGTTTTGGCTGCAGGGTGCCCAGCTTCAGTTCGGTCTGGGAGATCTTGGCTTTGGCAGTCAGACCCAGGCTGGAGAAGTTATCAACCGCTTCGCCGTTGGATTTGCTTGGGAAAACAGTGCCGCCGTACGAAGTTGCAGTTGCGCCGTTAGTACCGCCGCCGGAATCCAGACGCACGCCCAGCAGGCCGATAGCGTCGATACCGAAGCCGACGGTGCCTTGGGTGTAACCGGAAGTGAAGCGCAGATCGAAGCCTTGGCCCCATTCTTCGTTTTTGCTCTGAACGCCATTGCGCTTGTTGGCAGCGGTGTTGGCATCGTGGTCACGGTTATCCGTGTTGATGTAGAAGTTACGCAGCCCCAATGTAGCCTTGCTGTCTTCGATGAAACCGGCGGCGCTTGCCTGCTGCGCCAAAACCCCTACGGCCACAGCCAGGGCCAAGGTGGACTTGTTCATGTGTTTCGCTCCTATCGTTTCTAATTTTTTGGTCCTGAGTCGAATGCTCTGGATCCTGAAATGTGCAGATACCGCCAACCGCAATCTGCGCGTCACTCAATTGATGCGTCTAAGTCAAGGGACTAAGCGCGGTGAAGGGGTCGGCATGGTAAACGCAAATATATTTATTTCATGCTTTTTTATGCCGCACGGGAATAAAAATCGACATTTTAATCGCTGCTGGACACTACGTATCGGCCACGGCGGAATGCACTTTAGGGGTTTATTTTAAAAGCCAAAAAGAATAATAAATTACTAAGTAATACCAAATTAGAATATGAAAAAAAATGCAAAAAAAACCTCGCCAGACGGCGAGGCTTTTTTGCGAATCTTACTTGAAGGCGTAGGTGTAGTTGAAGATCAGACGGGTCTGGTCTTGGTCAACAAGGCCGGTGCCGTCGCCACGATAAGTACCGTGACGCAGCGTGGTGCCAAACCCTTTCAGCGCGCCCGTTTGAATCACGTAATCGATACGTGCGTCGGTTTCATGCTCGCTCAAGTCTTTACCGCTGCCGCTGGCAGCTTTGATGTCTTGACCACTCAGGTAACCAATCGAAGCTTTCAGGCCGGGTACGCCCAGCGAGGCGAAGTCATAGGAGTACTGACCGTACGTGGTGTTTTCACCGGCACGGATGAAGCTGCCCACAGTGGCGTCGGTAAACGAGTAGAAGCTGGCGCCGCCGCCGCCTTCAGGACGTCCGTTACCATCAACAACGTTACCTTGGTTCAAGAAGACAAAGCCGCCGTCATCGTTGACACGCTGATGCCCGAGCAGGAATGCGCTGCCACCCAGGGTGTAGGTGAACGTGGCGTTCCAGGTCTTGTTATCGACCTCGCCCTTGTTCTTGGCGTAGCCATTGTTGTTGTTGAACTGGTACCCGGCGCTGCCGTTGCCGTTCTTGCCGTCGGAGCTGCTGTCGAAATAACGCAGGTCAGTCTTGAACGACTGGTTCGGGGCGATTGGGTAAACGTGCACCAGGCCGAGGAAGTTCTGTTTATAGAAGTCTTCCAGGTTCGCGTAGTAGTACTGCAGCGTCAGGTCTTTGGTGACCTTCCAGTCAGCACCGGCGTAACGGAACTGGTTGCTGTCCTGAGTAGCGCCCGCCACAGACAGGCCAGTGGAGTTCGAGGAGGCGCGACCTGTCGCGTGCTCCAGTTGACCCAGGTTGAAGGTGACGTTGTCGATTTCCTTCGAGGTGATGGTGCCACCTTCAAAGGTTTGCGGCAGCACGCGGCTGTCGTTCGCGATCAGGATCGGCATGTTTGGCTGAAGAGCGCCACCCAGGTGGGCCTCGGTCTTGGAGAAGCGCGCCTTGACGTTGCCCGACAGACGGCTCCACTCATCCGACGCCGATTTGTCGCTATCGCTAGGATTGAAGGAGTTGCTGTCCGGGTGATGGCCCTTGCCACCGTCCAGATGGATACCGACCAGCGCCTGGGCATCGATACCGAAACCGACGACACCTTGGGTAAAGCCCGACAGGTAATCGAACTTCAGACCTTCAGCGGTTTCTCGCTGGCGGTTAGCTGGAGTCTTGGCGCCTTCACGGTTGTCGGCATCGAAATAATAGGTGCGCGAACTAACAGAAGCCTTGCTGTCTTCGATGAAACCGGCGGCGCCTGCCTGCTGCGCCAAAACCCCTACAGCCACGGCCAAGGCCAAGGTCGACTTGTTCATTGATTTACTCCTCTCGATTCTAATTCTTGTATTCCTGGCCCGGAGTCAATGCCCCAGATCCTAAGATGCGCGATTAGCGCCAGACCGTGACCCACAAGTCAATCGTAACCATGTGTGTCTACGACCATCGTCTAATCCCCGATTTTTGGTCCATGCAGGGTCATGAGTTCGTCATAAACCTGAAAAGAATGGCTGAATTCTTTTCTCATACCGTTTAGGAATTTAGCTCACCGTTAAGAACCCCCTCGGACTAGAGCGGCCAGCTCATAAGCTAATTACTAAATGGTATTTATTAGGCGTTTTTTAGATCGATTAGGTTTGGAAGCAATTCCGCAACAATTCCTATCGATAAGGCCTCCGCCATGACGACCAAGCGCGCACTATCCAACCCAATTGTTACAGTTTGTGTATCGGTATTATTTTCTTTTTCTGCCCATGCCGCGAACCTCACCGTGGGTTATCAAACCGGCATCGACCCCAGCAAAGTCCCGCAAGCCGATGGCATCTACGAAAAGACCATCGGAGAGAAAATCGACTGGCGTCGTTTCAACAGCGGCCCCGAAGTGGTGACGGCGATTGCCTCGGGTGATGTGCAGATCGGCAACCTCGGCTCAAGCCCGCTGGCCGCGGCCGCTTCGCGCAATTTGCCGATTGTCGCGTTCATCGTTTCCGCCCAGATCAACGCGGCCGAAGCCCTGGTCGTGCGCAACGGCAGCGGCATCGATAAACCGGAAGATCTGATCGGCAAGACCATCGCCACGCCGTTCGTTTCAACCTCGCATTACAGTTTGCTTGGCGCGCTGAAGCACTGGGGCCTGGACGCCTCGAAAGTCAAAGTGGTGAACCTGCAGCCGGCGGAAATTGCAGCCGCCTGGAAGCGTGGCGATATTGATGGCGCGTTTGTCTGGTCGCCTGCGCTGGGGGAAATTCGCAAGACCGGCAAGACCTTAACCGACGCCGCACAGGTCGGCCAATGGGGCGCACCGACCTTCGAAGTCTGGGTCGCACGCAAGGATTACGCCGAGAAGCATCCGGACGTCGTGGCCAAATTCGCCAAGGTCACCCTGGACTCCTTCGCCGATTACGCTGCACATAAAGAAAGCTGGACCGCTGATTCGGTACCGGTGCAGAAAATCGCCAAACTGACCGGTGCCAATGCCGCGGACGTGCCGGAACTGCTGGCCGGTTCGGCTTTCCCGGACGCCAAGGCACAACAGACCACTGCGCTGCTGGACGGCGGCACGGCGAAGGCCATTGGTGAGACGGCGAAGTTCTTGAAGGAGCAAGGCAAGGTAGAGACGGTGCTGCCGGATTATTCACCGTATGTCAGCGCGAAATTCGTCACCGAGTAACACACAAAAACTGCGGCGAGGGAGCTTGCTCCCGCTGGAGGCCGAAGGACTCCCAAACCCCGATAACGCAATTAATCAGTCATAACGCGTTCGCTGGTTTGGGGCCGCTTCGCAGCCCAGCGGGAGCAAGCTCCCTCGCCACAAAAGTCTGCGGTTACAGGGTTTTTTCGAAGATCTTCGAATTACGCTGATAGTTGTACAGCGACGCCCGAGCCGACGGCAGGCGCTCGACGCTACTCGGCACAAACCCGCGTTCACGGAACCAGTGCGCAGTCCGGGTGGTGAGGACGAACAGAGTCTTCAAACCCTGAGCCCGAGCGCGGGTTTCGATCCGCTCCAACAGCTCATCCCCACGACCACCGTGGCGGTACTCCGGGTTCACCGCCAGGCACGCCAGCTCTCCCGCATCCGAATCGGCAATCTGATACAGCGCCGCACACGCGATGATCATGCCTTCGCGCTCGACCACGCTGAACTGCTCGATCTCGCGCTCCAGCACTTCGCGCGAACGACGCACCAGAATCCCCTGCTCTTCCAGTGGGCTGATCAGGTCCAGCAAACCGCCGACGTCTTCAATCGCTGCTTCACGCACGACCTCGAATTGCTCCTGCGCCACCAGCGTACCGCCACCGTCACGGGTGAACAGTTCGGTCAGCAGTGCGCCGTCTTCGACGTAACTGACGATATGACTGCGCGCCACGCCGCCACGGCAAGCTTCAGCGGCGGCGTCCAGCAATTCACCCTGATAGTTATTGCCCAGACGCTGCAAATGCGCCGGCACTTGCTGCGGACGCAGTTCACGAACCAGACGACCGTTTTCATCGATCAAACCCAGGTCGGCGCCGAACAGCAGCAGTTTATCGGCCCCCAGATCAATGGCCGCGCGGGTCGCCACGTCTTCACACGCGAGGTTGAAAATCTCACCCGTCGGCGAGTAGCCCAACGGCGACAACAGCACGATGGAACGCTCGTCCAGCAGGCGATTGATGCCTTTGCGGTCAACCCGGCGTACTTCGCCGGTGTGGTGATAGTCGACGCCTTCGAGCACGCCGATCGGCCGTGCGGTCACCAGATTGCCGCCGGCCACCCGCAGACGCGAGCCCTGCATTGGTGACGAGGCCATGTCCATCGACAGGCGCGCTTCGATGGCAATGCGCAGCTGGCCGACCGCATCGATCACACATTCCAGGGTCGCAGCATCGGTGATGCGCATCCCGTGGTGGTAATGCGGGGTCAGGCCGCGCGCGGCCAGGCGGGTTTCGATTTGCGGACGGGAACCGTGAACCAGCACCAGTCGCACGCCGAGGCTGTGCAACAGCACCAGGTCGTGGACGATATTGCCGAAGTTCGGATGCTCCACACCGTCGCCGGGCAGCATGACGACGAAGGTGCAATCGCGGTGGGCGTTGATGTAAGGCGAAGCGTGACGAAGCCAATTAACGTATTCGGGCATGAACCTGGGCCTGTAATAAATAGCAGCCAAAAAATGGGCGAAACAGAAAACGCACAGCGGGCTGATGGTTATCGTCGGAACAGGCTTGGCGACACGCGCGCTCTCCTCATGAATACGGGTTTGAACACCGGCAATTTATACGACTTGGTGAACCTGTAGGAGCCGAGCTTGCTCGCGATAGCGGTGGGCCAGGCAACATTGATGTTGAATGTAATGCCGCCATCGCGAGCAAGCTCGGCTCCTACAGGGGCTGCGTTCAACTGCCTGGCATCGGCGTTTGGGCCGGCGTCAGGCAGTAATGTTCGATCAGCTGTCTTAATAGATGCACGGTAGGCTGCAAACGTGACATTTCGAGGTATTCCCCCGGTTGGTGCGCGCAGGCAATGTCGCCCGGGCCGAGCACCAGTGTTTCGCAGCCAAGACGCTGAAGATAAGGCGCTTCGGTGCCGAACGCCACTGCTTCGGCGCGATGACCGGTGAGCTTTTCCGCGATGCGGACCAACTCGGCGTCTTCGGCCTGCTCGAAGGGCGGCACTTCGGGGAACAGCGGCGCGTAATCGATCTTTACCTGATGGCGTTCGGCAACCGGGTTGAGTTTCTTCAGAATCTCCGCGCGCAACACCTTGGGGTCCATACCCGGCAGCGGACGCAGGTCGAATTCCAGCGAGCACTGGCCACAGATGCGGTTGGGGTTATCCCCGCCATGGATGCAGCCGAAGTTCATGGTCGGCACCGGTACGCCGAACTGCGGATTACGGTATTCGCGTTGCCACAGCAGACGCAAACCACGCAATTCGCCGATGGCATCGTGCATCGCTTCGAGGGCGCTGTGGCCAAGGCGCGGGTCCGAGGAATGGCCGCTCTGACCGAGGATGTCGATGCGCTCCATCATGATGCCTTTGTGCATGCGGATCGGCTTCAGTCCGGTCGGCTCGCCGATCACCGCCGCCCGGCCCAACGGGCGTCCTGCTTCGGCCAAGGCACGGGCACCGGACATCGAGCTTTCCTCATCGCAGGTGGCGAGGATCAGCAACGGCTGTTTGAACGGCTGGTCGAGCAAGGGCAGGACGGCTTCGATGGCCAAGGCGAAAAAGCCTTTCATGTCGCAACTGCCCAGACCGACCCAGCGGCCATCGACTTCGGTCAGCTTCAGCGGATCGGTCTGCCACAACGCGCCATCGAACGGCACGGTATCGCTATGCCCCGCCAGCACCAGACCACCAGGGCCGGAACCGAAACTGGCCAGCAGATTGAATTTGCCGGGGCTGACCTGCTGGATATCACAGGCAAAACCCAGGTCGCCGAGCCACGTCGCCAGCAAATCAATCACTGGGCGGTTGGATTGATCGAGGCTGGCCTGGGTACAACTGACCGACGGTGCGGCAATCAGCGCAGCGAACTGATCTTTCATGGACGGCAAAGGCATCGCTGACTCCAACTCGCGAATTGAAGTCCATCATAGAGCCATCCGGCGACAGGAATAAACCGTCGCGGCGCGTAGGGTGAACGAGTCCTGTACACTGCACGACCTTGGCAGCCACACATTCCCCCGGCTGCGCTCCCGATCCTGGATTTTCCGGCCATGCAGAAAGAAACCGAAATCAAACTCCGCGTCAGCCGCGAAACCCTCGCCGCCCTGCGCGAGCACCCGCTACTGAAAAAACGCAACAAAAGTGGCTGGGAACGCCGTGAACTGATGAACCAGTACTTCGACACGCCTGAGCGTGACCTGGCCCGCGCCAAGGTTGCCCTGCGCCTGCGTCGTGATGGCGAAGAAGTGATTCAAACCCTCAAGACCCGTGGACAAAGCGTCGCCGGTTTGTCCGAGCGTAACGAATACGACTGGAACCTGCCCAAAGCCAAGCTCGACGTGAAGAAACTCGACGGCGAATGCTGGCCTGAAGAGCTGGCCGAGCTGGACAAGAAAACCCTGAAGCCGATTTTCACCACCGACTTCGTGCGCGAACGCGCTGAAATCGCCTGGGGCCGTGGCAAAACCAAAGTGGTGATCGAAGCCGCGCTGGACCTGGGCCACGTCGTCGTCGGCAAGCAGAAAGAAGAAATCTGCGAACTGGAGCTGGAACTGCGCGAAGGCGAACCAGCCGCGCTGCTGGAACTGGCCGCCGAACTGGCTGCAACCCTGGCCTTGATGCCATGTGACATCAGCAAGGCCGAGCGCGGTTATCGTTTGTATGACGCCAACAGTTACTCGCTGAGCCTGGCGGCGCCGCAAATCACTGCCGAAACACCGCTGGACGACGCGTTCGCCGCGCTGAGCTGGCACTTGCTGAGCAGCAGCCAGCGTCTGGCCGAGCAGTATCGTTTCAACGGTCACTGGCGCCTGCTGCAGGACTGGGTCGAAAACCTCTCTGAATTGCGCGCGCTGCTGAGCAGCCTGGGCCAGGCCGCCCCGCGTCAGTCGACACACGACCTGCGCCTCGCGCTGGATGCGTTGCTCGAAGACTGGCGCCCACTGGTGCAAGCCGGTCAGGACGACGAAGACGTGCGTAAAGCTGCGCCGGAGCAGTTCCTCGAAGAACTCGAAGATCCGCGCTGGGGCCAGTTCTCGCTGAACACTTCGCGCTGGTTGCTGGCCCGCACCTGGGCTGCCGATCGCAACGTGCGTGGCAATCGCCAGGGCGCTGCGCAGTTGGGTAGCTGGTTGCCACGCCTGTTGGGTGAAGAAGCCACATCGCTGCAATTGCAGCGTTACCAGCAGCAGCCGGAAGATCTGGCCGAACAACTGCCGCGCATCGAGCGCATCCAGGCCTGGCTGCACCATGCCCGCCACGTGCTGGAGATCCCGGAAATGGATCGCCTGTACGGTGAGCTGAAGCAGCTGGCGCAACTGGCGAACGAGCCGATCACCGATGAATCGCTGGATGCGCGCAAGCAGCAGGCGATTGCGGTTTATCAGAATCGTGCCTGGAAGATGTTGCTGCGCATGTAAGACCGCCATCGCCAGCAGGCTGGCTCCCACAGTTGGAATGCGTTCCCCTGTGGGAGCTAGCCTGCTAGCGATGAGGCCAGCAAATTCACCCCAAAACTTCAGACCGGCAAACTCGTCGTCGACTTGATCTCCGACAACGCCACAATCGAGTTCACCTCCTGTATCCCCGGCACCATCGACAGCTTCTCAAAGAAAAACCGCTCATACGCCTCGATGTCCGCTGTCACAATCCGCAGCAAGAAATCCACCGACCCCATCAGCACATAACACTCCAGCACCTCGGGAAAACCGCGAATCGCCTCGGTGAATTCGGTGAAGTTCGAGCGCCCATGGGCGTTGAGTTTGACCTCGGCAAAAATCTGCGTGTTCAGCCCGATCTTCTTCCGGTCCAGCAGCGTCACCTGACCGCGAATAATCCCCTCCTCCTTCATCCGCTGAATCCGCCGCCAGCAGGGCGATTGCGAAAGCCCCACCTGTTCGGCGATCTGTGCGCTGGAGAGCGAAGCGTCCTCTTGCAGCAACGCGAGAATCTTGCGGTCGTAGCCATCCAGTTCGCTTTGCATAGAAAAACCTGTAATCGATGTTTTGTTGAATCGCACGATTCGATAGATCGCCAATAAGCCCCATCATAGATAAGAAATACCCGGCATCGAATGTAAAAATTCCTCCAGTGATTTTGGAGACCGATCATGCCGCACCTCGAAGCCGTGAACACCCCGCCCACCCGCGCCGATGTCTGGAACGTCAGCAATGCCCACTGCCGCGTCCACTATCAATTGCTCGCCGAAGCCGAGCCGGATCTGTTGTGCCGTGCGCTCAACCTGTTCGCGTTGCAATGCCTGACGCCGCAACAGGTCAACGTGCAACGCACGGACGATTGGCTGTCGCTCGACATCGTCATCGACGGGCTGAGCTGGCACCGAGCGCAAGTGATCGCGGAAAAATTACGTAACCTGATCAGCGTCTGTTCGGTTGAACTGCAAGTGGCTGATTCTGCGTGGGTTGAAGCGGCTCAGGCGACGGGCTGAAAAAACCCGATACGGCTTCGTCGGGTAGTGGCCCAACGGTCAGCAGGTCCACGACTATCCTTTGCGAACTGTTGTTCACGAGGAGCCCGCATGTCCGTACAACTTGCCATTCAGGACCGCTGGCTGGATCTCAATGATTTGCTGCGCGAACTGGTCGCCCAGGGCTTTATCAGCCAGGACTCGGCCGAGCACGCGCTCAACGCCCGCCGCCGTCACGCCGCCCATGGCCAGATGCACCCGCTGGAGTTCATCGCCACCCAGCAGCTGGACGATCTCAGTCGTCCCGGCAAACACCTTGACCTGGAAAGCCTGACCCTGTGGTTGTCGCAGCAGGCCGGCCAGCCCTACTTGCGCATCGACCCGCTGAAAATCAACGTCGCGGCCATTACGCCGCTGATGTCCTACGCCTTTGCCCAGCGCCACAAGATTCTCGCGGTGTCCATTGATCGCGACGCGGTGACCGTGGCCAGCGCCCAGCCTTACGTCAAAGGCTGGGAAGCCGACCTGACCCACGTTCTGAAGCTGCCCATCAAGCGCGTGGTGGCCAACCCGATAGACATTCAGCGCTTCAGCGTGGAGTTTTTCCGCCTGGCCAAATCGGTCAGCGGCGCGACCAACAACGATCAACAGACCAGCACCCTGGGCAACTTCGAACAACTGCTCAACCTCGGCGCCAGCGACCAGGAGCCGGACGCCAACGACGCGCACATCGTCAACATCGTCGACTGGTTGTTCCAGTACGCCTTCCAGCAGCGCGCCAGCGATATCCACATCGAACCCCGGCGCGAGCAAGGCACGGTGCGTTTTCGCATCGACGGCGTGTTGCACAACGTCTATCAATTTCCGCCGCAGGTGACCATGGCCATCGTCAGTCGCCTGAAGAGCCTGGGACGGATGAACGTCGCGGAAAAACGCAAACCCCAGGACGGCCGCGTGAAAACCAAAACCCCGGACGGTGGCGAAGTCGAGTTGCGGCTGTCGACGTTGCCGACGGCGTTTGGCGAAAAAATGGTCATGCGGATCTTCGACCCGGAAGTGCTGCTCAAGGACTTCGATCAGCTGGGCTTTTCCGCCGAAGATCTGCGCCGCTGGCAGGACATGACGAGTCAGCCCAACGGCATCATCCTGGTGACCGGTCCGACCGGTTCGGGCAAAACCACCACGCTCTACACCACCCTGAAGAAACTCGCGACGCCGGAGGTCAACCTCTGCACCATCGAAGACCCGATCGAGATGGTCGAGCCGGCGTTCAACCAGATGCAGGTCCAGCACAACATCGAACTGACCTTTGCCGCGGGCGTGCGCGCGCTGATGCGGCAGGACCCGGACATCATCATGATCGGCGAGATCCGCGATCTCGAAACCGCTGAAATGGCGATCCAGGCCGCGCTCACCGGTCACCTGGTGCTCTCGACACTCCACACTAACGACGCGCCCAGCGCCATCAGCCGACTGCTGGAACTCGGCGTGCCGCATTACCTGATCAAGGCCACGGTGCTCGGCGTCATGGCGCAGCGACTGGTCCGTACGTTGTGCCCGCACTGCAAGGCACCACTGACACTGAGTGAAGAAGACTGGCAAACCCTGACCAAACCCTGGCAGGCACCGTTGCCGGGCAATGCCCAGCGCGCCATCGGTTGCCTGGAATGCCGCGACACCGGCTATCGCGGCCGCGCCGGGGTCTACGAAATCATGCAGCTGACTGACGGCCTCAAAGCACTGATCAACCCTGACACCGATCTGCTGGCGATCCGGCGCCAGGCATTCAAGGAAGGCATGCGCAGTTTGCGGCTGTCGGGCGCACAGAAAATCGCCGCGGGATTGACCACGATTGAGGAGGTGCTGCGGGTGACGCCTCAAAGCGAGCAGAAATGAAACCTTTTATGTCTCCTGATGATACGAAGGCCGACTAACGGTTCTTATCCCTGAGCCGCGCCGCTACAATCCTGCGATCGCAACTTCAATGATTAACAGGGAATCGTTATGCAGATCGGTAGCGTGCTTTTACTTTTTGTCGGCCTGGTGGTCGCCATTCTGTTCATGGGCTTCAAGGTTGTGCCGCAGGGTTACCAATGGACGGTCGAACGGTTCGGCCGTTACACCAACACCCTCAAACCGGGTTTGAACATCATCATTCCAGTGATGGACCGTATCGGTCGCAAGATCAACGTCATGGAAAGTGTGCTGGATATTCCCCCTCAAGAGGTCATCACCGCGGACAACGCCACGGTGCAGATCGACGCCGTGTGCTTCTTCCAGGTGGTCAATACCGCCCAGGCGGCCTACGAGGTGAACAACCTCGAACACGCCATCCGCAACCTGCTGCAAACCAACATCCGTACCGTGCTCGGCTCCATGGAGCTGGACGCGATGCTCAGCCAGCGTGACGGGATCAACGAGAAACTGCTGCGCACCGTCGATGAAGCCACCGCGCCGTGGGGCATCAAGATCACCCGGATCGAGATCAAGGACATCAGCCCGCCAGCAGACCTGATGGCGGCGATGTCCGGGCAGATGAAAGCCGAGCGGATCAAGCGTGCGCAAATTCTCGAAGCCGAAGGCCTGCGTGCCGCGGCCATTCTGACCGCCGAAGGCAAGAAACAGGCGCAAATCCTCGAGGCAGAAGGGGGTCGTCAGGCCGCATTCCTCGAAGCCGAAGCCCGTGAGCGCCAGGCCGAAGCCGAAGCCCAGGCGACCAAAGTGGTGTCCGAGGCCATCGCCGGCGGCAACGTGCAGGCAGTCAACTATTTCGTCGCGCAGAAGTACATCGATGCGCTGGGCAAACTGGCCTCGGCCAACAACAGCAAAGTCATCCTGATGCCACTGGAAGCCAGTTCGATGATCGGTGCAGTCGGCGGCATCGGCGAGATCGTCAAGGCCACGTTCGATAACAAGAAAGCCTGAGGCGCGTTATGTGGGCATTCCTGCAGCATTTATCGTTCTGGGACTGGCTGGCATTAGGCACCGTGCTGCTGATTCTCGAAGTGTTTGGCGCTGGCGGCTATCTGCTGTGGATCGGCATGGCGGCTGCCGCCGTTGGCGTGCTGACGTTTGTCGTCCCCGACCTGTCGTGGGAACTGCAGTTCCTGCTGTTCGGCCTGCTCTCGATCGCCACCGCCCTGTATTGGTGGCGACGCCAGCGCAGCGCGGTGCGCCAGAGTGACGAGCCGAACCTCAACCTGCGTGGTCAGGAACTGATCGGCAAAACCTTTGTGGTGCATGAAGCCATTGTCGACGGTCGCGGGAAAATCAAAGTAGCCGATGGTGTGTGGATGGCCCGTGGCCCGGACGCAGTAACCGGTAGCCGCGTTCGGGTAACCGGACAGCAAGGGGCCATTTTGCTGGTGGAACCCGCTGAATGACCGGTGATGGAACTCGGCTGGGTACTTGGCAATCAAACGCCGTAGTTAACCCAGTGGAGTCACCCATCATGCGTCTCAAACTTGCTGTCGCTACCGTTGCCCTGTTGTCACTTCCGATTGGTTCGGCAATGGCCGACGGTTTTTGGCGTGACGTCATCTCGTCCGGTGCCACCACCGGTTCGACCTACCTGACGTTCAAGGATCACAAGCTGATCATTGCCGCGCAGGACGATGCCGGCAGTTTT